>JAJYZJ010000001.1 GCA_021800035.1 archaeon
TACTACCTCGCAATGCTGAATCGCGGGATAATTCCCTGTGCTACTGGCCCGGATGAACAGTGGTCGCTCTCCGTGATGCACACAGAGGAATCGGTTCAAAAGCATATTGAGGCTTGGAAGGGAGTACTGAGCGGGCTCAGAGGTGATGCGCCGAAGATGGACCTGGTTGAGGCAGTTTAACCAGCCTTGCCGAACTCTCGACTCAACTTCGAGTGAGTTTTGACCGGCCCGCGCAGCCTTCGTGGCGAGTTGCTTGTGAGGTAAGAGTACTGCGCAACTCCCTTGTCGCGTGCTTTCCGGAGCCGCTCAGCGCGCAGGGCTACACCTATCCAGCGACACCCTGACTCGATTCGGTTTTGCTTATAGCGAGCCAAGGGTGCATAAGCTCCAGCCATATGATTGTTGACTTCCACAATCACTTTTATCCAAAAGTGTATCTCGAAGAACTAGCAGCCGGCGATTCTACGGGCCCGCGCTACGCCACAGTCCGGAAGGACAGTCTCGGAAGAACAATTGTCGAATACTCTGGCGACTACAACGTGGTCGCGGGCGCCCATGTTGACCTAGAAAGCCGACTGCGAGCCATGAAGAAGGTCGGGATAGATATGCAGGTGTTAACCCTCACTACCCCTGGCGTAGAGCGCGAAAGCATTGAGAAAGGCATGAAGCTCGCGCGGTTGACGAATGATGAATTTGGCGCGATAACTGAGAAGCACCCGGACGAGTTTACAGCTCTTGCGACGCTACCAATGCAGAGCACAGCAGACGCGGTTGAAGAGCTTGAAAGGGCAGTAAAAGAGTGCGGGCTAAGGGGGGCCATGATTTTCTCGAATGTTTGTGGAAGACCCCTGGATTCGGCTGAGCTTACTCCGGTATTTGAAAAGGCAGTGAAGCTAGATGTGCCCCTCTTTATTCACCCAACCACCCCGATAAACTCTACCGCGATGGAAGACTACAGGCTCGTGCCGATAATGGGTTTCGGTGTTGACACAACTCTCGCGCTGCTCCGGCTGGTCTTTAGCGGGATATTTGAAAGGCTCCCAGACCTGAAACTCGTGATTACTCACACTGGAGGAGTATTTCCCTTCCTTAGGGGGAGAATTGAAGCGGCGTATGAGGCGTATCCGGAGTGTAAGGCGAGACTCCATAGACCCCCGTCGAACTCACTCAGAAAGGTCTGGATTGATACCGTGTGTTATGACACGGATATTCTGTCTTCCGCTTACGCCTTCTCTGGAGAGAACAAGGTCATGCTTGGCACGGACTTTCCGCACCAGATAAGCGACCTCGACCGGGCGGTCAGCCGAGTGCGCGCCATGAAAGTAGGTGAAGACGAAAAGAGCAAGATTCTGGGGGGGAACGCGCTAAAGCTCCTCAAGCTCTGAGTGTCGTAGCTCACCGCGGTTAGAGTTTCATAGTTCGGGCGCCAGATCTGCCTCCCTGCCGCGGCGTGGTATCGGAATTTTTCCCTCGGTCGGAGTTGCGAGAGCAGGTGTCAAGAGGCCAAGCGGCGAGGGTTCGGATTTACTTCCTGCCTGGGCTTTTTACAGGCGCGAGCCGGGTCAGGCGGTGGCCATTTACGGCGCGTTTTTACTGAATTTACCAGAGCACAAGGTGTGAATTGAGGCTCTGACCTGAAAGCCGCGTTAAATATCGCGCGAGTTGGCTCTCTTAAAGCAGGATTTGGGGGGCACGCCCGAACTCACGCCTGTGGAGACAGCTCTTGCGGGCTAGTCCCAACGCGGGGTATCAGCCACGTGTCCCTGAAACAGGAGCCTTCAATCCTTTCTGCAGGAGAGGGTGTCAGAAAACAAGAGCACCACGGCGGGCGTGTGTCCCAAGATCCGACTCAGCAGTGTGTCGCAATCACAAGCCCGGCACCACCCAGTGCAGATCGCGCTAACATACCGACGCTTGCTCATCCACAGTGCGTCAGGAAGGGAGTGGTGTAAAGAGACTGCTGAAAAACACTACGCCGAAGTAGAATCTTGCAGGGAAAAGAGTGGGACACCTCAGGTGCCAGTCGTAACACGGGAGAGGCTTATTACTGTGGGTTGCCGAGGGAGCGTCTGGACCAGAGGTGACCTTCTCGTGCAACCCCCCATCCTTGAGGCAAATGAGCTGGTCAAGTATTATCGCTCTCGAGAAGAGCCCGCACTTGATAAGCTAAACCTCAGAGTCGAGCGCGGCAGAATATTCACGCTCCTAGGTCGTAACGGCGCCGGTAAAACCACATTCCTAAGGATTGCCAGCACGCAGTTGCTTCCGACTTCGGGCTCGCTTCGAGTTTTAGGGTTGGACGTTGTAAAAGAGGCAAATGCGATACGACAGAAAATCGCGATTACCCCCCAAGAGGCAAAACCGCTTTGGACTCTGAATGCTATTGACCACCTGATTCTTGCCCTGATGATGCGAGGCGTCAGCCACTCTGCGGCTGCAAAGAAGGCGAGGGAAGTAATAGAGGCGCTTGAGCTCACTGAATTTCAGAAGATATCCTCTGAGAACCTTTCTGGCGGATTGCGCCAGCGAATATTGATAGCAATGACCGTGGCAAGTGACGTCGAACTAATGTTTCTTGATGAGCCGACCATCGGGCTCGACCCGATTGGACGACGCAGGGTATGGGACGAGCTGATAAGGCTGAAAAAAGAAGAAAGGCGCACCATTATCCTTACAACGCATTATATGGACGAAGCGGAGGCGCTATCCGATGACCTGGCGCTGATTGAACGCGGCAAAGTGCTGGCCAAAGGTACTCCTGCCGAAGTCCGTTCGAAACACCTAGTTTCGAAAGTAAGGGTAGATGCCTCAGCGGGATTTTCCGCGGATGAGCTTGCGCCGTATGGGCGTGTGACCAAAGCCGGAAATCTTCTTAGGTTGTTTGTGAGCGAGCGAGTCGCAGAAGAAATAAGCAGGCAGGCGCTGAGACGGAACGCTTCGATTTCTGTCTCACCCGTAACGCTCGACGATGTCTTTGTTGAAATAGTGGGCTCAAGGATGGAAGAACTTGACCGAGACGTGGAAAGGGGAGCCGATGAATGAGTCTGCCCGCTCCTGTGAAAATGGTCCGGCAACTACGGGCCGTGGTTTCTCTAGCATATTACATCGGGGTGTTGCCAATGCTCAGAATTCCGACACTTCTACCGTTTGTGTTCTCTACACCGTTCACGATCCTTTTCATATTGTTCGTTACTGGCAGGGGTGCAGCGGTCGTATACGGAGTGGCCGGAGCTATAACTATGACAGTATCACAACAGGGCCTTTTCTTGGGCGCCGATCTTACGAATCTCAAGATCGAGCACAAGTTTCAGTCGATCGTGGTGGCATCTCCAGTAACGTCGTTTACATATATGTTCTCGGTCGCGCTTGCAGAGCTCGCATTTGCAGTCCCCCCGCTCGTTATACTCCTTGTGATTGCGAGTCACTTTGCCGCGACTGTCTCAGCAGAAACCGTCCTTCAGATAACTGCGGTAGTAGTAATGACATGGATGACCACGAGTTCGATCGGCTTTTTCCTTTCGACCTATGTTCTCAATACTCGCACTGCGTTTCTAACAGTGGCGTTCATTTCCATTATTCTCTCAGTTCTCCCTCCCGTGTTCTATCCACTTCAGGTGATTCCTGCGAAATTCAGGTGGCTTGCCCAGCTCGTTCCGACTACCCACTCTTCTGTGCTTATACAGAGTGCAGTGGGTCTTCCATCGAACTCCACCCAGATTACGACCAGCTGGCTTGCACTCCCCTTGTTTACTGTGGCGTTTCTTGCTATCGCGCTTTTCAAGGCAAGATGGAGAGAGGGCTAGGCTCCCATGCCGTCGCAGGCGAAGTCCCGGTGGCACGCTGGAAGTAATCTTGGGGCTTTAGGTCGCTTGCTCTTAGGACCGCTTGGACTATTAAGTAAAACAAAATTCTTTCTTTGGCCTCAAAATTCCCGCAAAGCTTAGACGCGCCCCGGATCAAGTTCGTTCAGGGAGGGCTTGATCAATATTTTGTTGAATTTGACAAAAGGCGCCAGCACTCAGTTTTTTTTGCGCGGTTCGAATTTTTTCCGCTCGTTCGCCACGAGTTCGGCGTAACGAGGGTCCATTCTCGCCTTCCTAAAGAGCGGGCAGTACATTAACCTCAAAACGTCGAGCGAATGGCTGTCCGAGGCGCGCTGCAATAGCTCGAAAAAGGAGTCGAAGTCGCCAAGCGCGTATTGTACAAAGGCCAACCAGTTCAGCCTGGACTCTTCGTTTCCGCATTTTTTCAGTGCCTTTATGGCTCTCAGGGCACCTTGACGGTCCCCCTGCATGCCAGATACGTATCCGGAGAGCCAGTGGTAATAGGGGCTCACCGGGAAATCCTTCCGGGACTTTGCGAGAAGCTGGGAAGCAAGTTCATAATTTCCCTTGGATGCGTAATATTCAGCCAAGTGCCTGTGCACCCGTCCGGGAAAGAGATCGGCGATGTTCTGCCAGTGCTGGAGAGCCAGCTCATCCCTTCCCGAGTAGAGGTAGATAAGTCCAAGGTCGAGCGCGTTCACTGGGCGGAGCGGGTCAAGCTCGTAGTAAGTCTCGACAAGTTTCACTGCGCTCTCAATATCACCCCGCATTGCGGATGCGGTGGCGAGCATCGCATACGGCGCCGTGAGGTTCGGATTGAGTTCGACAGCCCTCTTCGCTTCCCTCTCTGTGCCTGGCAGGTCGTCCTCGCCAAAGTGTATGTTGGCCAGCGCGAGATGGGCCTCCGCGAGCTCACTATCTAGGCGGAGCGCTATTTCCGCAAAACGCCTTGCCCTTTTCATCGACGCCTTCCGGGGGGCCAAACCCGAATCCGCTAGCTGATAGTAGCAATTGGAGAGTTCGGAATACGCACGTGCAAATGACGGGTCAAGCCTTACTGCCTTCCCGAAGAGCTTTGTAGCTTCTTTTATATTACGTGGCCCTCCTTCCCGCATCAGCTCTCTTCCCCTGAGAAAGTGCGTATAGGCAGTGACGCTGGAAGTCTCCTCCCTTGTACTGGATTCTGGAATGCGACCCATGAGGTTTAACCGCATGTAAGAGGCGGCCTTGCTCGCAATTTCTGACTGGATGGAGAAGATGTCGGTCAGCTTGCGATTGTAGCTTGCAGACCAGATATGCGCTTCGCTTGCGGTGTCGATTAGCTGTACACTTACCCTGATTCGTTTTCCGGATTTTCTTACGCTACCTTCTATAACGGTGCCCACGTTGAGCTCTCTCGCAATTTCGGCTATACCTTTTACCCTCTTTTTATAGGTCATCACTGAAGTTCTCGCGATTACTTCGAGCCCTTTAACGAGAGAGAGTCTTGAGATCATTTCCTCGGTGAGCCCGTCCGCAAAGTATTCGTCATGCCGGGAGGGGCTTATGTTCATGAAGGGAAGAACCGCAACCCGGTTCCTCGGGGTAGCGACAGCGGCGACACTCTGTGTGTCTCCCTCTTCCCACGGCATCAGGACGCGGTATAGTTCGAGAGGCAATTCGATGTTTTTGGCGGATTTCCGGCCCAGACCCACGATTCGAAACGGGGTTTTATTTCTTATGTCGTCGGCCACTCTTGCGGTCAAACAAACTCCTCCGGGCGGCGAGAACGCCTGTACTCTCGAGGCAATGTTCACAGCGTCGCCGTAGACATCTCCAGCTTTGTGTATAACGTCACCTGCGTGGATTCCAATTTTGAGCAGAATCCGGAAGTTTGGCGGGTGGTCTCTGTTACGCCGGTGCAACGCTAGCTGCGCCTCATATGCGCACTTGGTTGCCTCAAGTGAACTGCCAAACTCAACCAGAAAGCCATCGCCCATTGTCTTAATCTCTCTTCCTCCGAACTTTGTGAACAGAGGGCGAATTATTTCGCGATGTTCCTCAAGAAGCTTCAACGCCTGCGCTTCATCTCTCTGGCTGAGCGCGGTGTAACCACTGAGGTCGGTGAACATGATTGCCGCAAGTCTCCTCTCGCTTTCAACCAACCCGAGTTACTGGCTACAACCCCGGCCTGTGAATAAAAACGTTTGCGGGGTCTGGGCGCTACTTCTTGGCCCGTGAGTTCTACTTGAGTTGTTGTGGCTCCCGGCTTGCATCACGGGGTGTAGAACGCAGGGGCTTCTGCGCCTGCGATGCGTAAAGACTGTTTGAGTGCAGATTCTGCGCGCTCCGTACTTCTGGCGACCTGGGTCTACCTAATTTTGCGGAATAGCTCCCTTCTGAATCCCCCTCTGGAACAGTGCTAATGGGTCTCCGCTCAGTATGGGTTCGGTTGCTGGAAGCCCGTGCAGCGACTCCAGGCCGATGGTTGCAAAGGGGCCACAGACGGCGCTCGTCCACCGCAGGACTTAAGCCAGCGAGCAATTCGCTAAAGTAGTAGATTCCTCAGGGCTGTTGGGGAATCCGCAAATAAGTATATGGGCGGTCGTCGTCTAGTCTGGTCTAGGACTTCACCCTGCCACGGTGGCAACCCGGGTTCAAATCCCGGCGACCGCACCTACATCCGCGATACAGTTCTCTTCCTACGACACAGAGGTTGGGACACGCACTGTGTCGGGGTGCCATATCTCTCCCGTCTTTTAAGGGAAGGAATGCTTACCGTGTGTATGTCAGATATCCTACGGATATTCGAAGCCCCTCGAGCAAGCTTTGAATCGTGTGAGAGTTTCTGAGAAGATTGTCGAGGTAGACAAGAAGCTGGTAGAGCGGTTCAGCATAGTCCTACGAACACAGCGAATATCCCGGAGGGGGGGGTATACCTCTAGGTATTGATACAAGCACATAGAATCTTAAAGTAAAAACTTGAATGAGCAACTAAAATGAGGTCAGAGGTTCGATTACACGTATATACTTCTTGGCTTTTGCTCTGAAATGAAGATTAGCGGGGATCTGATCGGCTAACCCTTCACGCTTTCTCTCGAAATTATAGTAGTGAATGTAGTTTGAAAAGTTCTTTTGGGTCAAGTCCTTTCTAAATTCAAACTGGAGCTTTTGAAAAAACGAATTTATTGTAGGTAGAAAGACGTGCTCGTTTTCTCCAATAGGGAATAATTTTTGAGCGTAGTGCATGCGATCTAACTGTTTTGAATAATTACGGTAGATTACAGAGTCCAGGAAAAAGCCGCCGAGGTAGGAATGAACTTTCAGCAGCCCCTCGTTTCTGCTCAGAAATCGAGTGATTCAGAATAGTGTCTCCACCCTTCATAATGTAGAGGCATAACTACCTGCTTTCGAAAACACCTCTCCAGTTATCGCCGCATCTTGGGAAGTGGTATGCCCTTCGTAGCTCGAATGTCTTGGAAAACGCCTAAATCTTCGTGCTAGTCAATCATCCCTTGTACGTGAAAATTTTCCTAGGGATAATTTCGAAAATTAGTTGTTCGTAATCTGGCATCTGAAATCCTTTGACATTCGCCGCTATTTCTGATAGTAGCATCTCTTTCAATTCATTAGCTTTGCCAACTAGTTTCGCTTCTCCTTCAATGAATACAGCAGAAGAACCCTTCCCATCGGTAACAACTAAAGAAACTCCTCTGCTTCGAACAAGATTAAAGTGTGTAACGGATTTTGGACTAACACACATGTACAAGGTATCCTTCCAGTAAGCAAACAAATCCCATGAAATATGAGGTCTTCCATTCTTATTTGTTGAGGCCGTAAAGCCGCTAGTAAGCAGTTTGCCCGTATTAATCAATTGAATGACTTGGCTTGAGCTCATCGGTTGCCCTAAGATCTTCTTTGTATGTGCATTTGCCTTCGCAAAGGTTTGCCCTATTATATCTTGTAGTTGCTGGTGCTGCATAGATACTTCTGTGCACAAAAAGATCTAGGTTAGAAGCTAAATCCCCTTCAGGATTTTTCACTTGCATTGCTGATTTGATGGAAAAGATTGATTGGATTCCCATCTGGATCTGCTATGTAGGCAGAACGGAGTTCGTACTTGTTTGCATGGAAGGTGGACGGTGGTGAGAGCGAGGGCGCACCTTCGGAGATAAGGCGAGCGTAGTCGCGATCTGGGTCGTCGGTCATGAGAGTGATTATAACAGGCCGACCATTGAGGTTCGGGTTCAACCCGTGATCGGAGACTGCGGCCTCCAGCGAGGAGACCCCGATAGTGAACCGATCCAGCGTCATCTCCACGTGAGCCGGTGTACCCTCCAACGGCGTTCTGAAGGTCTCACGGAAGCCTAGGCGCTCATAGAAGCTAGCGAGCCGGACGACGTTGCGGGTGATAATGTTGATTGATGGGCTACTAAACTGGTATCGATTCTTCTTGGACATTCTGATTTGTTCTCCTTGGCTAAACTCCGCCATTCACTTCTTCGCCTTGCGCCGGACCAGTCTTACCTCGTATGGATCAGTTCTACTTCCCATAATGATTTTGCCTGTCATCTTCAATTCTGAGTCGCCTACTCTTTGGATAGTTCCTTGGTGCATGAGGCGGCGTTCGTCAACGCTATTGAGGCTGATTGAATTTCCGTCCTTGGCCAAGTCTGCTCTTTCCTCCGCCACGAAAAAGCCCTGTCTTGCGAATCCAAGAAAGTGTGCCTTCGCAAGCGGAGTTCGACACTTGTACTATCAATATAGATGAAGCCGTGTTCGCCGTGGAACATATCTTCGGTCTTTGGATTATCGGAGAATGTCACCATTTCGATCTGAGAGGCATCGGGCGACGGCTTGCACATCCACCTTTGTTCGTATTCAACTCGAATGCCCGGAACCCTATTGTATGTCATTACTCCTGCCCCGCGTCAGTCTCCAAGAAGAAACGACAGACCTTCGAGCTTGGATGTCGATGATAGCGCCATCAATCTACTCACACAAACTGTGGTGGCCGTAACCAATTTAAAAACCTGTGTGCAATTCTGTTGGTGATGTAGCATGATTTGTAGGGGAGAATCTTGACTTCGGGCGCAATTAAGCGATTTTTTCTGTAAGGAAAAACATTTCTTGGCTTGATTGTCTCTTCTTTTGCTGGCTACTTCGACGGACCCTAAGGTGGAAAGAGCAATCACCGCAAATTTTCCTTTTTGGGTTGTTCAAGTAATGAGGAAAAGAGGTAACGACCTGTAGGAGAAGCTCTCAAGCAGACGTCGAGCTGTTATAGCTATCGACTGAAAGGTCCAATCTATTTGGCCTTAGGAGGATGTCACCCCCCTTTTAGTTAGTGAATGCACCTGCCCAGTTTCTTTACGTGAAACTCTAAGCGATTAAAGTCTGCTGCGTTCGCATAATGTGTTCTGGACCTGCTACAAGACTCGTCCTCGCTGAGCCCGAGTAACTACTTAATGTTCTGGCTCTCGGGGTTCCTCGGTTCGCCTTGAGTTTGCGGCGACCGCTGTCATTTGAAGACCGTTATTCCCGGCCCATTGGTATGGAACTTGAGGGAATCTTCCTTGCTCTTTGCGCTGATTCCAGTCCAGTTCATTCGGGGTATGTTGCGGCTCGTTGTACCAGTGCCAATTTTAGGACAGCTGCGAACGCATCGTTTTCATAGTCAACCTCATTCCAACCTCTAGACTCTTTCTCTTATGCCCCTTGCTGACTGCAGTCGCGGAGAAAGTAGCAATCGTTCAGTCACTTCCTAAATCAGACACACTTTGGTTTTGCTGGAGTTGGGCGTAGATGTCGATGTTAGCCTCCAGCTTTGTCACAGTCTCCCGCATTTTGCTTATTCATTTATGCGGCCAAGGAACGACCTCTTCGGAGGGGCGAGGATTTCGGTAGCATTTAGATATATGGCTCTGTGCGTCATATGACCGCTGTGTCACTTGAGTTAGTCCAGCCTAAGCCCCAGGCACTGTTCTTCCAAGCCATGGCCAATCCAGTGAGGATGCAGATTATCAACCTGCTCAGAGAGAAGGGGAGCCTGAACGTCACGCAAATCTGCGCAGGGCTCGGGATGGAGCAGACGCATATATCGCACAACCTCAGGTGCCTTGCCTTCTGCGGTCTGGTAACCGCGAGTAGAGCAGGCAAATCTAGGGTATACTCGATAAACGCGGAGACAGTGCTGCCACTTCTCAAGATTGTCGACCTGCACTTGAGAAAGTATGCCGCGAATCTTCTTACCTGTGACGGGCTGGAGAGGTAGATTCTTGTGAAACGCTTCGAACTAATTATTCTTGGGCAGGGTTCTGCCGCGTTTGCAGCCGCTATAAAAGCGAACGAGCTTGGTGTAAGCACCGCCATGATTGGCGGGAACGCGACAGAGGGAGCTCTCATTGGAGGGACATGCGTCAACGTGGGCTGCGTTCCCAGCAAACGTCTGCTCTCAGTGGGAACATCATTCTGTGGTGGGGCGAGGAACTCGTTTAAGGGGATAGAATACAGAAGCGGCAAACTCAACTTCCAAAAGGTCATGCAGGAGAAGGACAGGCTAGTCAGGAAACTCAGAAGGCAAAAGTATGCTGAGGTGCTTAGGGGCCTTGAAAAGGTAACTTATTACCCTGTCAAAGGGCGATTCGTTTCAAGAAACGAAGTAGCAGCCGGGGAAGAAAGACTTCAGGGCGAGAAATTTCTCATAGCTACTGGAGCCCGTGCCAGAATACCTTCCATAGAGGGATTAGACGGAGTGGACTACCTGACCAACGAGCAAGCCCTTAGTCTGCGCGAGCTTCCCCGGTCTATGTGCGTCGTCGGAGGGCGGGCACTCGGGCTCGAGTTCGCTCAGATGTACGCGCAGTTTGGGACGAAGGTCACCCTGCTTCAGCGTAGCGAGAGAATTCTTCCAGATGACGAGCCCGAGATCTCCGAGGCACTGATATACCATCTCGAGAAGTTGGGAATTGAAATCTTTACAGGCGTGACGGTGAATCGAGTCTCGCCGAAGGGAAGCGGGAATAGGAGGAAGGAGGTAAGCTTCACCGCCAAGGGAAAATCTAGGAACGTTCTCTGTGACCAGCTCCTCCTCGCTACAGGTAGGCAACCGAACATCGAGGGGCTGGATCTTGAAAACGCGGGAGTAAAGACCGACGCCAAAGGATTTGTTGCAGTAGACGATAAGATGCAGACGTCGGCGAAGAACGTGTGGGCCGCTGGTGACGTCACGGGTGAGCCCATGCTCGAGACCGTCGCAGCAAAGGAAGGAGCAATCGCCATCCACAACGCATTCAGTAGCGTGGCAAAGAAGATCAATTTCGAAGAAATCCCTTCAGCAGTTTTTACCTACCCTGAGGTAGCGAGGGTTGGCTATACCGAATCGGAGGCGCTCGACAGGGGGATAAAGTGCGCCTGTCGCGTGCTCCCGTTTGACTTGGTGCCGAAAGCCCACATAATCGAGGAGACGCGCGGGCTAGTGAAGATGGTGGTGGACGGCGGCACGAAGCGGATAGTAGGAGTGCACATCCTTGGGCCTCATGCAGCCGACCTGATTCAGGAGGGCGCGCTTGCCATAAAGAACAAGCTCACAATCGATGACATAATCGACACGGTTCACGTCTTTCCAACGCTCTCGGAGTCGATCAAGCTTGCGGCCCAGTCTTTCTACGTTGATATCGGGAAGATGAGCTGCTGCGTAGAATAGGAGGAAACTAATTCCACATGCAGGGTTCGAGAGACCAAACCAGCAATAGTGCAAGGAATCCCAACATGGACGAAGAAAGGGAAGGAGTGTCGGGGTACCGTTTAACCCCTGTATGGTCTTTCTTGATATTACTTGCTGCTGTGGCATGCTGCGGTCTGCCCATTCTGATTGTAATTGCAGGTGGGTTCGCTTCTATTTCGATTGTCGCGGGGAAGTACGAACTTTTCACTGCTGGAGCGGCAGTCTCTACTGCGATAGTGGCCGTAACCGGTATTGTACTTAGAGTGAGAAAGAGAAGTAAGAGTCCGCAGGTGAAACCGGATAATGATAACGGTGACGGCTCGAAGTAATTCGAATCAATTTTCGATGGAGGTCGAACTTGATTGACGGCTCACAGGTTGCACTATCTCGATTGCGAACGCTCTGCGCTCGAAGCCCTGTTCGGGGGGAGGGGTTACCTTCTCTTCTTTATTGCTCTTTCAGTGTCAGTCTCGGTGCTTTACATGTTCCTGCTTCCCTCGCTCCCATTGGGAGGTTTCGTGTCCTACGCAATCGAGTTCATAACTCCTGTTCAGGTGGCCTTCGCGCTAATCTTCGGTGTGCTGATAGGCCTGGTCGTCACCCTCAATGTCTACGCGTTCAGATTACGCGCATCCTCAGCGAAGAGTCTCACGGTTGGTTCGGTACTTGCGAGCCTAGTCAACGGTCTCTGCTGCACGCCACTCATACCAAGCCTGATCGCTATGACGGGAGTCTCGACGCCGGTGCTCTACTCGATATCCCCCAGGGTTCAGCTCTTCTTTGAAACCAATTCGGAATACTTCTACTCGCTATCGGTGGCGCTTCTGCTCATCTCAGTCCATTACCTGAGCCGGAGTATCTCCGCGTGCTGCTTGGAAAAAGGAGGCTAGTGCAGTTGGTAAAGTGCAGCGAGTGCGGGAAGCAGTTTAGATCGGTTGGAGCCCTTCGCCAGCACTACTCGTCCAAGCACACTGGGACAGCGGCGCCACAGAATCAAGCCGGTAATGGAACAAAGAAACAAAGAAAGTCAGGAAGACGGCATAATGGAAGTGGGGGAACAAAGAGAAGGCTCATCCTGACCTTGGGTGTGGTCGCCCTCTTGGTCGCTGTGGCTGCCGGGGCATTAACCCTTTATCATGGGCGTTCTGCTGACGCTCACACTGGGACAACTCCTCCGGAGGCCGGGACTGGAATTTACGGCGGTGACAAAGCTCCAAACATGCCCCTCTATCTCACCAACGGAACATCTACCTCTCTGAGCAGTTTCCAGGGTCACACGGTCCTCGTTTGGATAATAGCTACTTGGTGCCCAGGATGTCAGGAGACTGCTCCGATAATTGCCTCGCACTACTACTCGCAGCTGCGCTCGGAGGGCGTCATTCTGGTGACCGTGGAAGACTATAACGACCTTGGCTACTCCGGTCCCACCATGGTTCAGTTCGCGAGCAAATATGCTGGAGGCGTGGGCAACTATCCAGGGTGGTTCTTCGCGGATACTTCCCAGAGCGCCACTTATACCTACAACCCGCAGGCTGACCTCGATATATGGTACCTGATTGGCCCGTCTGGGACGATCGTGACCAGCGGCGTCAATCTCGGAACGACAATACAAAGCGCGATATCCGCTGCGAATAATCTCCAATCGGCGTCCGCTTAGCGAGTGAACAAAGGAGAGTGAAACCGCTATCACAGTCAAGGCTTCCCGACAAATAGCGGCCCAAGAGAAGCATAGCATAACTTCGCTTCTCGGGTCTATCCTTCACGCACGCAGATACAAGGTTCTGATGGTCAGTACCTGGTTGGGTTACTGGCTGCTATACACCATCTCTGGGGGCATGTTCTTCTATTACTCCTCAAACATCACTCCTCTCCTTCATAAGTACGGTGTGGCCAACCCCTTTTTCTTTAACTCGTTTTCCAGCTTCTCGGGCCTTTACAATTCTGCGATTGTCTGGTATCCGAATGGACACCTTCAGGTGAACATAATCTATGGGCCGTTCTTCTTCTCGCTTGTTCTCGCTACGCTCTTCTCCCTGAACACGATACTGACTGTTTTCAGCCTTAGACTCTCCCAGTTCACAAGGAGGGCTGGTCCGTTTGGATTTCTTGCCCTGGTGCCAGCACTTTTCAGTGGGGGTTGCTGTAGTGTGCCTATCGGCCTTGCGCTTTTCGGCGTATTCGCTCCGACGGCTGGTCTCGTTACGTTAGTGTATGATTATCCGTACCTAACGAACCTGGCATTCGTAATTCTGATTTTACTCTCACTCTTTATAGTGGGCAGAAGGGTGTCCAGGATGAGTGGCTGGCAATCCGAAGCGGGGAAACAGAATGGATGAGTGCGGGCTAAGACACTTTCCGACGCTATTCCACAATGTCATTTTTGTTCCATCATTAAGGTAATGTGTCTGTGCAACAAGCCTATCGGAGGTGGTCTTTTGTCTCTGAGCATGATTCTTCCTGCTAGGTCGCAAACCCCAATATTCGAAACTCCAGGGTGTGTGAGGAAAGAAGAGGTAGGGTGCAGAATCAGGGGTAAGGCCCAGCATGCAAGAGATTCGTCTGACTGTGTCTCTTTGTGAATCACACTGCCTAGCAGTGTAAGGGGTCATGGTAAAGCGAGACATATTGAGCTGAAGAATCGCTCAACCTTGCGTTAGGCGGTTGAAGCCAAATCATGGAGGGTGTCAGAAGAGCTCTAGCCAGTTTCCGTCGGGATCCTCCACGTAGTAGATTCCTTTTACCCCATGCTTGTCGCTTGGTGCGAGAGCAGGCGTGGCCCCCTGCGAGGTTAACCTCTTGAAAGTCGCCGCCGGATTTTGTACCTTGAAGCCTATGTGGTCGAGTCTGTCTTCGGGCTCGAGCGAGGTGGAGTAAGGAGACTCCTCTGGGTACCAGTTTAGCTCAAGCCGCTGGTGGGAACGCGGGTCTTCGAGGAGTACCCACTTTCCACCGTGATACATTGTGCCCTTCCTCTTCAACTTCAGTCCGAGTTTCTCCGTATAGAATTTAACGGACTTGTCGAGGTCGGAGACCCTTATCCCAAAGTATCTTAGGACCATGTTCGAAGACTCCCCGCAGATTGATTTAAGCGCGGCACACGGGCCGGAGTATAGCAATACGGAAGGATGTTGGGAGAGTAATTGATACCCGGGATTGTCCAGTAGTGAATTCAGGGGTAAGGTTTCTCACTTTGGGCAATCTGAGTCCTGAACTGCTCGCCATGGTCCGTGCATGAATAGCTTTACTCGGGGCCCTTTATTTTACGCGCTATCACGCAATAACCGTTGTAGTGCCCTGCGCTTCCGGAATGAATCTCTACAACTTCATAGTTCTGCAAGAACCGCAGAAGCTCCTCCTTCCTGAAAAAGTGATGAATCACCCCTTTTTCGGGGCCGTATCCTGCCCTGATGGTGCCAGGCTCGAGCCAGCCATTAATCCCCGGCTTGTTTCCGAAGGTGTCTCCATAGCTTGTCACCTGTAGGAAAAGGATTCCATTAGTCTTCAGAATTCTGCTGATTTCGCGGAATATGCGGGTGATGTCGGGGATCTTGGCGTGCTGGATTACTTTTGTTGCCAGAACGCAATCGAAGGACGCAGCCTCATACGGAAGCGGGGCTAGCATGTCTTGCACGTGGACATTGGCGCGAACATTTGACCTTGCTAGAGCTGACTTGAGCAGCTCTACTGCCTTAGCGGACTTGTCGAAGGCTGAGACTTCGAAACCACGGCTCGCAAAGTACAGGGTGTGCCTTCCAGCACCGCAGCCAAAGTCAAGCACCCGGCACCGATTCTCGGATTCAAGCATCTCTGCTAATCTGGGAATCTCAGGCTCTACCTCTTGGGAGGAGTAGCAAAAATCCCAAGGTTCAGCTGTTCTCTCTTTCACTTGAGTATACTTAACGGCAATTGCCTAATGGGAATATATCGTCAGCGGAACATATCCGAACCAAGGGCATTTGCTGCAAACAACGAATGAATTGCCACAGACCGAGTTGCGCAGTAAATGAATAGGTTCAAGGCGTATATGTTATGTGGATTAGACAACTTCTAATCGGTCGAGTAATTACAGCAACACCGATTTCTGCGGGAGTATTTACTTCTTTAAGTTCTAAGAGACAAGATATTGTTTTCACCTCTATGCCGTATCAATGGGATTTCAACACAGCGTTTGGCCCCGGTCGCTCAGGGTCCCTCGGCCGTACTCTTGTCCAAAGAGTGGGGGGGGAAGGCACACGACGTCTACACCACTCTCCTCGAGGAACTCCCTCACTCGTTCGGCGCGCAATCCGGCATTATCCCTTACGATCGCGAGCTTAAGGGTCCAGAAGTCGAAGTCCAACCCGTATCCCTAGCCCCTTCTCTAGGACTCGATCAGCTTGGCCTTCTCTCTCAGTGAACTTCTCTACTCCCCTGCTAGGTTTGGCACTCTATCTTTCCTCTCCCTGCACGGCCATCCTCAACCATTTGAACACCGTGTACAAGATCACGTCGTGTTTTCTCGCAACTTCCTCCACGCCCATCCCTTCCTTCATCTTCTTTACTGCGTCAACTATGCTCTCTTCCTCCTAGGTCTTGTCGAGCCTGATCTCGCGCAACGCAATGGGCGTACAAGTAATATTATTCAAGCCAGCATAAACTTGTCCTCTAAAGTCTAAGGAAGTATAACAGATTAATCAGCCCAGTTCGGGGTTTGCTGTGGGGGTTGTTAGGGCTCGGAAAAAGGTGAGTGTGGCCACCTTAGCGATTGGAGCGTATCTCGCGTTTGCGTGGTTGCGGAAACCTTTAAATAATCTGCTGGTTTACGTGCTTCAAGCAGGCACGTGTCCAAGTTGACAATGTCAGGTTGGTGGTAGAAGCATTGTCCGTGTTAAGAAACCTTCCGGCGAGAAAAAAGGAGGAGCAAGCTGAACCCTCGATTCTCCTAGGAGGATCCCGGGACCTTGGATTGGACACCCTTAAACTCGCTCAGGACATCTACGACCAGTTCACCGCTGACCCGAGGTACAAGGAGTACGTGCTTGGATGCCTGAACTGCGGCGAATGCACAACAGGATGCCCTGCAGCGAGGTTCTACGATTTCAGTCCAAGGGAGATGCTGCAGGTAGCCATGTCAAACGACCCCTTGGTCCTGTTGAACGCCATGCACGAAAAGATATGGGCGTGCTGCCAGTGTTACACCTGCAATATGCGCTGCAGGTTTGGCAACGACATCGCGGGTATAATCAGCGTCATGCGTGAGTTGGCTGTGAAAAACGGCCTTGACAGCGCTAAGGAGGTTCTGAGACCTTACACGAGGATCCTTCTAAAGGTGATGACAGGTGGCACACAGGTTTCCCCAGACATGATTCAGCCTGACTTCTTCGTTGACTGGGGTCCCGACGCGGTTTCAAAGGCATCCGACCTCAAGACTCTCAGAAAAGCTATCCCAATAGATGTTCTTCAGGTTACCGATTCCGCGTGGGAGGTCTCCATGCAAACCTCCCTTGAGCTCTTCCAGATATACCAAGAGTCTGGGGTGATAGACATTGTCCGGGCGGTTGACCCCGACTTGGTTGAGATGATAACCGACATAGTTGACGAGTGGAGAGAGGAGTTCGAGGAGATGAAGGAGAAGTACGGTGTCAGGTGAGATGAAAACAAAATGGGGATTTTGAGTGCTGACCAGATAAGAGAAGTCGTCAGGGCCAGGGCTGAAAACAGATCGGTGTCCGACAAGAAGGTTTCCGACGTAAGAGAAGAAATGTGGACGCTGCATGATAGAGGCGAGTTGATCGTTATCCCGATAACCCCCGAAAACAAGCCTGTTGAAGTCGAGACGCTCTTCGGGTGGAAGAAGAAAGTTCCCACTGACAAGCTCTGGCACCACAAGTCGTGCGGGCAGTGCGGCAACATTCCGGGCTACCCCGCCTCCCTGCTGTGGTTCATGAACCAGTTTAAAACCACGTATCTGAACGAGCCTCACCAGACGTCATGCACCGCGTGGAACTACCACGGCTCGGGGACTTCCAACCCCGTCGCGCTAGCAGCCGTGGCGGTAAGGAACTGGTACAGGGCGTACGAGACAGGTACCTATCCTCTGATACACTGCGGCACTAGCTACGGGGACTACAAGGAAATGCGCAAGGTGCTGGTCGAAAACAAGGAGGTTAGGGACAAGGTTCGCGAAATAATGCATCATATGGGGAAGGAACTCGTGATACCCGAGGAGATAGTTCACTACAGCGAGTGGGTTCACGTCAAGAGGGACGAGATCGCTTCAATGGTTAAGTACGACCTGAAGGACGTTGTTGCAACCGTTCACGAACCATGCCACTACTATAAGATGGTGCCAGAGGATGCGATATACGACAGCAGCGTCTTGGGCGGTCAGAGGCCGGCTCCCCCCACTGCTCTCCTGCAGAAGATGGGCGTGAGCGTTGCAGATTACAGCACTTGGTACGACTGCTGCGGATTCGGCTTCCGACACATATTGACTGAAAGAGAGTTCACCCGGAGCTTCGCCACGCTCAGGAAGATCAAACCCATGGTGGAGGAGGCTCACGCGGACGTGGCGATAACCACAGATACGGGTTGTGTGACCACTCTTGACAAGAGTCAGTGGGTCGGCAAGGTTCACGGAATGGATTTCTTGGTGCCCGTGCTCGCGGAGGTTCAGCTCGCGGCTCTTGCGGCTGGCGCACACCCCTACAAGATTGTTCAGGTTCACTGGCACACGTCTCCGGTTGAGAAACTGATGGAGAAGATGGGGATAGACTACCAATCTTACAGGAAGGACTTCACCGAGTACCTGAACCAGATAAAGTCGGGTGGAAAGATCGAGTACCTGTATGACCCCCATAGCGAAATCGAGAAGTATTTCGCAGTGAACAAGGGTCAGGTGATTGTTGAGGAGCAGGCGCTCAAACGCGGTGAATAGAAGAGTTGAGTTCTCCGCGCATACTGGTAGTGGGTGGAGGTCCGGCTGGGCTTAGTGCGGCTTGTGATCTAGCAGAAGCCGGGGCAAACGTTGTATTGGTCGAGGAGGAGGGCTTCCTAGGAGGCACACCAAAGAAGCTGCACTACAGTCTGATTGCACCGGACCTCAAACCTGTGCAGGAAGTTCTTGACCCCCTTGTAAGGAGGGTTGAGCAGTCGGGCGTCGAGGTGATGCTCAACTCCGAGGTTGCGTCATTCAAGGGTTCTGGCGACGGCTTCCATGTTGAGGTGCGTCGAAAAGGCGGGCCGCTCGAAAGCCACGTGTTTGACTCTGTGATAGCGGCTACAGGGTTCGCTCACTGGGACCCGCACAAGAAGTACGAGTACGGATACGGTGTATACCCCGATGTCTTGGACTTCAAAGACTTCGAGAGGATGCTGAGCGAGGACAATCTTCGCAGGCCCTCGAACGGTGAGACCCCCAAAAGAATTGCATGGCTCCTGTGCGTTGGGTCACGGGACAAGCAGGTTGGGAAGTTTTACTGCTGCAGAATGGGGTGCGTGGTGTCTATCAAGCAGGCCATGGAGGTCAGGCAGAAGCACCCCGAGATTGACACCTACGTTTACTATATGGATATACGCACGTATGGGTTCTGGGAGGATAAAGTCTACTGGCGTTCCATGGAGGAGTTCAACGTAAAGTTCGTCAGGGGTAGAATAGGTTCGATAAACAGGGGTGAGGACGGCAGGCTCGTAGCGATGGCTGAGGACACGATTCTGCAGAGACCCACCGAGGTGCCCTTCGACATGCTAGTGCTTGCGACCGGCATGGAAGCGAGCAGGGGAACGGTTGAATTCGCAAAGCTCGCCGGACTGGAGCTAGAGGAACACGGATTTATCAAACCGCTTCAATCTGACTCGCTACCCGTTCACACTACGGTTGAAGGAATATTCGTGGCTGGGACCGCGACGGGACCCAAAGCTATTCCGGACTCGGTCTCTGAGGGTTCTGCAGCCGCGATGAAGGCTTTGAACTTTGCGAGGAGAAAAGCTGTTGCAGAACGCCAGCAGACACGATAGCGGGGGAGTGGAGGAGGTTTATGACTCCACTCTCGGACAGCTCTCCGAAGGCGACGTGTCCTTCCTCAGAACGTCGCTAACCAAAAAGTCACAGATTATCACGTCCTCGATAACGGGCAAGGAGCAGCTTGAAACCCCCGACTACATCATGCTGATGAAGTTGTGTTTTCCGGCGAAACGATACGCGTCAGCCATAGTGAGTCAAACCGACGCGCGCGCGCTCGAAGAAGCTTTCAAGTCTCTGCGAAACTCTAGGACCGAGCCGGAAGATGTGGTGACAAGGTTTCGGAGGTTGCAGGGATGCCCGGCCGACGTGAGCTGGGATCTGGCGGCTGAGCTGATACACTTTGTGAATCCCGACCGCTACGGCTTGGCTACAAGGTGGGTTTGGAACCCCGAGAGAGGCACTGGTGCACTCGCACCACTTCTCACGGAGACTCATGAACGCTCCTTTACAAGAATACAGCTCGCCTTGGCCGAACTGAATGCCGCGATAGAAAACATGAACCGTGGCTTTACGGGGTTTTACGGGCTGACGGTCATGTGTGCGCTCACGTATGCCGGCAACATAATAGGAGCCAAGGATTCCGCGATCAACTCGGGAGGAATGGAGGCGCTGTTCCCGGACTCGGGTACCCTTGCGCTCATGATCCTCGGCCTCGGGAGGCTTTCCTATGCCCATACATGAGAAGAACTTGGTGGATAAGAATAGGCTACTCGTAAAGGAAGAAGCCAAGCTCGACGGCTTGGATGTCTCGGGTCAGTGGAGCACCTTCATCGAGCAGCGGATACTCGGAGACTATTCAACCGATGTCTTGGACGCGGTCGCATCCACCCCCGCCGGCAAAACCATAGTCAACTGCTGGCAGTGTGGCACTTGCACCGCAGGGTGCTGTATGCACACAGATTTCGGGCTGCGGGAGTTCAACCCCCGCTACTTCATTTACCTGGCGCAGAAGGGGGCTGAGGACGAGTTGAAGAAGTACGCGCCTGTGATCTGGAGGTGCGTCACGTGCAACAAGTGTGTTGAACGCTGCCCGAAAGGCGTCAGGGTGGAAGAAGTTGTTCACTCCATAGAAGGATACATGCGTTCAAAGGGCTGGATGGGCGACACCCCGGCGTCGAGATGGGATGAGGCCTTCGTTAAAAACACGTTGCAGACGGGTGTGCTCGACGAGCTTGCGCTCACCCGCTCATATGTGAGCCGCGAAAAACTGGCGGAATTCAACAACAGGTTCATGCTCAGGATGGCACTGAAACTTGTCAGGACGGGTAGAATCAGGACTGGCCCTCTGAGGCACAGGGTTAAGGGATGGGAAAAGGTGCGTGGCGTCGCAAAGGAGATACTTGAAGGCGGAGGCGATGGTTGAAGTGCAGGAGAAAATCGATGGAATGGCGTTTTACCCCGGCTGTTCCCTGGACGGCTTGGGTAAAGCGTATGAGAAGTCGGCCAAAGCAGTTATCCAAGACCTTGGAATCCAGGTGGAGAATATCAAGAACTACAACTGCTGCGGGGCGACCGAGGTCAAGACGGTTAACTACGATCTTTCGGTGTTCCTACCTGCGCGAAACCTAGCATTGGCGAAGAACATGGGTTCGAGCGTTGTCGTGGCGCCTTGTAACGGGTGCGTCTACAGTCTGAGCAGGGCCAACAAAGCTGTCACGGAGGATGAGTCAACCCGTCAACGCATAAACGGATACCTGGGCAAGGCGGGTGTGTCATCCTACGACGGCAGCGTGGAGGTCAAGCATCTGCTTGAAGTGATATACCAGCGAGCCGGCCCGCAGGCGGTTCGCTCACATGTTAAGAAACCCCTGAGCGGGCTCAAGGTGGCCTGCTACTACGGGTGCCTGTATACCCGGCCAAAGGTATATACTGGTGCGGGGCTTCAGGAGGGCAAGGACAACCCGGAGCACCCGCACTACATGGATGATCTCCTCGAAGCAGCCGGGGCGACCGTGGTCGACTTCAGTGCAAAGACAATCTGCTGCGGCGGGGGGCACGCAGTAGCCGATAGAGAGGTCTCCCTCGGCTTTTCTGCGGCGATTCTGAACGAGGCTACCAGGGCTGGCGCAGACGTTGTGTCGACCATGTGTCCTCTGGGGCATATCAACATCGAAACCAACATACCGAAGATAATCGAGCAGTACGGTGACGCAATAGTGCGGCCAGTGATGTATTTCACACAGCTCCTAGGAGTGGCGTTCGGACATAGCAGGAAAGACGTAAGATTAGCCGACAACTTTTCAGGCGCGGACACGGCCATGCACAGGCTTGGCTTTTAGGAGGAGACAGATTGGAATATGGCTATAATAAACGGATGTGAACTGCCGGAGAACCTGCTGTACTATCTTGAGGGAAACCAGATGACCTGGATTCGCGTGGAAGGAGAGCTGGCCACGGTGGGGCTCACCGATCCCGCCCAGACCCGCGCGGGTAAAATCCTTCATGTGAGGATGCGTTCACCCGGAACACAGCGGGAGAGTAACAAGCCGCTTGCAACTATCGAAAGCGGTAAGTGGGCTGGGCCGGTGATGTCGCCCGTTGCAGGTGTTGTTGAGAAAGTCAACGAGAAACTTGACGCCACCCCTTCGCTCATAAATGAAGACCCGTACGGCGAAGGTTGGATAAGCCAGATCAGGTTCTCAAATCAGGCGCAGCTCTCTTCTCTCCTCAAGGGTGGGGAGGCACTCAAGCGTTATCAGGAAATTCTTACTAGGGAAAACATCCGGTGTATAAGGTGCCAGAAGTAGCTCGCGGTGAGTGGTAGAGGTGTCGTCGCCCGAAGGTAAGAAGATGCTGTTCGTGATGACCACGGGTCCCGAGGACCCTGAGAAGACCTATGCTCCGCTCTACACCGCGGCTCTCTCAGCCGCCATGGAGGTTGACACATCGATGTACTTTCTAATGCACGCCCCCAAACTCCTCAAGAAGGGCGCGGCAGAGCAAGTGAAGCTGAAGAAGGGTGGCACGCTCAAACAGTTCATAGATATGGCCATGCAGAACGGGGTCAAGTTCTACGTGTGCGAGGAAAGCTTGGTGGACCTGTGCGAAATACGTCCTGATGAACTTGTAGAGGGCGTGAAGGTGGTGGGTTCTTCGACGCTCACCGACCTCGCGCTCGACGCCGACTCCGTGGTGAGCTTCTAGGGGGATTGATGTACACGCCCCGCCTGGAGGTAATCAGGATGGGTGCGGTCGACGGCTACACAATGACCAACACGTTCGTCACACTAGCAGAATCGGTTTCACAGGGGAGGCGGGGCGACGTGCTTGTGGTGTGCCACCCCGCTGCCCCGTTTGCAAACGTGGGTTTTCACCAGAACGCGTCCGCTGAACTCGATCTCGACTACTGTAAGGAAAACGGCATACCGGTGGTCAGGAGAGTGATAGGCGGAGGTGCGATAGCCGACGGCCCTTGGGAGCAGGACTACTTCTTCATAACCAGGATAGGATCACCGGCTACCTTCGGTACAATAGCGGATTACTATGAACGGATGCTTGAGCCTGTGCGTAGAGTGCTGGAGCGCCTCGGCGTCAGAGCAGCTAAGGAGGGGCTGAATGACCTTGCAGTGAACGGGAGGAAGATCAGCGCAAACGGCGCCGTGGACATAGGCGGCGCTCGGGTGCTAACAGGCGACATACTTCTGTCACTCAACATCCAAGCCATGGCGGGCATCCTGCGCGTGCCCGACGCAAAATTCAGGGATAAGATGGCCAAATCCATGCAGGCCTACCTAACATCTGTAGAACAGGAAACATGTTCAGAGCCGGACCGCCCCCTCGTTGAAAACCTGATTGTTCAGGAGTTCTCCTCGATCTACGAGGAAGGCTCAAGTGAATCATCACTCACCACGGATGAGCTCAGGGCGCTTGAAAACCTGATCTCTGAAAGAAAGAGGCCAGACTGGGTGTTTTCAAGGGACGGCCACGCAAACGAAGTTCGGGAGTCGCTTAGCAGAAGAATAGTCAAGATCAAGGAGGGTATGTTTCTGTGCGCATCCGACTACAAGGCTCGAAAGCTCATCAGGGTAATCCTGCTTGTAGATTCGGGAAGGATAGTCGAAGCGTCGTTCTCAGGAGATTTCTTCACCGTTCCGGTGACCTGGAGCCTTTCATCCCTAGAAGAAGGTTTGAAGGGGGTTAGCCTCGACCGATCCGCGGTAAGCCGGGTTTTGGCGGCCGAGTTCAGCCGGTCCGGCGTCACGGTGCTAGGCGCGACGTTAGACGACTTCATAAACGCGGTGCTTGATGCCGTGAATCACCCCGTAGCCGCCCCAGCGAGATAGGTGCTGGCCGACGACAACGGCACTAGAGCAGATTCTGTCAGGCGTACCCTACCCTGAGCTCAACGAGTCAGTGACCGAATCTGGTGCGGTGCTCGGCGCCGAAAGAGATGGTGCAACCTACCTGGTTACGCTCAGGATACCCTATCCGGCTTACCCTTTCACGGAAGTGCTTCGTTCCGACATAGAATGGGCGGGGGCGCAGGCCGGCGTAGGCGTCAAGGTGAAGTTTGCCGTAGGCGACGCGGCGTGGGCTGACGGCTGCCTGAGCCGGTTCAAAGTCTCCTCTCCCCCCGGGGGGCCGGAGAGAATCGAGCTTCCGGTTGCCGAATCCGGTCAACCCGTCCGCCGCGCGGGTGACTTAGCCGGGATCGACGCGCTGCAGCGCAGAGGAGTGCGGAAAATTGTTGCGGTGGCTTCGGGTAAGGGGGGAGTGGGTAAGAGCTTTGTTACGGCCTCGTTAGCCACACACCTCAGACTCCTTGGATTCAACGTGGGCATACTGGACGCCGACATAACCGGGCCGTGCATCTCCAGAATGCTTGGCGTCACGGGTCTGCCACGCCTGAAGGAGAACAAGATGATGCAGCCTCTTGAAACCCAGCTTGGAACAAAGGTGATGGCGGTGGACCTGATAATGGACAGGTTCAAGACTCCACTGATATGGAGGGGACCACTGATCAATAGCGCGATCAGGGGGCTTTTTTCGGAGACGGACTGGGGGGACACCCATTACCTCCTCGTCGACCTCCCTCCCGGCACAAGTGACGCGCCGCTTACGGTGTTCCAGTCGCTTCGCCCGGACGCGGTCGTGTTTGTAACCAGCCCCATGCTCGTGGCCAAGACTGTGGTAGCGAGGGCGGTGACAATGGCCAAGGAGCTTGGTACGCCGATCCTCGGCGTGGTTGAAAACATGTCGCATATGGCTACCCCGAGCGGTGTGCGCGTGAACGTGTTCGGGAGAGGGGGGACCGAGGAGTCGGTGAAGGACCTTGGGGTGAGCTACCTAGGTTCTCTCCCTCTAGACCCCGCGGTGAGCGGGCTTGCGGACAGGGGGGAAATCGAATTCTACCGCAGCCCCGAGCTCTTCGGCATCGCGAGACTGGTGAGGTTCGGGCTGATGCGCTTGGGCAAGCCCGTGGAGCCGGCATTCTGGACCCCCAAGTCCGCGGCGGCCGGCAGTGGGGGTGGCGGATGATCGAGATTCTGATGCTGCTTTTCACGACGCCTGTGCAGCACCGCAACACCGAGAGAGCCCTGTTGCTGGCCAAGTCGTTCTCGGAGGCGGGGGACAAAGTGTACGTGTTCCTCCTCGGCGACGGAGTGTACAACGGGTCATCGGCTCTGATTTCGGGCGAACCAGCCGAGGCCGCGGCTCAGCTGCTCAGCCTCCCATCCGTCACGGTGACAGCGTGCACCACGTGCGTAAAGGCAAGAGGGATCTCCCTTTCGCCGCGTGTATCCGCAGGCGGCCTCGACGACCTGAGCGAACAGCTTGAGCGCTGCGACACGGCGATTTCACTTACTTCCGAGGCGTAGGCTTTGAAGTACACCGTAGCCCAGACCCACCCTCCCCTAAACAGCGCCCACGTCACAGAGTCGGTGAGGCTGTCCTACATGCTTCTGGGCTACGGACACAAAGTGGACTATGTGTTAGTCGACGACGGAGTATACCTTCTGCTCGAATGGTGCGGATCATCCTTTGGCAAAGAGTCTCTGAAGAGGCTCACAGCGGAATCGGGTTTCAAGCTGTTCGCGTGCACACAAAGCGCAGAGTCGAGGGCGCTTGCAATCCCCGAGCAGTGCACGCCTCTTACGCCCGCGCAGATTGGTGAAAAGCTGCTTGCGTCGAAAGTGGTGGTGTTCTAGACACCAATGAACGTGGTCTACCTCCTGACTAGGGTTTTACGTAGGGATTCATCTATATGGGATATCATGGCGCACACCGCCGGGAGCCATGAGGTGACGGTGGTTGTGGTAGGTCAGGGGGTTCTTAACTACGCGGCGCCAGGACTCGGACGCGTTTCATCGGCGGGCGCGAAGGTTTACGCGCTGGACGACGGATCAATTCAGCCACCGCTAGATGCCGCACGCATCCCCGTCTCCGAGTTACCGGGCGTCGTAAGACGCAGCCACAGACTGATTTCGTTCTAACACGGGCGCGGTTCTGCACGCGTTGTGCTGAATCCGCCAAAAAAAGGCAGAGCAGGAAAAAGTTAAGTTATCCCATGTTCAAGAGAAACCCGGTTGTCAATGTCAACCCTGGCTAACTCTGTTTTCCACGATCCGCTGGACTTCAGGGTTTTCGTTTTGGTGATGTTTGTGGGGATGGTGATCGGCCTAGCCTACGACGCCCTGGCTGGCGGGAAACTCGCTTTCTTCCGTCAGGAAAGAAGCTGGCGGCGAACAATGTATGGAGGCTCTTCCACAGCTTCTTCTCCGAGGCCATCCGTAGTTGCGAGCTCAGTTGTCAGGGACGTGGCAGGCGCAGCCCCCCTTCTTGGCTGCGGCTCAAAATATTCCAGGTGGGCTTCACACATATTGATGGAATGGGGATTCCTGATAACCGTGATATACACGGCTGCAAGGTTCTTCGCGTACCCCGCTTTCGCGCCGTTCGCGCTCGACTCCCCTGCTCAGTTGGCGTTAACAGCCGGGTATGCGATGATGGTGGTGGGGTGCGCCATGTTCCTCTTCCAGAGGGTCAACGTGTCGAAGGAGGGAAGGAGGGCGTTCACATATTCGTCGGGAGACAGGTTCGCCACTGGGGTGTTCGCCTACTCGGCTACAGGGCTGATCTACGAGTTCGCGTATGTAGGCTGGGCCTCGGCCGGCGGACAAGTGTATTTTTGGTTCGGGGTTTACCTTGCGGCGACGGCCTACCTGTTCCTGACAATCCCTTGGACCAAGTTTTCACATGTGTTCTACAAGGCCGTGTACAATGTTCAGCGCAGACTCGACGAGCAAGCGGGGCTGGTGCACACCCCTGGGCCGTCTGACAAGGTCTACGTCCAGGAGGGGAGCTGATTGCCAACATTCGTGTACATGTCTTCGTGCGACGGATGCGGGAAATGTGTAGAGATATGTCCAAGCGATATAATGCACATAGACCCTCATATCCGCAGGGCGTACAACACCGAACCCGAGATGTGCTGGGAGTGCTATTCATGCGTGAAATACTGCCCGGAGAACGCGATCGATGTCAGAAGCTATGCCGACTTTAACCCGCTCGGTCACTCGGTGACCGTTCGACGGGAGCCCGCCAAAGGGGTGATCTCTTGGCGTATAAGGTTTAGAGACGGGCGCGTCAAGCACTTCGTCTTCCCCACGAGAACAACAAGGGAGGATTCCATTCCCTCCTCGAGATCTTATCCTGAACCTGTAAGGGAACTTCTGGAAGACCAGGTGCTGTCTCATGAGCCAGACAAACTCATGGTTCCCAGCCTTCCCAAGCTTCCCCCAAGACCCAGTGACGGGAGGGCGTGAGGGATAATGCGTGTTTCAGGCAAAACCAAGGTTGTGGATACAGACATACTGGTAGTGGGCGGAGGATTTGCAGGCTGCGGCGCAGTTTACGAGTCGGCCTACTGGGGTAGAAACCTCAGAATAACCTTGGTGGAGAAGGCCAACATAGAGCGCAGCGGCGCGGTGGCTCATGGGCTCTCGGCGATCAACCTGTACATTGGGATGCGCTGGAACGAGAACAAGCCCGAGGACTTTGTGAGGTACGCAAGAGGCGACCTTGTCGGACTCGTCCGGGAGGACCTCCTGTTCGACATAGCTAGGCACGTGGACTCCACTGTCCACCTGTTTGAAGAGTGGGGGCTTCCGATGATCTACGACAAGAACACGGGTCATTATCAGAGGGAGGGCAGGTGGCAGATCATGATACACGGAGAATCCTACAAGCCCATCGTCGCCGAGGCGGCGAGGAGGTCCGCAACCGAGGTGTACAACCGCGTGATGGTGACCCACCTTCTGAAGGATCCACGCATCCCCAACAGGGTGTCGGGTGCGGTGGGGTTCAACGTAAGAGATGGCTCGTTCTACATCTTCCGGGCAAAGGCTGTGATAGTCGCAGCGGGAGGTGCGTCCCACATTTACAGGCCAAGATCCGTGGGAGAGGGGGCGGGCAGAACCTGGTACCCGCCATGGAATAACGGCTCCGCGTACGCGTTGCCGATACAGGCTGGTGCGTCGATGACCCAGATGGAGAACAAGCTGGTTGTTACGAGGTTCAAAGACGGCTACGGACCCGTGGGGTTTTACTTCCTCGCCTTGAAAGCTGTCGCAACAAACGTCTATGGCGAAGAGTACGAGAAAACAAAGTTCGAAGAGTTGAGGAAGCTTGTTGGCAAGTGGGCTGATGCAAAACCTCTTCCGACATGCTTCAGGAACCACGTGATGCTTCAGGAGATCAAGGAGGGCAGGGGCCCGATACTGATTCACACTGAAAGGGTGACAGAGACACCTGAGAAAGAGGAGGCGGCGTGGGAGGACTTCCTGGATATGACCATTGGCCAAGTGGGAATGTGGGCGGCCAACAACATAGACCCCAAGGACAAACCTTCCGAGTTAACCACCTCTGAGCCATACGTGATGGGTTCGCATGCCGTGGCCGCTGGGGCGTGGGTGAGCGGCCCTGCTGATCTTTCTCCGAAGGGATATTTCTGGGGGTATAACAGGATGCTCACCGTGGAGGGGCTGTTCGGGGCGGGTGACACCGTGGGCGGCAGCCCGCACAAGTTTTCAAGCGGGTCGTTCACGGAGGGAAGACTCGCCGGTAAAGCCGCGGTCAAATACGTCCTCGACCACCCCGACTACACCCCTGGATCGGATGAGTCTGTTGTCAGCCGGCTCAGAGACACGATTTTTAAGCCCCTCGAAAACTACAATCTGGGCCGCAACATGGTTGTCGCGGGCACGGTCGCGCCCAACTACATCTACCCCCGCCACGGCTTGAACAGGCTTGAAAAGATCATGGATGAATATGCCGGCGGCGTGAGCACATTCTACGTCACCAACGAGCAACTTCTTGAAAGGGGGCTGGACCTGATTTTGACGCTGAAGGAGGACCTGAGCCACGTTGCAGCCGAAGACCTTCACCAGCTGCAGAGGGCTTGGGAGCTCAACCACAGGGCGTGGGTTTCCGAGGCCGTGGTACGGCACACCATATTCAGGAAGGAGACACGCTGGCCTGGCTACTACTATAGAGCTGACTACCCGAAGATAGATGACGACCACTGGAACGTTTTCACAGTGTCCAGCTACGACCCCATAAGTGGCGAGTGGACCATGACCACGAAGCCCGTGATCAAGTTGGTGGACTGAGCGCTGACTAGGGGGGCCGACCCGGCTTGATTCCAGAACCCTACGGTGGAAAACTCGTGAATGGATACGTTGACACCGCGCACGCAGACTCTTGGAGGGAACAGTTCGAGGAAACAACTGTCCTGAGCTCGCCTGTGGACTGTGTGTACGACGCCGATAAAATTGCTTGCGGAGCCTACTCTCCGCTGCAGGGATTCATGAACGAGTCTGAGTACAGCTCGGTGATAGGCAACTCTAGGCTACCCGGCGGCCTTCCTTGGACCATGCCCATAGTGTTCCTCCCACTCGGAAACCAAGAGCAGAAGCTGAACAGCCTGAAACCCGGCGACACGGCGGGTATACGGGGTCTCGACGGCGAACCGTTCGCACTTGTTAAAGTAGAGGAAAAATACGTGATAGATAAGGGAGAGTTCGCCCAGAAGGTGTACGGCACCAAGGATCCCGCCCACCCGAACGTCGCGGACCTCGTGGGGACGGGTGAAACAGCTGTCGCGGGCAGGGTGACGTGCGTTGGCAAGCTGCGTGTTCCATCAGGAGATTACGAGCTCACGCCCACGCAAACCAGGAAATACTTCGAGAGAATGGGGTGGAGAAACGTCGCGGCCTACCAGGCGAGGAATCCCCCGCACACCGCTCACGAATACATTCAGAGGCTGAGCCTTGAAAGGGAGGATGTTGACGCCCTGATGATCCAGCCAGTGGTTGGCAAACTCAAGAAGGGCGACTACAAGACGGAGGTTATCATGCGTGCATACGCCAGATTTGTTGAAAACTACTATCCGAAGGACACGGTGTTGCTCTCATCTCTGTCAATAGCTATGCGCTACGCCGGCCCCAAGGCGGTGCTGTTCTATGCCATTGTCAGACGTAACTACGGGTGCTCCCACTACATAGTCGGAAGAGACCAGGCGGGAGTTGGAAGTTACTACGACCCCTATGCCTGCCACAGGATATTCGACGAATTCGATGTGGGCGTCAAACCCCTCAGGTACAGGGAGTCGTTTTACTGCAAGGTGTGCGGCTGGATGGCTTCCTCCAAGGTGTGTCCTCATCCTCAGTCCGAGCACGTGAACACGAGTCAGACAAGGATTAGGAGCCTCCTCGCCGTAGGCAAGCCTCTGCCGCCGGAGATACTTAGGCCGGAAGTGGCGGACGTGCTCAGGCAGGGAGAGGTCATAAACGACTAGGGACGGCTGACGTCGTGATTCTTGCGGCTGTAAGCGATATACATGCTCCCCGATATCTCGCGGAGTTCAAGCGCACCCTAGACTCGTCCGCGCTTTCGCAGGCTGACGCCCTCCTACTTGCAGGAGATATAGTACACAACAACGACCATACCCAAGTGGACACAGTGCTCAGGCTTATCCGCTCCCGCTACGGGGGTCCGGTGTACGCCTGCTTCGGAAACAACGAGTTCGATGGATCTGAGCGCAATTATTTTGCGCATGGAGACGTGTGCTGGTTATGGGATCAAAAGGTGCGGCTGGAAGCCCGCGGACGCGAAGCATACGTGGTGGGCTCCAAAGGTGTAAGGGACGTGATCACCCCTTGGCTCGTCTGGAACACTACGCCCAACCCCGACCCTGAGGGTACAAGGAGGATTTACGCAGAGCGCATGAAAACCCTGCACAGACTGGTTTCGGAGTGCCGGGGTAAAACAACGGTTGTTCTCACGCACTTTGCGCCGTGCTTCGACACCGTGGAGGGCGAGGACGCGTGGAGCCCGGGTGAGCTCGGGTCGAAGAAGATGGAGCATATGGCAAGAACCCTGCAGCCCAGTGTATGGGTGCATGGTCACTCCCACAAGAGCACGCATTTGAGCGCGAGTATAGGCCGGACCAGAGTCTACAACGTGGCTCTGCCCGCCACGGGGCGGGTGACGATTATCGAAGTGTAGGCAGGGGAGACAACGTATTGGGTACACAGCGCCGTAGGACCCCTCTGGAAGCGGTCTTCGCCGCCTGTCCAAGTTGCACCACGAAAACGCAAAGGTAGCCATGATATTCTGATACGCCGGAGCAAAGTGCAGGGGGTTCTGCTTGTCCCAGGTAACCATGGCTCAGGCACTCTACGAATAGGCGCCGGACAACACTAACAGGATGGTCGGATGGAACCCTTATCCGCATAGAAGTGCACAGCCATCCATCGCTACCAAAAACAGTACCACGAAGAGATCATGAAAAGCGCTTGGGCGCAGTTTTATATGCTTCTTGCAGTATAGGTGCTTCGTTGGGTGCAGGACGACTGAGTGATAACGACACGGTTGCAGATACTCCTCACGCCGCGGAGCGTGTCAGCTTGGATTCTCTTGACGTTGAGATAATAAAGGCGTTGCAGGTGAACGCCCGGTCATCTTACAGGGAACTTTCACGCAAGCTTGGGGTTAGTGTCACAACCATAAGTGAGAGGGTGAAGCGACTCATAGAGCTGAACGTGATACGCGGATTCAGCGTGATTGTAAACCCCGATAGAGTCGGCCCATCATACTGCGCAGTGTTCTATATCAGAGTGCGTGGAGGCAGCGATCCGGGCGAAGTGGCGCAAAGGGTTTCCGAGATCAATGGAATATGCTATGTCTACCTGACCGTGGGGTTGTACGATTTGGTGGCGATGGGTAGCAGCGCGGACAAACAGAGTTTCTCCAGGCTTCTCGCCCAAGTAGCGGCGGTGGAGGGGGTGCGGGAAGCGGTGCCTTCGGTCGTTCTTGGAGTGGTTAAAGAGGATCCTAGGCACCCCGTCAAATCCTCGGTTCTGGTAAAGCGTTTGGTCGGCCGGACAGTCTAGAATGTTTTGTTTCTGGTGGCCCTCTTCGCGACCCGTGCCATCATCACTCCTAGCTCATCGCAAACACTGAAGTACGATTCATCGTCCAGCCTCTCCATTGGGGGGATGTCTGACCCAGTCAAGGAGTACTCTGAAACGGTGTATATCTGCGCTCCAGGGGCAAGGAACAGCAGGACCCCTTTTACCGCCATATCCGATGCGAGTGTGAGCTGGTTGGAATAAGCCATATGAGGGTCAAACCTCCTAGCCGTGAACCCGTCTGAGGATATTCCCCGCTTGCTCAGATAGCTTTTCGCCCTTCTACTCATAGGGACCCCCATCTCACCGGATAAGCCTGCGGATGAGACGCTTTGAAGTGTACCTTCGCTACCCGACGAGTCGCGTGCGGTACTCCTGAGCAGATGCTCGGCTATCGGCGCCGCGTCCGAGTCCAGGGTGTCCACTATAAGAACCGAGCTGACAGGTTCACCGAACACCAGCTTTCGCAGTATATTCTCGGCCAGCTGCGCCCTCCTCCAACTCGACTATTCGGAGCTCCACGACGTCGGACTTGCGAATCGGGACGACGTTGCGGTAGGCTGGGAACATGTCCGATCCAAACTTGGCCGCGAATGCACCGTTATCACTTAAGCTCGCGATCTCGCCGAGAACTAGGTATTCGTCATCCTCCCTGACAATAATGCCCGCAACTTGAAATACTACTCTGTGCGACTCAAGTGACACATCGGTTGAGGGCTCGCTCGAAAAAGGTTTGGGGTCAGCGTACTTTACGCACGCCACCCTCACCAGACTAGGCTTCGACCCGGCGCCGACATGTGTACCCATCATATGAACAGGGTGACGGCAGCAGGGTCTGACGCCCACTGCAGAAACGTGGAGGCCCCTACCACATCCGCCGATGAAACAGTGAGGTTTTCTTTGGTCGTGCCAAAAAGCTTCATCGTTGGGGAACACGCGTTTATGTGAACACCAGCCTGTATCGCCATATCGAGCATCTGGTGTATGGTGGGCATGCCTCCTCTAGATATCAGAGACTGGAGCTCCTCCTTACTTAGGCCAAGATCTTTGGAGACATCGAGTTGATCGGTCTGGCCCTTGGTCAGCAGCTTCATCCCGCCAAATGTGAAGTACATGTAGACCTCCATTCCCTGGGCAACCCCAGTGGTTGCCAGAATAAACGCCGGGTAAAGGGCGTCGAGCGTGCCTTTGCTCACTACGAGAACCAGCTTGTTCTTCTGTGCCGTGCCCAATTGCTGCTCCGTCATAATTCTCAGCAGTTGATAATGTAAGGGACTATATAAACAAGCCGCACCCCATTTGCAAATGTATATGGCATATGAAGACAGACGCCAAACTCAAATGGATACAAGTTCCATTTGTCACACTCCTTATATTGTCCCGCGGTAAGTGGAAAAAGGCTGCAAATGGCAACCGAATCCAAAAAGTATGATTTCAGGGGTATGCAGTGCCCTCTGCCTGTATTCGAAACAAGCAAAGCCATAAAGCAGATTGAAGTAGGTGAGCAAATACTCGTGCTCGCAAACGACCCCGCGGCTCAGCCGGACTTGGAAGCCTGGTCCAAGCGAACAGGCCACCAACTCATAAGCGTAAATGACAGAGGAGACTACAAGGAATTTCTCATTAAGCGCACCCACTGAGTTCATACGACACACACGGCATGCTGCACACCCCTTACGCACAACCGGGGAAGTCCAGCGTACAGTAACCAAGATTTTACGTGAACCCTGAACCCGCTTACGGCTCTAGCGCAGGACCGTGTGTTACGTTCAGACATTCGTAAACTCCTGGGCCCGACTATGCACGGGATGTCTCGGATGTGCATGGTCTCGTAATGGCAAACGATGTAAAGGAAGAGATGGCCGACATAAGGGGGCGAGTTCTGTCCAACCCCGGGGATGACAAATTCGAAAAGAATGAAGAAGATGGCTGCGAGCCAAACCCTTGCTCTAGATCACAGACCATCAACCCGCGGTGAAGGTTATGCTGCCCGCTCATGGAAGAGTCTGGGCCACTCGATATCATTCAAACTAGGGACACATTCAGGGTTTCAATAACAAAAAGGATGAGTTTTTTGTGGCCTTTAATGGCACTTCAGCTATCCAACTCAACTAGCTTCACCTTTGATTACCTAGTGTTCGCTGTGAGTGGATTCGTGTTCGGATGAGTGGCTCATGGGCGGAACTACAGCTTGGTAAACGCCATGACCGCGCTGTTCACCACGAAAACCTATGACATGTTCGGAAGACTGACGTCTCGCTTTGGATAATCCCCGTTGGTAGCCGGTATAATTGTGGTGGAGGGGGTTGCTCCAGCAGTTGACCAGTATCATTACAACTACTTCGGGGAAAGAGGTAAAGGGGTGGTACGTCGCGGTGGGCGCGTTCGAATTCGGGTTCTTGCCCGCTTCCCTGAGGCCCGGGTCCGCTGTTGATGCCACCAGTCTTACAGTGTCTTCGAGATGCTGCATTAGCCCTCTTTTCCCCCTGCCTGTTACCGTCAAGGTCGAAGTAGATTTTCGTCACAAGTCTCGACAGTGGGAAAAATAACTCGGCTCCCCCGTCCGTGGGTGAAGTAAATAGAATCAAGAGTAGATGTCTGAACACGCCCAGCCCAGGATGGGATTCACTACTGCAATTTTGAGCGCACATCAATGCTGGGGTTTGCCGAAGGCATTTTCTGCTATGGCATTTTTCGCACCCTGGAAACGCATGCGCACATGCTACGTCTGGCTTCCTTAAGTTTTCAGGGAAGCTGGATACGGGTTTGAATTCGTTTGTGTGTCATTTTGGCTGCACCTGTTGAGATAGCGACGCGGCAATTTTGACCCCGTCCGGACTCCCCCACCCAGAACAGGCGTCCCAACCCGGGGCAGCCGTATATGCCCCATTATTGCCGCTTGTTATGTCATGGAACACGCCTCGCTTTGCTAGCTGGCTGTACAGGACCGGATTCACGCATCCGAGCCTTTTACCCAGTTTCTGGTTCAAGAGGGCTACTAATCCCGCCCAGAGCGGAGCGGCTGCGCTTGTTCCGCCGATAGTCATGCTCCTTCCGTCTACTTGGACCAAGTAGCCTGTGGCGGGGTCGGCGTCCGCGCAGGTATCGGGCACTCCCCTGCCGGTATGACCGCCTGGATTGGCGGAGGGCGGAACTTTTGCATTTGCTTGCCAGCCGGGAAGGGGAAAGACATCGCTCACTCCTCCCCCAGTTGCACCGTCCTCCGGCTGATCGTTCCAGACTACTTCGGCGGTTATAGCCCCACCCATCGATTCGAGGCGTGTGCCGCCACAACCTAGGACATAGGGCGACGATGCAGGAAAATCCACGTGTGCCAGTCCGTCCGAAATGCCGTCGGATGAGCCATTGTCGCCAGCTGCGGCACACACAGTGACGCCGAGGAGGGAAGCATCCTCAAATGCCTGATTTAGAGCTTGAATCCCCTGAGGGCTCCAGTTTGCTTCGGCTTCACCCCAGCTGATTGAAATCACGGAAGGGTCGTTCTGGGCGTCGTGTATAGCGGTGGACACGGCATCCACAAAACCCTGTTCTGTGTTCGGAGCGAAATAGACTGCTATCCTTCCCCCAGGGGCTACGCTTCCTGCGATTTCTATGTCTAGGTCAACTTCTGCGTCCGGCCCGTTGGGGTTGCCGGTGGGTGCGTTTGCCCCTCCGTCTACTGAAACGGGGGTGACGCTTGGCGTAGGTAGGCCGAGATTTTCGAAAAAGCGCTCTAGGTCTGAGGGTGAATAGCCTCCCCCAAGCTCAATTATCCCGATGCACTCTCCTCTTCCGTTCGCGCCGCTAGGGAAGTGGTAGAGTCCTGCGACCGTTGTGGGAAGGTAAGCCTGCAGACCTGCGCCAGTGAGAACGATTCGCATGTGCGGCTTGGCCTGAATACGAGTGTCCAGCCCCAGAACGGCGACCACCTCGGCTGCAAGCCTTTTTGGAAGGAGAATCGGGCCCTCGTGACTCCTGTACTCTCCGTTCGGGTGCGAATACATCATGAGATTTATTCCGAATGCGCGGTTAAACTGGCCGACATTGCCCCTGAGAATTACGCTCCGCCTTCCAAGATCCTGACCTTCGAGCATGAGCCCATTCTTTGTGGCGAAAGACCTTACTGCGGCCACATCGGCAGGCGAAGCGCCTCTTTCTTTCTCAAGTTCCTCCCTCGCCAGATATGTTCTTTCGTGGGGTAATCGCGAATTCAGTGCATCTATAGACGGGAGCGCGCCCTTCGCCCGGCGGGGTCGCAGGACAAGGGTAACGGTGATCTCTTCTGATTGTTCTGCATTGCGCGATGGCGTGGCCCCAGGCAACCTTTCGCGGGCGCTGCCGGGCAACGGAACGAGCTCTTCCGGACGTGGCATGAGTCATTCCAGCCCTTAAAAATCATAAAGCTTTCCGCGGCCCGTGTTCTGCAAAATCAAGAACTCAGCCCGATCACGGCAATGGCGATTAACTGCACCCGAGCCAATAACGGAGAGTGGTTGTCCGGAAGACCGGGAATCTGACTCGTGAACAGTTTATGGACTGTCGGGACCTTTTGTTCGCAATGCAAGCGTTAGCGGCGTGTAGGCAACATGGCCGGGATTGCGTTTCAGGAGTTGTCTCTGATTTTCGGGCCCAGGTTAATACGTAATTTCTACAGAATCACGCTGCTATTCGTTTGAGTAATGGCTGGACTCTTGAATCCATCCGTATTATGCCTCGGTAACAGCGCCGTAATGCGGACTACTTCTGCGAAGGGCCTGGGGAAGTACGCGGGAAGACTGCGGTCCCTGCAGAGGGACGGATACGCATTTCTCTTGAGATACACATACGGGTCAGCGAGAGCGAAACAATACAAGTCTCGACCTAAGTAATGAACACGTAAGGAACAATGACTTTCGACTTTAATGCTCCAGATAGCCATTACGCCAGGGGCTATGTGGAAGGGTACTTGGGTGGCCTGACCGAATAGTCAAAACTGACTGGCCACTCTCTCAATTCGAACGTGACGAGTCCCTGCTTTACGTATGGATCCTTTTCCGCTAGTTCGCGTGCTTCGTTTACTGAGGTTGTGTTCCAGAGAATCATAGCACCTTTCGCATCGGCGAATCGTCCGGCCATGAGAAGCTTGCCTTGGTCGCCCAGCTTGCGCAGAAAGTCCCTGTGCTGCCTACCGACTTCTTCCTCTGGTAGCTTAAGGTACACAGTTGTTTCGCATATAATCATGTTACTCTAATTTGCCGAGCGGTCCAGGCACTTAAGCAGAGTCGCTTTTGCTGAGCGAATAAGCATACTTAAGCTACGCAAGTGTGTAAGACATTAAGCAGAGTTTGATTTCAAGGGATGTAGGGACTTTTTGGGGCACAACTCGAGCGATTCTCTTCAGTGAGTAAAATTGTCGGTGCAGAGATCATATCGCAGGAGCAGTCGAATATGCCGGTCGACATTCGGGCCGGGTGTGATCATGACCGCCGGGTTCAACTCTGCAGGTAGTGGCGTCACTCCGCCAAACTAAGGCATTGTGAAAGTTCTGGAAGAGGCTTGGTGAACGCATCGCCTTCTAAATATCCTATTGGGGCGCGCGCTATGATTTCAGGCGTTGTAAGAAGTGGCTGTCAGCGTAACAGAGTAATTGCCTCATTTATGATGTCGCCAGACCTACACTTTTTATAAGTCTCTTGTGCGAGTCATCATCGATCCATTCTACTTTGAGGTAATCAATAATTTCCTTGTTGCTCATCCCTATGCGCTGGGCCTCCTTTACCGTGTGAGAGTATGCCTCTATTTCAATCGGGCTGTCGACATACTCGAATTCTGCGCTGAAAAGCTCCCTGCCATCCATAAATTGCTTTACATGGTAGAGCTCGTGTACTATGTCAAGATAGAGAACTCTGAAATCACTTTTACTCAGGTGATATGAGCTCACCATTAGGTGGCCGTCCACATCGCTTACTCCCATGTAGCCAAATTTGGATGAAAAAAACTCCACTTTGAGGTTCCGTAGAACTTCTCCCGTTTTATCTCCGAAAATGGACTTTACCGCTTCCACGTTGTCGAACCCTATGAAGTAGTCGGTAAAAGGAAACAGTACTGTCTTGGCATTTCGGTTAATTCTGACGCCCAGCACCTTTGATGCTTGAGAATCATCCCCAGCTGCCTCCCTGTTCATCCTTAATTCACGTTTGCAGAAGGAGGTTTAGGTAATCATAAGCAGTTCGGACTGCGATTGACCGCTCAACTCTACGCGCGTCCCGCCAAATGGATGTATCCATGCAGATGCAGCTCTATGGGGTGCATCCTGAGTCAAAATCATTCCTTCAAGTAGAGTTCCCTGACCTTACGCACTTCCTCCTCAGACAAGGCGGAAATTTTTCCCAGTTGGTTCATCGCTAAGTAGATTTTGGCCGCTTCCTCGAGCACCTCCAAGCGCGAAGCTGCCTCATGGAGATCCTTTCCGAGTGCGAAGAAGCCGTGATTCCGGATTCCCACGACGTTAGCTCGCTTTAATGAGCTCGAAACGGCTTCGGCCCCTAGTTTGCCCGGAGGAGAAAAGTTTACGATTTCCACGTTTCCCACGAGGACCGTTTGCTCCGGCGTAATCGAGGGTATCGCTCCGGTGGCGGAGGCTAGCGCAACTGCTATAGGGGGATGGGCGTGAACGACTGCTCCGATCTCTTTTCTCAGTCTGTAGCACTCAATATGCGTAGGCAGCTCACTTGAGGGCTGGCCGGGTCCGACAACTTTCCCATCCAGCGTGACCCTAACCAGGTCTCCTTCAGCGATTCCGCCCTTGAAGTAGCCAGATGGGGTGATCAGAATGTTATTTTCAGAAGAGACTAGGACGCTTGCGTTCCCGCCAACTCCGGAGATAAGACCCCTCTGGTAAAGCCTGTGCATGGCTGCAGCCAGTTCATTTCGGGTCTCCTTGAAGGCGCTCATATCTTGAGTCTCCCGCTCCCTTGTCGATATAAGCCAGAAGTAGACGCGACTAATTTTAGCGGCTCTATCTCCCACTCTTCACGGTAAAACAGTTTTTGGCGTGAGACCCTGCCAGGCGTCGATGCCCTCTCCCGATCTACTGAGCCATGCGTGCAAAAGTCCCGGCCTTCGAATCGGACTATCGAATGCAATATATTTAAATGATGCTGTATAGCTGCCAAGAGTGATAATGCAAGTTCATAGCAATCCGGAAAGACGCACCTCATTCTTCTTCAGACCTCAGGGTGTGCCCCGCGGATTTCTGATTTACTATTTACTACACCGGATTTCCAAAGGTCCAGTTTACGGCTATGAGCTGCTGCAGGGAATCGAGAAATGTACAGATGGCGCGTGGGCCCCTGGGCCAGGCTCGATTTATCCCCTCCTTAGAAGGCTCAAGCATGGGGGGCTAGTGCGCGCACGGGCCGAAAGGCGAGGACGCACCAGGCACTGGGTATATAGCCTGACGCCTCGCGGAGAAGCGAAACTCAAGGCTGCCATGGAGGAGTTCCCGCTGATGGCAAGGAAGGCAAACAGTGTGAGAAGGCTCTGGATGGAGATGATACCAGCTTCAGAGCTTCCGAATGCGTTTCTTTTGTCAGCGAGGACGCAATTTGCGATGGCAAAGGAACTCTTCGACCTCAAGTCTGGGGAGCTGGATGCTGCGGTCGCGCTGAGGACCCTCAAACAGTATGCCATCGAGCTTGAGGCCCAGATGGATTGGGTGACGAAGAAGACCCTGGAGGGAGGCCGGCTGAAGGCGGTATAGGTGATTTAATTGAGTCAAACTGCAAAAATGACAGAGAAAGTTGAAACACCAGTGATAGTCAAGGTTGAGGGGCTGTCAAAAACATTCGGGAACTTAAAGGCCGTTGACGGAATTTCGTTCGAAGTCAAGACTGGCGAAATATTCGGGTTTCTCGGACCGAATGGGGCGGGAAAGACTACCACCATCAATATGCTCACTACTTTGCTCAGGCCCTCGGGAGGCAGCGCAGAAATCTGCGGGCTCGACATACTAAAGCACCCCAACGAAGTGAGGCGCTCGGTCGGCGTCGTGCCACAGGAGTATACCGCCGACGAGGACCTTACCGGAATCCAGAACATAATTCTTTGCGGCGATCTCTATGGCATACCGAGAAACGAATCGAAGCCTCATGCGATCGAGCTCCTGAAGCTTGTTGGGCTTGAGGAAGCCGCAAACAGAAAAGTAAGCACCTATTCCGGAGGGATGAGGAGGAGGCTTGAGCTCGCCTCCGGCCTGATTAACTATCCGAAGTTGTTGTTTCTCGACGAGCCGACGCTCGGCCTCGACGTCCAGACACGCACAGCGGTCTGGGATTACATCAGGATGCTGAAAGAAGAATATCACATGACACTTTTCCTGACCACCCATTACCTCGAAGAAGCAGATTCGCTTTGTGACAGGATAGCGATTATAGATCACGGTCATATTGTGAAAATTGGCACTCCTGCGGATCTTAAGGCGAGTATCGGGGGAGACGTGATTGTTGTAGGCGTGGTCGAAAAGGAGCCGGACATATCAGCAAAGATTGCCGAGCTTAAACTCGTGAAGGACGTAAAGAAGAGCGACAACCAGTACAGGGTAAAAGCAGAGAATGGCGAGGAAGCATCGATTCAGCTCATCGATATGATCAGGTCTTCAGGATTGCATGTCACGAAGATATCGCTCACAAAACCCACTCTTGACGAGGTATATCTGGAGTATACAGGAAGGAGTCTGAGAGATGAAGAAACAGACAGGATGTCAATGATGAGCCAGCGCATCACGATGATGCGCGCGCGCAGGTGACGTGGAGGAGAAGAAAAATTGGTCGAAGAAAAAGTCGTTAATGCCGTGATAACAACTCAGGAAGAAATACAGCAAATTGAAGAATCCAAAGAAAGAGAAAGGACATTTCGCGCAGCGCCAAAGCTGAACAAGAGCCCCCTCCATGGGCTCTGGGCGCTTACTAACAGAGACTTGATAAAATGGTATAAGAATCCCATACAGCTTCTGATTTCGCTGATCCAGCCAGTGATCTGGCTGGGCATTTTCGGAAAGGCGCTTAACTTTGGTTCGTTCATTTCGAGCCAGCCAGGTATAACTTCCGCGCAAATTACGCAGGATTATCTCAGAATCTTCGGAACGACAAGCTACTTTTCCTTTCTATCGACTGGAATGCTCGCTTTCATTATCTTGTTCACTTCGGCTTTCGCCGGAATGTCAGTCGTCTGGGACAAGAGGTTCGGGTTCATGAACAAGGCTCTGAGCACGCCAGTGGGTCGCAGCTCGATTGTGACTGGTAAGGTTCTGCAGAGCGTGATTAGATCGCTCATTCAAGCCGCGATAGTGCTCGTGATCGCCGTCGCGCTCGGGATGGACACTTCGCACTTAGGAGTGCTCTCCATCGCTGGCTCGTTCACCATACTGTTTCTGATGTCGTTCGGGCTTTCTTCTCTCTTTGTGATGCTTGCACTGAGGTCGAGCGACTGGCAGACCCAGATGGCCATCATAAACTTGCTAAATCTGCCGCTGATATTTGCGAGCAACGCCATGCTTCCGGTTACGATTATGCCCGGCTGGCTACAGACAGTGGTAAAGCTGAATCCTGTGAGCTATGCAAACGACGCTACAAGACAGCTGCTACTAGGTTCGACTGTCAGGCTTGCGCCGCTCTGGATGGACTTTGGAATACTAGTTGCATTCGCCGTGCTTCTTTCGAGTCTTGGTATCGTTCTATCTTGGCGACTGCTTACAAAGTAGAGTCCTGAAGACGCCTTCCCTAGCAGGCTCGCTTTCACTGGAACTCACGTCAGTGGTCGACTTCTGAAGTGGAGAGCGCGAAGACCCATCAGCGATCTTTCGCATTCTTTCCCTTGGTTCGCCAAAACAATGCGATCGCCACCGAAACAGAGACAGCGATTGCGATGACAATTGTATTTGTTTGCTGCGTACTCCGGGAAATTAGAGAATTCGTCTGGCTAAGCGTTGTCTCTCCTAAAGTGGTGCTCGTCGCCCGCGATGTTAACTGAGCCACAGTTGCGTTTGTCACAGAGGTAGTAAGGGAAGATTGCTCTGTGGTTTGGGTCGAGGAGGGGAGGCTTGGAATTGCCATTTCGGCAATAAGGGAGTTATATCCCTTGGAAACGCCCACAACCAGGTTGTCCTGAAGTGGGTAGACATCGGAAGTGACTTCTGCTGTTAGGGGGATGGAACCCAGAAGCTTTCCGGATGCGCTTATCTCATAGATCTGGTTATTGATTGTTCCTACATAAATCACGCTGTCAAGTGCGATCGCGTCCACCCAGACAAGCGACGGATCCCACAACTGGTAAACCCCTGTAGTATCTGGCGGCGGTATTGTTTCGAGAGTTGTGGACCACCTTACCGACCCATTAAATGAATAGGCCGTAAGATTGCCTTCGATGTCACTGGTTATAACTTCTCGTCCATCAATCACGGGCGAGCTCCAGATCGGGGCTGGATCGAGCCTGCTCCATATAATGTCTCCATTGGACTGGTTTAACGCGCCCACGGTCCCGCTCATTGTGTCAACGAAGAGAAGGCCGGCGCTGCTGACGATGCTTCCGTGAATCCACCCAGGTAAGAAGGACGACCATATCACTTTTCCGGTCTGCGGCTCAAGTGCGTAGATATCACCCTGGGAGTCCCCGACAAAGAGTTTCCCACCTGCGACCGTGGGAGTCGAATCCAGCATGCCCACTGCGGAAAAGTTCCACGCCAGGTTTCCGTCAGTGACGTTTATCGCATAGAGTTCACTGTTCCAGCTGCCAATTATCGCGAGACCTCCAACGATTAGGGGTGAGCTATAGAAGCCTGTGGGGTTCTCGGTCGAGAGGTTCGCGTTCAATTCGCTGAACTTCCAGGATACGTGCCCGTTTGCGATTCCCCATACGGTTCCATTTGTAGTGGCTGTCACGATGAAGGCTCCGCTCGAAACGGCTGAACTTTCGATTGGCGCACCAAGATTCACCTCCCATTGGAGTCGGCCATCTACGGGGTTGAACGCCGCAAGGGTTCCGTTACTCGTGCCCACGACCACAGCCTCAGATGGCTGGTAGACCACACTCAGACTGTCTCTGCTCCAGCCCTGAAGGCTGTCCTCCCAGACAGCGCCGCCCTGAGAGAGTGGCGTCGAGGTTTCGTTGATGCCGTTTGTATCTTGCCCGTCTATATGAATCAGGATATCATATGACGTTCCTCCGCCCTCGTCCCAGGGTCCGATATTGGAAATGGAGCTATGCTGAGTGACCAATCCATCTCCGACGTAGAAACCGATGTGATCCCAAGCTGCAGGGCCGAGCTTGGAGGCGTTCACTCCCTCCCAGTTATAGCCGATTACGTCTCCCGGTGATAGCTTGCTGATTGCGTCATTCTTTACGAGGGTTGACTCTAATCCCTGCGCTACCACAGTACCGTAGCCGGATGAAAGCAGGTATTCGATGAGTCTACCCGCTCCGGGCTCGCCGTAGGTAGGAGGAACTCTCGACTCAATATTTAGTCCTCCGGAGACGCCGTCGGGGGGAGAACCCAATACCTGCGAATCGTAGTGCGCGCAATCTTCGCCGTAACCGCCATCTGAAACTGTGGATACCCAACCGGATATTATTGGCATCCCGTCTGGCAGCTCGAGGTAGGTCGAGCCGTGATTCCAGAAGTAACCGTCGGAGCCTACAAAGTCGTAGTAGTTGAGCGCATACCTCACAGCTGAGCTCCTGTTATAGACGAAAGTAGGGCCAGTAGAAGAGGTCATTGTGCCAGCGGCAAAGACATGCGCTCCTGCTACCACAAGGAACACTATCGATACAGCGGTAATAGCGGTAAGTATGCGGCCCATGCCTGATTCAGCTATCTATTGCCAAATATGCTTTCTCGTGACCGGGCTCCGCCTGCAACCTCTGCTGCCGGGGGTCGAAATAATCACTCGCGCTTTTGAAAGCTGAAACACCCGCCCGTCTTCGAACACGCCACGAATAGAGCATGGCCGCTAGCGCAATCGTTACAGCAACAATCAGCAATGGCCCGACAAAAGCGAGTACCACGAGCGATATCGCAAGTGAGATTCCGGACAGGGCGAGCCGCGTTTTGTAACGAGCTATTGTATCTGCGTCTTTCTTTCTGAACAACCTGACTCCTGAGGCCGAACCTATCACATATACCAGTATCGCTGCCCCGCTCGGGACAAGGAGAGCAGTTTCAAGGTCGACACTGAAGAAATAATAGACTAGGAAGACAGGAATTGCGCACACAAAAAGTGCAATGAGAGCCCTCTCTGGTACTCCGGAGTTTGGATTAATGTGCCCGAGTGTCCGCGGGAAACCACCATCCCGAGAAACTGCGTAGAACACGCGAGACATTCCTGCAGTATACGCATTCGCGGTCCCGAAAATTATGAAGACTGCGAGAATGGCGGTCGATTCCGCTCCGTAGCCTCCGACCACGTGCGATATTATACTCGCAAAGGGTGCAATATTGCCGCCCGTGGCATATGCGAGCGTGCCAATTGTGACGAAGGCTATCGCAATATAGAGTCCTCCTATCTGGAATACGCTGAGTAAGATGCCACGCTGAAAATCTCTTTCAGGATTTTCGAACTCTTCAGCGACGTTGGAAACATTTTCGTAGCCCAAGTATGACCAGAAGATCAGAGCGGCTGCAGTGCCAACCGGAGCAATCCCCCGGGGGAAAAATGGCAGGAAATTCGCAGGGCGTACATAGAGTAGCGACGCAGCAATAGTTGCGACCAACAGCCCGATTATCGCGAGTATGATTGCAAGCTGAATCCTCGTGCTCATCACGATTCCTCGATAGTTCACGAGAAAGGCGGCCAGGAATATGCCAAATGCGATAACAAGCGTTTCGCTGTGATTGATGGGAAAGGCATAGCCCAAGTAAGAAGCGGCTATAAGAGTGACTGCGGGCGCTCCCGCGATAACCCAGAGCGCGAATAGCCAGCCTGCAATAGTCGCAGTTGGTAGTCCAAACGCTTCCTTCGCAAAGGAATAGATCCCTCCGGACTCCGGTCTTCGGGAGGATAGGCTTGCAAAAGTATAGGCGAAGGGATAGCTAGAAAGGGAAAGAAGGACCCACGCTAGTATGGACGCGGGGCCAGCTATCCGGGCGGCAAGTCCGGGAAGAATGAGTATCCCCGACCCAAGCACGGAACTGCCATACATGGCCACCGCGTGGCGAAGGCGTATCTTCTTTCTGAAGCGACCCCCTCCGGGTTCACCTTCTTGGTCCTTCATGAACTAACTCGTATCCCAAGTGGGTTCCGACAAGCTTTCAGTAAGCCATCCGCCCCTGAATCCTACTCGGATGCCATTTCGGCGGCTAATCCGAATAAGGATGTTTGTTCACGGCCGTGGACCACTTGAGAGCCCTTTCCATCTCAAGTAGATCGCGCTTGCGGGAAACTCCAAGCCCGTACCCTCCGAGAGTGCCATCGCTTCTGATCACCCTGTGGCAGGGGAGAATCAGAGGAACTGGATTCGAAGCGCACGCGTTCGCAACTGCGCGATATGCCCTAGGGGAACCCACGGCTTGAGCCAGCTCACTGTAGGAACGGGTCTCACCGAGCGGTATGCGACCCAGCTCTGTCCAGACCTTGAGCTGAAAGCCTGTTCCCCGAATATCTAGGGGAAATTTCACGCACTCCCCCCTGAGATGCTTTCCAATATCTTCGACAAAAGCCGCAACCCGTTCATCTAAAACTGTCGTCGCTCTGGGGAACTTCTTTCGCAGTTCCAAAATCAACTTCTCGTCGTTATCCGCGACATTTACCCAGCATATTCCGCGATCGGTGGTTGCGACGAGCAGCCTACCAATTGGGCAATTTCCTGTGGCGTAACCCACAATCCTACTGTTACCGTCACGCTTCTGTTCTCTTCGTATGAAACCGATTCGTGGGCGTGAGTTGTGAGAGTACTGAGCCTGGGGTGCGCGGCCGTTCGGAATCAGCGGGGCAGGAGCTGGCTCTGAGCATGCAATTCTCATGGTGGGTAGTTTACTCTCCGGTTTCTTTGGGGTGTCCACGCTGAAGACGCTCGGCACGTCAGCGAACACTCTCTGTAAACTGAGCCTGACCGTATCGCACGTTGCCTGCCAGTACTTCTGGAGTGCTTTCCAGAGAGATGACTTTATATGGAAAATCACAAGGAATCCTGAGACGTTCTAGCTTTTCCCTTTCAAATAATGTCAACCGCATTGAGGCCATCAGGTGTACCCCGAACAAAGCTTGAGTGCTGTTATTAAAGAATGCTACTATCCTTATGGATAAAGGGGCATTCTGACATTACGGAGGGGCGAGTCGGGCGCTCAGTCTGAGGGTCTGGGCGGAGATTATTACCTGCGACCGGGAGTAGCCCAGTGCTCTGGATATGAGAAGGGATCACAATCCCAGTTAAGAAACACCACGCCATTCATCCATAGACGAAAAATCACGAGTCAGTGTCCTGGGGCAGCCGTCCATTCGATAGCTCCACCACTCTCCTTTCGATTTCGTCCCGAATCTTTCTCACTCTCTGGACGGGCTGGTTCTTGGGGTCTTCCAGCTTCCAGTCAATGAGTTTCCTTCGCATACTATCGACCATGGGCCGGGGGCACAACCGCTCAACCGAGCATCCCATGGTTACTACAAGGTCCGCTTGTTTTATCATCTCGACAGTCAGCATCTTCGGGGCGGCTTGAGAAATGTCTAATCCTCTTTCCCGCATTACCTGCACAACCACAGGATGGACGCGCGCGGCTGGAACTGTACCTGCGCTCAAAGCTTCAAGCCCTAGACTCTTCGCGAAGGCTTCTGCCATCTGGCTCCTGCCGGCATTTTCCACGCATACGAAGAGGATTTTCACGTCAATCTCTGTCCTCTGCGAGGATCGAATCGGAAGGAGCCGGGGTTCCCGCGAATTCTTCTCGACTTCGGTATAGCTTGGGTCCAAGCCAGAGCGACAGATAGACGAGCCCGATCATCACAGGAACTTCAATAAGTGGACCCACGGCTGTGGCGAAAGCTTGGCTCGAGCTTAGTCCGAAGACCGCGACCGCGACCGCTATTGCAAGCTCGAAGTTGTTACTCGCGGCCGTGAACGACGTCGTGACCGTGTCTTTGTAGGTGAACTTGAGCTTCCAAGAGGATATGTATGCCAACCCGAACATCGCCACGAAATACACAACGAGCGGGATGGCCACTCGAATTAGATAAATCGGCAACTTAACGAAATATTCCCCCTGCAGGCTGAACATGACCAGTAGGGTGAACAATAGCCCCACGAGCGCGGTTGGTCTGACCAGCCTCAGAAACTGCTCTTCATACCACTGCTCGCCCTTCCTTTTTGTGAGGACGAGCCTCGAGACTATCCCGAGCAGGAACGGCACTCCAAGGAAAATGGCCACGCTTCGCGCAATGTCCAGCGGGTTCACATTCACCACGGCAGCAGACGCCGAAGGATCCAGCCAGTGTGGAAGAACCGTGACGAAGAAATAGGCGTAGACCGAGTACAGAACAATCTGAAAGATCGCGTTCAGCGCAACTATTACTGCAGCGTACTCGTTATCGCCTCCAGCGAGCATGTTCCACACTAGCACCATGGCGATACACCTTGCGAGGCCGACTATAATCAGGCCCTCTCTGAATAGTGGCAGGTCGGGAAGAAGTAGCCAGGCAACGCCGAACATGAGGAAGGGACCCACAATCCAGTTGAGAAACAGAGAGTAGCCCATCACCTTCTTTCCGTTGACAGCTTTTCCTATCCTCAGGTAGTCTACGGCAGCAAGAGGAGGGTACATCATCCAGACAAGCCCTATCGCGATTGGAAGGGACACGCCATCGATTTGAAGAGAGCTGACAAGCGAGCCAGTCCCAGGCAGGGCATAGCCTATCAGCACACCCGCAATCATCGCTGCAAATATCCAGACTGGAAGTAGTCTGTTGAGAAGGGACAGCCCACTTAGTACCTCATGGGCCGGGTCTTCTTCCAAGTCAGGAACACTCTACGGGCGCCGGTTTCAGCAGTTGCAGGACTTGCCGGATGCACGTTCCGGATCTGTGCTCGTCTGACTCTGAAGGTCTGGCTCTATATCGCCCGCGCTTGGCAGAGGGTCCCTGTCAGCCTTTGAATACACGACTTGGCCGCCTCGTTTAACATCGAACTGACCCGACTCTCCCGGCACGAGTTTCAGCGCAAAACCCTCGTCGTGGACATGCTTATCAAGGAGAGCTTTGGTCAGGTCCAGCGCAGCCGGCAGGTAACACCCTACGCAGAATTTAATTTCGTACTGCATGGATATACTATAATGTTCGAAGTATTTATATTATAGAGTTCGAAGTATCGTAGTAAGTATGGAAAATAAGAGCAGCCAAGAAGTGTGTATGTGCGCCCTTGATGGCACAATGGATCTTCTCGGGAGGAAGTGGGTACTCTTTACGATTAATGCGATCGGCAACCATGGCTCGGTCCGGTTTAAGGATCTCTATAGCGAATTGCGCGGCATTTCGCCTTCGACGCTGTCCTCAATCCTCCACCAGCTCGAAATAAAAGGAGTAGTGAACAGAAGGTCCTACGCTGAGATACCTCCGAGGGTAGAGTACAGCCTTACTGAGAATGGGGGGAGCCTGAGGAAGGCGATCTTGCCGCTCCTAGTGTGGGCGAGCAGGCAGGACGACTACTCGAAACAGGCGGAAACATGCGACGCTTCGCAGTTCGTAAAGGTTTCCCTCGCGGGAAATTATAGAGCTTGAAAATTCATCAAGGTACTACGAGGGTACCTGCACCATTCGTCTTTGAGGTATGAATCGGGCGAATGATTGAGCTGCTGGCAGGCATCAGACTCCTTAACAGCGGCAGGGGGACGAGCTTCGCAGCCGCCGCGAAAGAGTTCGTGAAGCGGAAGAAATTTCCCAACTACAAGCTCCACCAGTCTTCCGGAAGATGAGTTGATGGATGCGGGTCATTAGAGCGCCCCAGCTCGCCTGGACTAGTGGGTGTGAGTATCAAAGTCAAGTGGATGGAATCCCGCAGGCTCCTGCTTTGGGTGGCTCATTTCTTTTCTGATGATAGTTTGGTTTGCTCGAACGCTTTTTACTTTACCTTGCGCTCTAGATGGTGTGTTTTCAATCTTTGAACTCTATGAGTATGCATCAGCCGTGAGGCACAGGTTCGCGCAGGCACTCCAGCATCTATCATGGGAAGAGCTGGAAAAGAATAGGGAGGCCAGCTTTTATTCCATGAAGAATATCCTCTTGCACATGATTGACAATGAGGATTGGATAGTAGGCTATGTCATACCTGGGCGGACGCATGAATACGTGAGGAGGAAGTGGTCCGAGTATAAAAGCACGGATGAAGTGCTTTCACACCTTGGTAAGGTAGAAGCGAGGACAAGAGAGTTTTTGGGAACGTTAGACGCCGACAAGCTGGGCGCGAGGGTTTCCTTAAAACCGCAAGCCGGCATAGAATTCATATTGACCACGGAGGAGTGTCTTTTCCAGTCTTTTACCGAGCAACTATATCATACGGGGGAATTGATTGCGCTACTCTGGCAGAACAACGTTGAGCCACCACCCATGCAATGGTTCTACAACAATCCGAGGGACACGCTCACACGAGCCTAAGCAAGTCATATTCCGAATACCGATTTTACACATATGAACGGCCCAGTTAGCTAATCCCCGGTTGTAAACGAGGTCGTTGAATAGCTTTAGTTGCATTAGCAAGCCTCTTCACTGGGTCTCTCACCTCATTTGGTGGCATTTTGTCCTGAGGGACCGGCAAAAAGGCAATCTGCGACTGATCGCTCGAGCCGTTTCACCTCCTATTTTGGGCCACTCATCGCTGGCTCGAAGGCCGCTCATCATAATGCTTATTTTGTTGGCGGAGATGGGTTCAGGGAAGAGAATGAGTGGATACAAGTTCAAGTGTAAAGACACAGGCATGAAGTGCGACTTTGAAATCAAAGGCGCGTCCTCCAAGGACGAAGTAATGCAAGAAGCAGCGGCCCATGCGAAATTCGCGCACAAGATGGATACCATTCCTCCAGAAATGGCAACAAAGGTCAGTGCAGCAATAAAGGACTGAAATTCGGTCACTAACGGGTCCTATAGAAGTCGGTTAAGAAACACTTTTTTTCTATATTCTACCGGATATTGGGTAAAGGAGCGGCCGGATCATCGCTCACAGATTGGAGCCCATTTGGTATAGAAAAGTATCGGGGGGTTATGGTGGGCCTTTGCGGTTCAACTTGTAGTCTGGCGCTCGGTCGAGTTTTCGACGCGCTTCGGAAAGAGGTATTTTGAGAGCATTTTTTCTCTCAAACCAGCATCCGGCGAATAACCCTCGGGAATTTTCGCTGGTTGACCTGTAGAAGCACCCTTGGGCGTTTCTTCACCTCTAGGCTGTTCCTTCGTGCTTTCAATTAAACGGCTCAGGGCGGCAACCATTGAGTCGCATCCCGAGAGCCTCATTGAGAGAATTTTGTTATCTCTGTAAAGATCATAGTTCTGAAACTTGAGAGACGCAATCTCGCCATCTTTTGCTATGAGAAGTCTCACGACTTCCTGCTCTGAAAGCTCGGAGAATTTTCGATTCAAGGGTTCTGAAAGGTAACGAAGTAGGTAGTGAAGAAGTTCGGGAGTTGACAAGGAATACATTTCCGCCATAGCCTTGACTCTGGACGCGTCATCTTCGTCGAGTTCCACTTTCAGCTCAACAATCTTACTACTTTTCGTCGAATCCATTCTCTAGCCAGCTCGACTAGTTATAGTAGGAATCGTCAGCCGTCTTTGGAAAGACGGCGGTTTGGCGCAGCGTCAGGGCCAGGCGGATTCCATCGCGCATCCTTCTTTACTAATTTTCCAATATTAGCTTTTCGTAGCAGCCTCTCTTTCGGGACAAAACCTGCCAAAACGTCCATGAGGGAGAACTGGTATGTGGCCCCTGGTGCACCATGAACAAAGAAATCACAAACTACCAGTTCGGAATTCGGGATGAATAAGGTTGGATTGTGTTCCCCGAAAACGTACCAGCTGGATGCCTGTCAGGCCAGTCAAGTAGATAAAGGCGGCGAACGCTTTAAGCAGGCCTCAGTGGGTTCTCTATTATCGATTGCTCTTACCTCATTCGCGCAATTGTCTTGGAAAGGATGGGCGTTTGAGGGGGCTCCATGAAGCTTGTTTTAATTGAGTCCGCCCAGTTCCTACCTCCTTGTGAGGAGCCTCCCAATCCGAAAGGTTTCTCTTGCACGAACCCCTTTAAACGCCTGAACATTCTTCGCGTTCGAATGGACTTGGTTAGGGAAAGGTCGCCCTATCTCGCGTGATTTAGCGAACCTCTCAAATCAGACCTCCCCGAGCCCCTCCGTGGCTGTCTCATGCAAGAACTATACGCTCGCGCTCTCTTGCTTGCGCTTAGCACGGTAGCATTGGGAGCATGGGTCATACTCGTTCAGAGGTTTACATTTGGCCTCAGGGCAGCTCCCACGTTGACGGGGACCACCTTAGCCCGCGAGATTGGCGGAGTTACTGCAATTGTGCCAGCTAGAAACGAAGAGCCGAGAATAAGTCGCTGCATTCAGTCCTTGCTTGCCCAGCCTGAAATCGGCCACATTGTTGTAGTTGACGATTCATCAACTGACGGTACCGCGTCCGCGGTAAAAAAGTTTCAGGACGACCGGATTCAACTATTGAGCGTATCGCCGCCACCTGGGTGGACAGGAAAATCATTTGCATGTTACTGGGGGGCATCGCACTCGCAGTCCGACCTGCTACTCTTCGTTGACGCTGACACCATTCTAGCGCCAGGTGCGGTTTCCAGCGCTTTGGCGCTCATGCGCACGCGCAACCTCTCCGCCGTTTCTGCGGTCGGAGAGCTGAGATGCGCAACCCTTTGGGACAAAGTGGCCACCCCTTTCATGTTTGGCCTGCTCAACTCCTTTATTAAAATGGGCGATGTGGCTCGACCCGACAGGCACGCAGGTTACCTTTACGGAAGTTTCATTTTGGTGTCCGCGCGGGCCTACATCGATATAGGCGGGCACAAGAGCGTGCGCTCCGAACTGGTTGAAGATCGAGCCTTGGGGAGGCTGCTCAAGGACAGGGGCCACAGAATCGAAATTGCGAGAGCAGGAAAGCTGGTATCAGCAGAGTGGGCACCCGGCTTCCGCAAGGGTTTGAATGCGCTCGGAAGAATATCGATTCAACCTCTCAAGAGGAATCGGAAGTACGGCCTCGGATTCGTCTTTGCTCTGACAATGCTCTTCGCTCTTCCTTTCGCTGCATTAGTGGGGGCATTCACCTCTGGCACCGATTTCCGGCTTTTGTTTGCAATAACTGCCGGAGGTTCGTTCGTGTGCACGCTGACCATGTGCATAATATCGGCAAAACTGATTGGAAGCTCGACGCTTTGCAGTCTGCTCTTCCCTCTTCCCGAGATTGTTATGGCCGCCGTCTTCTGGGCTACGCTCCTCCTGCCACCGCGGTCGTCTAAGGTAATATGGAACGGGCGTATCTATCAGCGAATTGAAAGAGAGATTCAGGACTGCACTCACGGCGAGGAGGCTCGCGCATGCCGCCTGGGTATAGATCGATCCTGATTAGATTTTTTGTCACGCCTGAATTATTAATCACGCCTGCATCGAGCGGAAAGGAGAAGAAGCCTCAAATCATGGTGCGGGAGTGACGTTTGGTTACAGTTGAAAGCAGAAGATCTCTATCGACTGGTAATGTACTCTGACCCGAGAATCAGTGCAAGGGGGGACGTTGCATTCATCAGGACTTCGATAGATAAGGACGGTGACAGATATCGTTCTGACATCTATCTTCTCCGCAGAGGACGAATTCAGCAGCTCACTCGCTCAGGCGGTTCATTGGGTTCGCTTGCCTGGTCTCCGAGTGGTCGAAAGTTGGGCTACGTACACACCGAAAAGACTTCGGGCAAGCCGGTAACAACCCTGCGGATACTGGCTCTCTATGGAGGAGAACCTGAGACTATTGTCAGAGAAGAAGGCCTGAGAATTGCGGGACCTACGTGGCTCGATGAGAACACTTTGATCATTTCAAAGCAGATAAAGGAAGCCGGGGAAGGGGACTCGAAGAAGATACGAAAGATAAGGTACAGGATGGACGCGGAGGGCTATTTTCACGACAGGCAGATGCACTTGTTCAGGGTTAGCACTAGAACGCGGAAAGCGAGGCAGCTCACGAGCGGAGCGTATGATGTCACGAGTTTCGATATTGACAGGAACTTGGCTAGGGCGGTCTTTGCCGCGAATATGGAGTCCGACGCCGAAACTTCTGTGGTCAAGCATATCTATGAGGTGGCTCTTGGTGGCGGAACCGTACGCAGGTTGCTCGAATGGAAGGGTCCGATAACGACCCTGCGTTTGTCGCACGACGGCCAGCGGCTAGCATTTATCGGTCACGACATGGCAAAGGGAATTTCGACCAATACCAAGCTCTACCTGCTCCCAGCGACGGGAGCAAGTTCGCCGGAGCCGCTCACCCAGTCCCTCGACCGGTCGCTTGAGAACTCTCTCAACACAGACTCCCGAGCGAGAGGGGTGGACCCTAGTCCAGTTTGGAGCAGTGATGATAGCCGTGTGTACTATATATACACTGATGGGCAAACTTCCAGACTGGGATACTACTCCTTCAACAGCGGCTCAACTGGAGTGGTGGATACCGGTGAACTCGTGGTCGAGGGCTATGATGCGCGTCTGGGCAAGATTTGCTTCACAGCGATGGCCTGGGATCATCCGGCAGAGCTCTTCTCGATTGAAGAAGGAATTGGGAAGGTCGAGCGTATTACGACAGAGGCATCGGAGTCTGTATCCAAGTTTGGCTTAAAGAGGCCCGAAAAGGTGCGTTTCGTGGCAAGTGACGGAGTAGAGCTGGACGGCTGGTTTCTTGCTTCGAGCGCCCAGCCCACAAAGGGAACAGTTCTAGAGATTCACGGAGGACCCAGGACCGCATATGGAGAACTTTTCATGTTTGAATTCCACTATCTTGCATCATCAGGTTACAACGTGATATTCTGCAACCCGAGAGGTAGTTCCGGATACGGACAGGATTTCGCTTCAGCAGTGGTCGGGCACTACGGAGAGCGTGATTACAAAGACATTATGGAATTCGTAAGCTATATGGTCTCAGCGAAATCGCTGGACGGCTCAAAACTCTATCTCACTGGCGGTTCATATGGTGGCTTTATGACAAACTGGATTGTGGGACACTCAGATATATTCAGGGCTGCAGTAACCCAGCGATCTATTTCAAACTGGGTAAGCTTTCATGGAACAAGCGATATCGGTTTCACGTTCGGCCCGGACCAGATAGGAGCAAGGCCATGGGAAGACTACCAGAAGCTCTGGGACAAGTCACCATTAAAATATGTGCAAAACGTAAAGACGCCTATACTAATTCATCATGCGGAGCAGGACTACCGATGCCCGATTGAGCAAGGTGAGCAGTTCTTTACTGCACTTCGGCAGCTTGGAAAAGAGGCCGAGTTCGTGTCTGTGCCAGAAGAAAGCCACGAACTTTCTAGGTCGGGCAAACCGAGCAGAAGGGTCTCACGCCTGAAAGATATTTCAGGATGGTTTGATTCGCACTAGCGCCGAATACACGGCTGGAACGCGGAACATGGCTGAACAAAACATCGAACGGCGGATTCTGTTGCCAGCCGTGTGAACGGAGGGAGCAGAACAAGGCGGGTTCGTGCTTATCTGGACCCTCATTATGGAATGAACCCGAAAGAAGTTTGTGCAGAATGTTTGGAATTCAGGGGAAACCGAAACTTGCCTCTGACCTGCAGGAATCCCTTATGCGGGCCGCGGCCGGGGACAGGCTCTCCTCCAGTAAAAACGTGCGGCACAAGGATGGGTGGGGAGGGGTGTGGCTGTCCAGTGAAGAGCAAAAGTATTACCGAACTACCAAGCCGATTTTCGAAGACCAAAGTGCCAGAAATTTTTTTGATCTGAAGTCGGTCACCATCTGGGGACTCTCCCACGCAAGGGCTGCCGCCAAAGGCGAGCCGATTCGCAACTCACTTGACTCGCACCCGTTCGCTGTCCACTGCGGTGAGGACCTTCTATACATCACGCACAACGGTCACATAGCGAAGGAGAGAATCTCAAGCTCTTTAGGGATTGACCCGCTTCACCTGAACGACACGGAGGTTTTTGCGCTACTCGTGGCGAGCATGGAAGGCAACGTTCAGACCAGGCTTGAGAGAGCCACTCGCGCGGTTCGAGAGAGTGAAGGGAACCAGGGAGGACTAAACCTATTGGCACTGAGAGTGTCCCATGACGGAGCTACAGACCTACACTATTACTCGGACTTCCCTGACAGAGATAAGCAGCTTTACTATTCGCTCTACGTAGCCAGACTTGAAGACGGTAAAGCGGTTATGTCCTCTACCGTGGCGCTTGAAGCCGGTCTGATTGGAGCCCATGGTGAGGTGCTAAATCCAAATCTGGAAAAGGTGCCTCTCCGACAATGGTACAAACTCTAGCGCCATCCAGGGCAAACTAGATTGCGCTGTTGGTCGAGCAGATTACCCGTCTTGCCAATCGGAGTTAGGCCGGAGACAGCAGTTTTGTTTCCTCTTCCTTGCGTTCAAGGCTTGCCAGCCTGTTATCTATCCTCGTGACCTGAGCAGTAAGAAATCTCCTATAGTAACCGAGGAAGTCGCGCTGTTCTATCAGGGTCCTCCTGTCGATACCGTCGGCTAGTTCCCTGACCGATTTCGCAGTATCTTCGAATGCGTCCCCGAGCGCACGCGCGAACCGGGGTGTCACCGTATCAGCCGACCTTTCCAGTCCATTTCCCAGGGCGCCCGCGAGTTTGAAGAATCCATCTGCGAGAAGCTTTGCGTGCTTTTTCAATCCCGAAGTGTCGCGTTCGCGCTGCTGGGCTTCCTGTTCTTCGGACATTGCAGCTCAGTATATGCTTCCAGTGCGTCTTATTAACTTTTTCACTAGTTCATATGTAGTATCAGTGGCCTCTCTTCTTTACGTACCATTCCAGTTCCTTCTCTACAAGCATCTTGCATGAGAGCACCTTGTCCGCTTGGCTCGGAGCTATCTTGCGGTCGGCGAGGGCCCTATCGCAATTTCTCACGTATTCCCTAAAGCGTTTTATGGTGTCTTCATTATACTCTGAGCGCTTGAGGGTAGAGAGATTTGCGGTGTACTCTGTCTCAAGCATTTTCACGAGCTGACCTATTGTTGACCCTCTGAACACATGGTCAAAGTTCAGAGCGGACTAATAAAGAATGTTGAGTGTGGTCAGGTTCGTCTACATGGTAGAGCCCGCGGAACAGATTGGTACGAGTGCAACGAGAGCCTGATGAATTTGGGCCAGTGGATTACTCGCATGTAAGATTCTAACTGCTAGGATTCGCCTGAGAAGTACCAAGGTTCCTCGCGGCAGGAATCGCGCTGCAGTTTAATTCCAGCAGTCTGCCCGGTCAACCATGCTACAACCAAAATGAGGTCCGCCATGCTCACTAGTAGACCATTGATTCTCCTCTGTGAAAGGCTCCGCCGCAAGCAAAAGTCGACAGTTTTTATATTCGATTACGGATAAAGCTAAGCTGGAATTATTTTGATTGTAGAGGACAAACAGCCTTGTAATATCTCGGGAAATGGTTTGGAGATGGATGGACTCAGTCTCACCACTCTGGCAGACCGTTTCGGGACCCCTCTCTACGTCACTTCCGAAAGAAGGTTAAGGGAAAACTACAGGAGACTTGCCGAGGCATTCTCCAGCTCTAAGGATGGAGTAAGAATCAACTACGCAGTAAAGGCAAACTCTAATCCCGCAGTTATTTCAGTCCTCAGACAGGAGGGTGCTGGTGCAGACGTATCCTCCATTGGCGAGCTTCTTGTGGCGAGGTCCGCAGGTCTATCACCGGAAAAAATCCTCTTCTCGGCGAACTTCGCTCCGAAATCCGAGCTAGAGTATGCCGCCTTGTCCGGAACAACCCTGAATTTTGACAGTCTAGACCAGTTCCTCAAGGTGGCGGATCTGTGCACCTCTTCGACGGTATCGTTTCGCATCAATCCCGGTGAGGGTAAGGGGGAGTATCCGGGGATTACCACTGCGGGGAAGGATGCGAAATTCGGTATTCCTGCAGACAGAGCTGCCGAAGCCTACGCGAGAGCCAAAGCGGCGGGTGTCAAGAAGTTTGGGATACATATGATGACCGGGTCCAATGTGCTGGATGAAACCTATCTACCTCGCATGACTTCGATCCTGCTCGAGATCGCTTCGAGAATTTGCAAGGGAGTCGCACTGAAATTTGACTTTGTTGATCTTGGTGGCGGACTGGGAGTACCGTATCATGCAGACCAGCCTCCCCTGAATATTGCCAAGGTTGGACGACAGGTGGTTGAAGTATTTACGTCCAAATGCGAAGAATACGAGCTAGGCAATCCTGTGCTTACCTTGGAACCCGGCAGATACCTTGTTGCAGATACTACTGTGCTTCTGGGGCGGGTTAATTCCATCAAGAGATACGAGAAAGTATTCATAGGCACTGACGTTGGTATGAATCAGTTATTGCGACCTGCGCTTTACGGAGCCTACCACGAGGTTGCTGTTGCTAATAGGCCAGGCGAGATGAGATCGCTAAGGGCTGACCTAGTTGGGCAAATTTGTGAAAATACCGATATACTTGCGAGAGACAGGAATCTTCCCCCTGTGGAGGAAGGCGACATAGTGGTGTTTTATGATTGCGGGGCATACGGTTATTCAATGAGCAACAACTATAACGGCAGACCAAGGGCCGCAGAAGTAATCGTTTCTCCCCAGGCCCGTGCCCATTTGACTAGGCAACGAGAAGACAATTCCGAATTGACGAGAGGAACGATAGTTCCTCCGCATCTGTTACGTTGACAGTCGAGAATCCTAGGTAGATAGCGTAGCCGCACACTCGTCGCAACTTAAGCCGAGACATTGGCGGCAGGGCTGTTTGCGCGGGGGAAGTTTTCGTAAGAGAGGAGAGATGAAGCCAATTCCCACAGTTTCCGAAAAGGTGAAGAAGCGCGTATTGCGGCGTTCAGCGTAGAGAGATGCATTAGATGCAGTAACCGCAGGAACCGCTTCGAACCTGAAATTGTAGAGGCTATGAATAGCTGGCTCGAAGACAATTTAAGTATAGGGCACCATCCGTAACCGAGTCCCGTGAAGGTCGCAATCGGCGGAATAGACGGATACATAGGATGGGCTCTTGCGATTCACTTAGTGCGTAAAGGGCATACCGTCTCGGGCATTGACAGTTTGATTACTAGGAAGAGAGTAGAGGAGGTCGGCTCTTGGTCTGCCACACCTATTCTAGAGCCCAAAGCTAGGGTTATGGCTGCAGAGGAAATTTTTGGTTCGAGAATCGAGTATGTAGAGGGAGACCTCACTGACTATGACACAGTGGAATCGTTTCTGGAGGCTACAAAGCCGGACGCTTTCGTGCACCTGGCCGAGCAAAGATCGGCTCCGTATTCGATGATAGATGTAAGGCACGCTGTGGAGACCCAGGTCACTAACATAACAAGCAGCCTTAACCTCGTTTACGCAATTCGTGCCAGATGTCCTGAAACTCACCTAGTCAAAATGGGAACTATGGGGGAGTACGGGACGCCAGCAATTGATATCCCAGAAGGTTTCTTTGAAATTGAGTATCATGGGAGAAAGGACCGCCTTCCTTTCCCCCGTATGGCAGGTAGCTGGTATCACTGGTCGAAAGTGCACGACAGCGGTAATATGATGTTTGCAAACAAAATCTGGGGCCTGCAAATTACTGATGTCATGCAAGGAGTGGTCTACGGCACCCGTACGCCCGATATTGTGGACAAGAGGCTGCTCACCCGTTTTGATTTTGATGAAACTTGGGGCACCGCACTCAACCGCTTCTGTGCCCAGTCGGTGCTCGGCATTCCGATGACGGTCTACGGAAAGGGAGGACAGACAAGGGGTTACATCAGTCTCGCGGATAGCGTACAATGCCTCCGAATCGCAATTGAGAATCCACCGAAGAAGGGGGAATACAGGGTGTTTAACCAGTTTGACGAATCTTACTCAGTACTGGCGCTCGCCAGACTCGTGTTTGACGTGGCCAAAATGAAGGGTTTGGAGCCTTCGATAGCTAATGTCTCAAACCCGCGGGTCGAAGAGGAGAATCATTATTATAATCCGGCGCATGATTCTCTCATAAAACTCGGCTACAGGAAGACTAGCTCGCTTGAAGCTGAACTGGAAACGATACTGGACGATCTCAAGTGCTACAGATCGAGGCTCCAGGCAAAAAAGGAAGTCATTTTGCCAAGGACTTACTGGCGTGAGCCGGAGAACTCTCCACGCTGAGCCGGGAAATCTCGAGCGAACGCAGATAGTTCTCGGGACTACCCACGCTCAGCCATTTGGGAGTGGTTTCGTCGAGTTCTATCGCATAGACTGTCTTCCCTGTGCGGACCATCTCCATCACGCCATCTGTCAGCTCAATCTCGCCAGTTCTACCCGGTCGAGTGCCTGAAAGCGCGTCCATCAGTGCACTGCCAAACGTATAGACCGCGGTGAGTCCGTGGTTGGAAGGAGGATTTTCAGGCTTCTCGACCAAAGAATTTACCCTGAGCAGTCGTTCTCCCCCCTTCATTTCATGAGTTCCAGAGACGATTCCGTAGGCCGTGGGGTTCTCGACGACTCTGGTGAGCACGGTTGCAGAAGGCGCAAAGGTTGTGTGCACTTTGAGCAGCCTTTGGAGAGTCGGGACACCGTTTAGGAGATAACCATCGCCAGCATGTAGAAGAAAGCTATCCCCTGATACAAACTTCCGTGCCTTGAGTACCGCATCACCGAATCCGTTGGGCAGAGTCTGTTGGACATACTCTATGTTTACATCCGCAAGAATCCGTCTCAGCTCCTCCAGCTCTACAGAGTATTTGCTGGCGCCTATGAGGTACTTTATATACGATGGTTCCAGTGTGAAATAATCCTTTACCATATGTTCACTCTTGCGTACGACAATACAAAAGGACCTGATTCCAACTCTGTAAAGTTCTTCTAGAATCAGGTGAATTACTGGCTTGAGTGATATCTGTCCATCCGAACCTCGGGTAACTAGCGGGAGCATCTCTTTGCGAATCCCCCGCGTCAAGGGTAGCATTCGGGAGCCCTCTCCGGCAGCCGTGATGACGCACTTTTCAATTTTCAACTGTCGCGGTCACTACCACCGATATCTTGAAGTTCGGAAATCGGTTGCTCGCTTGGCTTTTATGCATTATGAACCCAGAGTAGCAGTGCCTCTTACATAACTCGCTTAAGGTTCGTTTCAGCCGAAATCCTAAGGCTACTGGGGAAGCTTGGAAATGCTGAACAGACGAAACATGTATGCTTGGCTCATGTGGCAATTAGGCACCTGGCAATAGACCGACGGGCGTAGACTTACGTCCTCGCTACCGGCCGAAAAGTGCCCCACCGTTCACTTGGATAAACCGGGGCGTGATGTGCGATGCGCCTCCCGAAGCCAGAGAATACACCGCTTCTGCAGTATCTCAGGACGGCCGGCCCTGCCTTGCAGGATCTCAGTTCTGGGCTACGTGTCAAACGCGAAACGCCAATCTGGGAAGTCCACCCAGAGTAGCTGGAACAGAAACGACAGATACTAATTCGGGTGAGTATATCTGTCTCTTTAAGGAATAGAACCCCTGAGGTATACGTAGATTGAAAGCGTCAGTTATTGTCAGGTTTGCCAGACTGGATGACAGGTCTTCCATACTCCGGCTGGTAGAGCATACGTGGGACTGGGGCGACTACATCCCGGAAGTGCTCGACGAATGGCTCAGTGGGAGCGATAGCAGACTGTTCGTAGGCGAGCTGGATTCAGAGATTGTGGCGCTGACACATCTATCTATCTGCGAGGGCAGAGTAGGCTGGCTGGAGGGCCTCAGAGTGAAAGAGGGCCTCAGAAACCGGGGGATTGCGACTTTGGTTGCCCAGCATATAGCCCAATATGCAAGGTCGGAGGGAATCCACAAGCTGAGGATGATGATTTATAGCGACAATTACGCGTCGATTCGGCATGCGAAAAAGTCGGGATTCAGCGTAAGGGGAACATTCAGGCGCGTTCGTTTTCGGGGAACTTCCTCGACGAGGCCCGTATTATTCTGTAGAACTGCGGAGTGGAGCTCTGTGCCAGCCAACGCCCTAGAGGATTACTGCGGCTTGCTTTATACTTCCTGGAAATGGCTCGACCTCAATCAAGCTCGCTTTGAAAAACTGGTTGCAAGCGGGAAAGTCTTCTCAGATGGTGAACAAATATTGATTCACTCTTCTGATTATGCTGATGATAACGCCAAACGCTGTGCGGAAGTAGGGTTTACGTCATCTATGGACGAGGCTCTGGTAGGGAGTCTGGCATCATCTCTTGTAAAGACCGGATATCAAACAGTAGAGTTTGTCATACCTTCGAACTGGTACTTTTCCAAAGAAGAGTTCAGCGAAGATATTATAGATGAGAATCGCCATGAGCAGCTCATCTTCGAACGCGAGCTCTAGTTTTTGAAGAATTTGAACCTCTTAAATTTCAGGCCTACTTTCGCTCCTATCTCAGGCGAGAAACTGGTCTCCACATCCGCCCACCAGTTGTCCCAGCGGACTCTCACCCGGAAGCCTGCCGGAGAATTCTGCACTGCATCCACTTCTGCGTGGAACTCGGCAAGCGCGGGCTCAGTGAGATCTGCCTCTTGGGGTAGGAAGCAAAGCCTGCCGCCGTTATAGGGGATTGAATTGTACCCCATGAACCAGGCCACAAATTCGTTCGCGGGGTTATCTACCACATCGCGTGCCGCTCCCTCCTGCTCAAGAGCGCCATCATTGATAACCACGAGATGGTCGGCCAATCCGAGCGCTTCGATGTGGTCATGAGTGACGTGAATCACTGTGAGTTTCTGCTGCTGCTGGATGTGTTTCACCTCCCACCGGAGCGAATCCCTTAGCCTGGCATCAAGGCTAGAAAATGGCTCATCCAGCAGAAGTAGCCTCGGATTCGGCGCTAGCGCGCGAGCAAGGGCAACCCTTTGTTGCTGACCCCCGCTGAGCTCGCTTGGTTTGGAATCCAGACGACTGTCAATCTCCATCAGTTTCGCGACCTCCTTTACTCTCTCCTCTATTTCTGCGCGAGGAACTTTTCTAACCTGAAGCCCGAACGCGATATTCCCGGCCACCGTCATATTAGGAAACAGCGCAAGTGATTGAAATACCATCCCGATGTTTCGCTTTTCAGGGGGTTCATGGACTGGCTTCCCGTCGAAGAGCACGTTTCCGCTGAGCGGTTCCTCTAGGCCGGCGACGAGCCTGAGTAATGTGCTCTTTCCACTTCCAGACGGCCCCACGACGACGGTAATCTTGCCGTCAGGAGCTACCATGTTAAGGCCGTTCAAGGCTGAAATATGGCCATATCTCATGGAGACGTTCTGGAGCCTGACTTCCAAGTCAATCACTGAACCTGAGAATTAAAAAGTAAGCGCCCACGGTTATGAAGATAAGCATCGCGGCAAGCGCGGCTGCTGCGCGAAATAACCTGAGACCGAGTAGGGCGTATATCGCGAGAGGGATGGTTGTGTAGGCGGGGGTGTAAAGGACTGAGGTCGCGGCAAATTCTCCGATTCCAATTGCAAACGCTATTACTACAGAGCTGACCAACGCCCCACGAGCGCTGGGGAGCTCAACCTCCAGCAGTGTTGACAGTTTCCCTGCACCCAAGAGAGCGCTGGCAGAGGCAAGATTCTTAGGTAGCGGCTCCAAGCCGTTCGAGAGAAAACGTAACGAGACGGGCAGGGCGACCGCGCACTGAGCAAACACGATGGTGGGCCATACTAGGTCGAACACAGCGAATCCGCTCAAAGCTAAGTATATAGCAAGTCCAATCGTAACTGGCGACACAGCGACTGGAAGCACAAGCGCCAAGTTGTAAAGCCTGGATCTTTCCTGACGCGCGTTGCCTAGCATATAGTGCACGGCTCCGACCGAAAGGAAGAACGTGACTCCGGATGCAAGCGTCGCGAACGTTATCGAGTTGATAGCCACTCTATTTACAGAGACACCGAGTCTCTCCGCGGTCGCAGGCTGGAAAAGCAATGCGAACCCGCGTCCGTCGTTTGCTAAGGCAGATATGACTACTGCAAAGAGGGGATAATCCTCGAACACAAGGTATGCTAGCAAAAACAGAGAGGCGCAAAGCCTTGCTCTTTTCGAGCTGGCTGGCCAAGGCGCGCTCGAGTTCGCGGTTCTAAAGTCTGGTGTGAGTCTGGTTTTCCCAGGAAGAATGGCCAAACTGATTGCTACTACCGGAAGTATTTGTATTATGGCCAAAGCTGTCGCGGTCGCTGGGCTGAAGAGTATCCTCTGGTATGTGTATATTGCCACTTCTGAGGTATAATGCGAAGGGCCCCCAATAGTGAGCGGAATTACGAAGCCCAAAAAAGAATAGACGAATGCAAAAAACGCGCCCCCGCCAGCCGCCCCAAGGGTGCTAGGAACGATTATCCTTCTAACTACTTCCAGCAAGGAAGCACCGGAAGTCCTCGCAGCCTGCACAACCTCGCCTGAACCAGCAGAAAGCTTTGCTGAAGTAAATAGTGCAACGAGCGGCGAATTGAAAAGCGCGTTAACGGCAATTATTCCGCTGAGACCGTGGGACAATCCCTGTAGTGGGCTATTTGCAGGATATCCCAAGAGGAATCCCGCTGCCACTGCTACAGACGGAAGCATGAATGGCAAGAGAATTGCTGAAGTATAGGCTGCCCTTCCTCTGAAAGAGAGGAGTCCGAGCACGATCCCCACGGGATAGCCCATGGCGAGGGCGGCAATCGAGCTGAGCACCCCCTGAAGTAGTGACTGCTCAAGCGAATCTACTACAAACCGCTGCATTAGTGTGTGCCCCAGAACCTGGGGGCGAAATGCACCCGTGGACAGTGCCGAGGCGGCGAATGGCCCATATACAATCAAAACCTCGTAGATCACGGGGGTCGAGCCTGCTAACACGGTTGCAAGACTCGACCTGCTCATTCGGATGTTCACCGCTTGATTGGAGGCACCAGATAGCGTAGTCAGGACATTATGGACTGCCAGTCAGCCAGCCAGACTGTCAGGTTGGCAGCTATTTGCTCGGGGGTGATCAAGTTATTCAGCACCACAGTGTTATTTGCTCCTATAGCCGCAGAAAATACTGGTGGCAGTGGAACTGCGGTGTCAGCCGGGAAGACCCACTCTCCCTCCGGGATCAGGGACTGCACCTGCGGGCTCAAGAGCCAGTTTTCGAAATCTTCGGCCAGTTTCACATGTTTCGCCCCCCGAACAATCCCCATTCCCTCTATCTCAAGCCATGTGTAAGCTTCTCCGCCGTAGTGCATAGCGGCGCTGGAACAACCGGGATACCCTCCAAATACCTTGAAATAGGCCGGATCTCCTCCGTAACTAACTGCCAAATTGCGCCCGTCCGTAGGAAATATGCTGAAAGCCGTGCCCCAATCGGGGGCCACTTCCGCGTAGGGCTTCACCTCCTTCCACCAGGTCTCCCAGTTCTCATGCAGCACTTCCTGATAGAAGGCGATTTCGTAAAGCAGGAAGCTTTCACCCGTAGAGTCGACCGTAGGATTTTCCAAAACCAGTTGTTTAGCCAGTGAGGGCGTGGCCAGCTCTGTGAAGCTCAGGTTAGAACCGAAACCCGCGCTCTGATTACAGTAGTCCAGCGTGATTGGTGAATATTCATATGGAACAAGATAGTGCGCCGGGCTCAAGTCGTTCATGAGATACTTCGGTACCTCGCCTAGGTTTGGAGGTGAATAGTTTAGCAACACCCCATGGGAAACCGCTTGGGTTACTTGGAGGTTGGTAAGACCCACAACGATGTCAGCTCGTGGGTCTGCTTTCTGCTGTATAAGTGTCTCAAGCATGCTACCCGTGTCCGAAAATCTATCCACAACTAGGTTGACATGGTAAGTGCGCTCGAAACCTCCGAAGACAGTGTTGTTCACCTGTGTTACATTCTGAGCATCCGCAAAAAGGGAGCTATAGGTATAGATTGTGAGCGTTGGAAGGGAGGAATGGTTTTGTGTAAAGGTTGTAAAGGAGTAGTAGCTCAGCGCCACGATGACCAGTACCACAGCAGCAATGAGAATTTTGCTACTATGCGAGAGCTGCATGCTTATTGCGTCTCTACACGCCCATATAAGGCCATTTATAACCGGTTTATAACAGATACCTTAATTGCACTGACCAGGAAGCTAGTAATAAGGAGACATGGGGGCTAGACCACTTCCTCGGATTTTCTATGCGCGCGACACGCTAGAAGTTGCAAAGGACCTGCTTGGCAAAGTTCTCGTGCGCAGCGCCGGAGACCGCAAGTTGGCTGGAAGAATAGTCGAAGTGGAGGCTTACAAAGGACTGTCAGATCCAGCCAGCCACGCATATCGTGGAGAGAACGGCCGGGCACGTTTGATGTTCGGCGAAGTGGGAAGATGTTATGTATACTTTGTCTACGGAAACCACTACTGCGTTAACGTGGTAGCCAAGTCATCAAGGGCCAGGGCAGGGGCTGTGCTGCTCCGTGCCCTTGAGCCGCTCCAGGGTGTGGATGTGATGCGATGCAACAGAGGAACGGAAGACAAATTCAGACTTACAAGTGGACCAGGTAGGCTTACCAAGGCCATGGAGATTGATCTGAAACTTTATGGAACGGACCTGACCAAGCTTGGGGGTCTTTACATAGGAGATGGAAGCCTGCGATCAGAGGAGGTCATAGTTACGGCGGCCAGGGTCGGAGTTACACGGGCGGCGCAGAGACCATGGAGGTTCCTGATAGCGGGCTCTGAATACGTATCTGTCAGCCCAGGGCAAGATGCAGCGTCAAAAACGCAACTACCCCTGAAAGCAGGGCTACCGCAAGCCAAGAGCCGACGGTATAGGCAATGAGTGGACGGTTGATAATCCAGAGCTTGGTTGACATCCCAACTCCAACCATCGAACCCACGAGCGCCATTGTTACGGACATGGGTATTCCGGCCAGAGTCGACGCCAGCATTACGAAGGAACTCGAAATGAAGCTTGCAAGAACTCCACTCGGAGAAAGCCCGACAAAGCTCTCTCCAATCGTGGGTGCAAGGGTCTTCCCTACGGCGGTCACGCCGACAACGCAGAACGCCACGAGCGCGATTAGCACGAGTGGGTCGGGTGAGCTTACTGCGGCATATGTTCCGAAAATCATGCCAACGTTGTTCGCACCTAGGGTAAATGTCACATAAAGCATCGAAACTTGCGTGAGTGTACGGTTGATTATGTCAATTCTCAATACGTTCATCCTCTCGTAGACCGCCCGAAGTAGCTTCTCAAGAGCGAATGCAAGCAGCCCCCCAATTAACGGAGCCGCGAGCCAAGAGGAAAGTATCTCTATGGCGACCAGGCGGTGGACTCCGAAACCCAGAGCTAGACTTGCTCCAATGAACGCACCGACTGCGGATACGCTCAGGCTCACCGGTAGCTTGCCGAGCGTGAGCACTAGGATGAGCACGAAGCTCAAGAGAAACACAAAGGTCACTGCGTCAGGGGAACGTAACAGAGAAAGTGAGTCAACGAGGCTGTACTGCATTTCTCTCCAGCCTAATGCGGAACCCAGGGCCAGGCCTATCACTGTCCACAGAGCCCCCCGCCTATAACTGAGAGCCCCTGAGCCTACGAGCCCTCCTACCACAACAGGGCCATTGTTCCAGCCGAAAACAAATGCCAGCAGCATCGCACTGGCAAATAGCAGTAGGAGCAAACCTCAGTAGCCCTTGGCAAGCATGATGAGTATGGTCTGGGTGGCATCTTGGGAGCGATCCGCCATGTTGTCGGCTACGTTAAGGAAATCGCGGAGTTGAATAATCTGCAGGGTGTTCTCTGCGCCATCGGCGGAGAGAAGCTTGCGCAGCGCTTCACTTTTAAATGAATCGGCGCGTTCTTCGAGCTCTCGTACTTCTGCAATCTTGTCAAAGATCTTCTTTTTGTCTACGGGAAGCAAATGAAGAACACTGATGAACTCCTGAATGGCGGAAATGCAGGTGTCGAGGAATCCCATGACTTCTTTCCAGCCGCAGAAATCCGCCACAATTCCATTAGGAGAGGGAGTGGAGATTATCAGCTTTGAGGCGTCCCAGGCGGCATCTGCTATGTCGTCAATTTGTTCTATTAGTAACAGGAAATCTTGACGCATTCCACCAAAAAAGGCTCCTTTGGCGATCTTCAGGCTCGAATCGACGTCTAGCCTGTCGGCTTCGCTCTCTGCTCTTCCTATCGAAGACTGTTCGACCGATGCAGAAACGGCGTTACCCACCGAGAGCTCGGTTATGAGTCTCTTCAAACCCTCGGCGCAACGCAGAGACTGCTGAGCCTGCGCGTCTATGAGAGAAAGAATATCCCTTTCTCTTCGCGCGGGGTCCAAGATTTCAGGCAGTTTCATAGTGCCACAGCTCACCAGGAGCAGCACAGCCTCATTGGCTCTTGATTATAAGTATGTTGAGGATGCTCTCTAGAGGGACTGGTCAGGCTCTATTTCGCGAACTGAACTCTATCATGTCCACGCTTCAACTATATCTTAAATACGCCAACATTAGAGTCGCCAGAAGATGGTCCAAGGCATAGAGATAAACAGAAACGCTGAGATGTTGAGCTATGCTTTCGGGGATGTTTTCAAGGGTTTTGACAAAGTGGAAGCGGTGCGCAATATCTTTGGCGACGCAACAGAACAGGTACTGTCTAGGCAGCGCGTGGTTCTTTACCCCCGGATGGGCTATCTTTCAGTTGACGGCCAATCGGGCTATATTCTCGTCAGCCAACCCTACCTCAGGAACGGGGACGAGGTCTACCTCTACTTGGACGTAATTCACGAACTTGTTCATGTCAAGCAGTTCTTGGAAGGGAAGGAGCTGTTTGACGAGCGCTATAGTTACGTGGATAGACCCACCGAGATTGAGGCGTACCGCGTTGCAACGAACGAAGCTAGACGGATCGGATTGTCTGATGCCAAAATACGAGAATATCTGAAGGTGGAGTGGATAACTAATGCTGAATTTGCCCGTCTTCTCAGGAGTGTGGGCATGCGCGCAAATGTGGGTCCTTCAGGAGACGTCAAACGGCGTAGCGTAAGTAGACGAAGGTTTGTACTTCCCAAGTAGTCCGAGAAGGATGCATATCCGGGGTTGATTCCGCGCATCAGTCCTTTTTGTACGGCGAAAAGCGCATGGCGGACTTCAGACCGACAGGATGCGATGAACCAGACTTTTTCTTAACGTAAAATACTCTGGACGTATTCCTGTCCTGTAAGCAAACTGTAACTCGGAATGAATCTGGTTGGGGGTGGCACCAATGCGCCCGGGTTTACCTCTTTCACACGCAAGTAAAACGTGGCGTCAATTCACGTGGTCTCTTTTTGCCGGTGGGAGGGACACTGGCCAGGTTCGGGCATATTGATGAGGGACCAAATAAAAAATCCTAGGCAAAGGTTTATTCCAAGCAGTTTGAAAACGTCCTGATGGCCAAAGTTAGTAAGTCTGGCAAAGATCTTCCAGAGGGCGACACACTGGAAGGGCAGATTGCAAACGCCGAAAATCACCTAAAGGCAATGGAGGCAGCTGTTGAGCATATCTGGAAGAAGTATCAGAGTCATTCATGGGTGGGTATTTACCTCCTCGAGGGAGATACGCTTGTTCTGGGTCCATGGAAGGGAAAACAGCCCACCATCCATACACGCATTCCCATAGGTATGGGCATATGTGGCTCGGCCGCCAGAACCCGAGAGACAGTGATAGTTGACGACGTGTCTAAGGACCCTAGATACTTAGAATGCTTTCTTGATACCAAATCGGAGATTGTTGTTCCAATTTGCAAAAACGGAAATGTACTGGGTGAGATCGACGTCGATGGAGATCGACAAGGCGCATTCGGCGAAAGCGATCGCCACTATCTGGAGCTTATAGCAGAACAGCTCGCGTCGCGACTGTTTGAGCACGAATCGTAAGCCTGAGCGCTCACAGCCCAGCCCAGATCAGCTTTACCGATTTGAGGGGGACCAGAAGTTGACCTTCCTTCAGCAAAAGAAGGGTTTCAGAGACTTTCTTCTGACACTGGTCTCTGAACGCGCACTTAACATGGTAGATAGTCGGTTTTCCCGGATGTTTAAAGCGGTTGAGGCTTCTGGCTACGCTTTATGCCAGCCCTATCCAGTCTGAAATCCTCTTGGAATTTGAGGTAACAACTTTCGGAAATCAGCATGCAAGCAGCGCCGCTGTAGCGTGTTACTTCGAGCGCCAAGGGGGCGAAATCCTTCCCAGACTCTCCAAGGCGATCTCAAATCCACTCCGCCCAAATGGAACGGCCAGAATTTGCGAATCCTCCTTCCTATGAGACGGTCGAGGACAATGTCGACCTGCCCCCGCAGCCTCCAGTCCTGCGTGCTAGGGGTAACCGCTTTTGGTGCGTGAACTCAGCAGTATTCTGGGTTAACAACCGCAGGGACGGCTCCAAACTGAATTTCGGTAGAATGACATTTGCTTGGGATGAAAGAGGAAAATTTATTATTAGAGTCGTGCCAAGAGACCTGCTAATTTACCACAAGTGTTCGACGGGCGAAATTGTTGCTGCCGCCACGATCGGTATTGGACTCGGTTCTCTATCGCAGCTGCAATCGCAGTTCCTACCGGTTACGATGGTTCGGACATTGCGAACGCGCTAGAACCCGAATCACTGGTCCGCGCCCGGTTCACTCATCTTCCCGCTCGCATCGGATAGCGAATTCGTTCTTGAGCGTAGAATAGTTGAGTCCCTGGGCGAAGATGAAATATCATTCTTCGACATAACCTGGACCCTTGATACCATTAGGCACCAGCCTGTTTTCGAACCGTCTCACGCCAGCCATGATAAACCCCGCGTCTATCAACACCTACCTGCGGTGCTATGGCAAGCACCGGACACGCGTGATTCTCCCAGGGGAGCCTGCCATTCTTAGTGAAATCTCAAGCAGAGTTGAGGGCATGAATGTCTACCTCATAACCGCAGGTGGCAGTTGGCTACGCGCTGTGGTGGAAATTAGAAAGGGGAAAAGGATCATGGCAAGGGAGCGATTCACGCGGAGTTTCGCGGTCTCGGTTCCCTCAAATAAGTTGTGGCGGTGGATTGCGGTGGTGGATCAAGACATTGGCATCAGAAACCCAGAGGAGGTTGAGTGGGCGACTTCTACTAGGTTTCAGGTCGGCGCAGGACTTGTTCTGCCCGAGGATGTCACCGGTTTATTTCTTGACCCAATTGTAGACGAACACACTACTCACCTTAAAGAGGGTTCGGACGCAATCGTCGAATATAGAAGAAAGAGGGAAGAATCTCGGGGATGTAGCCGGAAGGGGTTGATCCGAGCAATTACGAAGGGGTATCAGTTGAGATGTTCACAATTCACCTCGAGTGCTTGTTGACCAGTAATTCCCGACGTACACTCGGGCTCGCCTCATAAAGAGAAGACGCAAATCTAGCTGTTAAAAACTCAGCGTTGCCACCGGACAGCTAGATAATGTTTATTCCAGAATCTTGTTTTCAGAACTCGATAGCGGATGTCTCAGTATTTGCAGCCCTCGGTCGCTTTTACTCTCATTCTCGGCCAATGATTCCTTAATCTTCGACTTCAGGAGGCTTCGGTTTTGCGAGCTGTTTCAGGCATTCATAGCATATGTTAGCAAGCTGGACATCATTTGAACCCACGCTTTTTCTAAAAATCTCTCCAAACTTTCTCATTTTGACTTCTCTATCGGGATCGGAGCCTTCCGGCCAGTTCGCCCGGTATTCAGCATAGAATAGGAAGGGTTTTGCTGATCTCGCTTCGTTCTTGTCATCATCGGTGAAATACCCATGTGCACGGGCCAACCGCATCCTTTCCGGCCATTCCTTCTTCTTCCTGAAAATCGAAACCAATCTTTCCCCTGGAGACTGTTTATTAGTGCTGGACAGCATATACATTTCCTCAAACTCTGGTCAGGCGGAACAATCCAACGCTGGATCGAGGGCCTGTATCCCTTCGTATGGAGATTTGGCGTGGCTCAACTTAAGCATAGAGTTCCTAAGATGGCTTAAGTATAGATGTACCCAAGGATTAGTGAAAATAATGAGAAGCGCCGCTGATTACCTTGGGAGCCTACAGGACGGCAGAACTGTATACTACAGGGGCGAGAGAGTCAGGGACATCACGAGCCACCCGGTGCTTAAGATACCTGTGCAGCACTCGGCCCGGCTCTTCTCTTTGCGCGATACGGATTCGCTTAGGAAAGAGCTTGTTGTAACCGATCGGCAGCTAGGAGATATCAGTGGCTTTTTCCTGATTCCAACCTCCTCAAGCGATCTTCTATATCGCTCTAAAATAATCGCGCTCTCGACTCGAGCTTCAGGGGGAGTGTTCAACATAACACAGGTGATAGGGTCGGACGCTTTATTCGCGCTTTCTATTGTTGCGAAGAGGATGGCGAAGGAGAGTGCGGAAAGAGTGCAGAGTTTGTGGAGGCGCGCCGCCAAGGAAGATCTCGCTCTGGCTGTGGCCCAAACAGACGTCAAGGGTGACAGGTCGAAGAGGCCGCACGAGCAGAGGGAACGCGACATGTATCTCAGGGTAGTGGAGCGTCGCTCGGATGGCATAGTGGTGAGGGGTGCTAAGGCGCACACAACGCAGAGCATTACCTCGAATGAGATAGTGGTTCTGCCGTCACGGTCCCTTACGGCGGCGGACCGCGACTACGCGGTGGCATTTTCTGTTCCCGCTAACGCGAAGGGATTGAAACTCATAGTAAGGCCGATGCTCGAGATTGAAGGGCTGCCTACGCAGAAGGACGCTCCCGTAAGCTCACGCGACGCTGAAGCTGAAAGTCTGACTATCTTCGACGACGTGTTTGTTCCAGCAGACAGAGTGTTTCTGGATGGGGATTGGAAATTGGCTGGCGAGCTTGCGAACCTGTTTGCGCTTTACCACCGCTTTACTGCAATATCCTACCGCCCGGTGACATGCGACCTCTACATTGGTGCCGCCCGCCTTGCTGCGAAGTCCAATGGCATAACTGAAAAATCGCACGTGAAGGACGCGTTGCTGGACATGGTGCTCTATCGCGAGTACATGGAAATGGCTGCCACCGCTGCCTGTCATGCATCTAGGCTTGACTCGATTTCTGGCGTTGCAATACCGAACGAGCTCTATACGAACCTGGGAAAGCTTAATTCTAATGCAGCGTTCCACGAATTCATTTCAAGGTTGGTGGATATCGCAGGAGGTCTGGTGTCGACCTTGCCGGGAAGCGAAGACCTCGACAATAAAGAAGAATCCGAATATATTCTGAAATATTTAGAGGGGAGCGAAGAAACACTCGGTGACCGTTATAGAATAATGAGGCTCGTCAGGGAACTCGTGGGCGGGCCATTCACGGGTTATATGCTGGGCTGGATGACACACGCAGAAGGTTCCGTTCAGGCCAGCAAAATTGCCATGCTCAGAGCCTACGATTTTACCGGCGCAGAGGAGCTTGCGGTCAGGGCGGCAGGAATCGGAGCCGTGAACGAAAGGGAAGGGAAGACCAAAAGAGGCCAAGCTGACAGAGCCAAAAGCGAGTAGACGGTCTCAGTCGCACGTTATCCCGCAGTTGTCGGGGTCTGCCCAAATCCGCTTCCAATGGGAGTGTGTCTTGCCTCATTGCTATTGCGATTCTCCGGAGTGGGCATGGCAAGGCTGGTTTACGCGGGGAGTATCGGACTGCAGTTCACTTCGTGCTTTCTATTTTCTGCTTGCAGATTGGAGATTGAAGTGCTCTGGCTCGCAGGTCCAATATGGCCAACAAAGAACGATTTTCAGAACACAGGCGCTTGTATTGTCCTCCTTCAGGTATTTGTGGCGGCGACTCTTGCAGAGATCCACATGCATTAGCAACTTCACAGATATCCTGTTCCGCCCACTCCAATTCGGAGCAAGTTTACGAACCGGCATGCGGATATTTCGTTGAGGGCAAAAGAGACGCGGTACTGAAACATTGCAGGCCCTCATAAACCCTGAAAAAACATTTAGTGTTTTCCAGCGTTGTGAGGTACAAGAAAGAGGCATAAGCCAGTGGGCCGTTAAGGTCTTGTGCGACTCCCATATGCAGTCCTCAAGCTGAGCTTTAATTTCCGGTCAAGTGCAGCTGACGTATTTGGCTGGTGGACAGAACTTGAGCCAAAGGGCTACGTCGGTCGCAGCCTCAAGCGGATTTCTGTCCTTGAGCGAGCCCCGGGCCATGCGAAGGTCAAGACTGAATGGAGTTTTGCGGGCAGACGCTTCGAAATGGATGAGGAGTTGGTAATAGTTTCCGATAGACTTTGGGTGTGGTATTCCAGTTTTCTGGGCGTGCCGGCCAAGGAAACATTTAGACTTGACGTAACTGCGGAAGGCTGCACTCTAGATATACTCTCAGAGATGACTCCCAGGTCTTGGCGGATTCTGTTGTTTCTTCTGATTGGCTGGTACTGGCGGCGCCAAGACAGGCTTGAATGGAGAGCTGCGGCAGCGTCATGCGTCCAAGAGCTACAGACTGGGTGGAAGTCTACTGCGCAAGAGCTTTCCCGGCAAAATTAGAGGCATTTGCGACATGTATAGCCCATAGCTGGCTCAGCACTCCACAGGATTTTTAGGCCAAGAAAACCCAGAGTCAAAAAACAGTAACTATGTTATTAGCTCTCGAGCCTTGGTTTCAGCTTCAGACAAATCCTGCTTCAGCTCATCGATCTTCTGAAGGCAAGCTATGAACCTCTTCCCCTTCTCAGTTGTCTTATAGATATTGCCTTCCTTAATGAGTAGGGAATTGTTTAGGCAGAACTTGATATATTTCTCAAGAACGAGGGGGTTCACGTTGGATCGAAACATTATGTGAGTTTTCTTTGCGCCTGCCGATGCTGCCACAAGCATTGCCATAATTAGTTCCGCACTACCCCTCTTCTTGCGAGCGACCACCGGCTGAGGGAATACTTTATCTAAGGTAATCTCCGCCACATCTGTCACCACGAATCGACTCTATGCGTTTTATCAAGCGTGTAGCTTCAATATATACATTTTGTTTTCTGGTGTTGTTAACATGTTAGCAGATTTGTCCCAACGAAGTGAAGATTTTGGTATCAAATGAGGTAACTAGCCCTTTGAACACGTTAGCCCGATCCGCGCCGACATGCTGCCAAACTCGGGTTTTGCGGGAACACCGTACTTAAGCCTAGTGTGACGTATATGTGCAACTTTTCTGGGACAGTCCGAAAGCTGCAAGCATGCGGTAAACTTGGTGCTTGGGCCAGTTTTCGAGAATTGCTAGGTTAGCTGCCGGTTGTGCACAGCTGACGTGAAAGAGTCAGTCTGAGAGTCCTGCGTTGATGCACGTCCAAAATTCTTCTGATAATTTCGCGATTTCCCTCCCCGTCTTTTCTCTTGCAGTCGCTGCAAGCGCAATCATTGAAACCCCGACTACTGTAGTAACTGGTTCGGGCGCTAAGGCAAGTGCCGCCCCGATCTTTGCTACGCGCGAGTGCTTCGGATATGAGCCCACCCCCTTCGCGCCTCCCAATACGCGCGCTGAGCTCGCGAGCACGATCTCGGAGCCCAGCAATTCCCGAGCAGATTCTAGCCGAGATTCCACGGCGCGTTTGTAACTGGCGGCGTCCACTCATCGTCACCAGCCGTCGAGAGCCGTATGGACGGTTAAGAACCGCACCGAAAATGCGAATCCGCGATAACGAGGGCGAGTTGCTCTTTGGCTTGGCCGGGCAAGCCGGATCGGTCTTGGGCAACAGGAAGAGCCATGCCGAATATGAAACGAAGCTGTGTCTGGATTAGGAGCGAATCAGTCAAAGATCTCTCGCATCAATGCGAGCATTTTCTCCGTGCGCACACGATGTTCATCGAGCAATCTGTTAAAGTATTCGTCGAGTTCTGCATCGTCCATGGAGAGAGCCCTAAACACGAGCCTTCTTTCCGTGGCGGACAGCGACTTTTCGTGAAGTGCTTCTCGACCAGAATCAAGCGCCTCTCTTCGGACTGTCACAAGCGTGCTGTAGAGTTCTCGGACGCGGCTCATTGTCTCCTCAAGGTCCTCTACGACACTCCGGATTTCTTTGATTTTTTCATCCGGGGGCAGATGTTTTGCCTTGCGTAGCCTTGCTTCGAACTCACCGGCGTCAAATGTCACCGAGTGTTCTGCGCGTCTTGAAGGCTGTGCTATCTTGAATTTTCCGCCAAGCAAGTCGCGTGCTAGGTCTTCTGTCACGCTTAAGGATTCGGCAAGCCGGTAATACTTTTTCGGAGGAGTGCCCCCTTCACCCGACACGATAAATGGCTCAATCAAACCTTTGGCCAAGAGATACTCCAAGTGTTTTAGAATGGCCTGCTGGCTTACGTTCAGCTCTCTGCTGAGTTCGTTCAGATAAGTGGGCTCTTCGGCAAGGACTTCAAGAATCCTCCTCCTTGTTTCATTCCCCAGTACGTCGAATATATCGTCTCCATCGCCGCTGGGGTAGGGTCTCGACGGCATAACCGCTCACACGATACATATCAGTAACCAAAGGTTATTAAGAGTTTCCCGCGAGAGCATGGTGCTCCGACGTAAAGCACGGGCCAGCTAGTTGACGAACGCATTTTCGCCTGCGCTAGAACAGTTGCACTCCCTCGGCTCAACAGAAGCCGCCACTGCTTTGTAAAGTATTTTTCTCGCGCTTTCCACATTTTTACGCTGAGTCTCCACAACCTCCTTTGCATTTACCGGACTGCTGGCCCATACATCAAAATCTGTTACGAGCGCAAGAGTACAATAACAAAGCGATAGTTCCCGAGCGAGTACTATTTCCGGGACTAGAGTCATTCCGACAACATGGGCTCGGAACTGTCTCCAGAGCTCAGACTCAGCTCTTGTGCTGAATCTGGGACCTTCTATGCAGAGGTATGTTCCTCCTGCACGATACTTGATCCCGACTTCTTCAGCTGCCCGGCCGAGCTGGACGAGCAATTCTGGGCAAAAAGGGTCTGCCGCGGAGAAGTGAGCAACTTTGGGCCCGTCATAGTAAGTGTAGCACCTGTTCTTCGTCATGTCTATGAATTGATCAGGGAAGACCACAGTGCCGGGCGGGAGGTCCTCTCGCAAACTGCCGACAGCGCTTGGCGCGAAAATACGCTCCACTCCGAGCTCCTTTAGCGCCCAGAGATTTGCCCTGCTGTTTATCTTGTGAGGTGGAATCGTATGGCCCCTTCCGTGTCTAGGGAGGAAGGCCACCCGTTTGCCACCTATCTTCCCTACATGGATAGAGTCGCTCGTCTCGCCATATGGGGTATGCTTGTTTATTTCTTGGGGGTCTGTCAGTAGAGCAGGGTCGTAAAAACCGCTTCCTCCAATTATGCCAATACTGGCTCTCAAACTCACGTTCACTGGAACACTTTCCCCATATTAGACTTTGCTGAATAAGGTCCCGTGCCGGCCATGCACAGAATGTTAGTGAACTCAACTGTTGGGAGAACCCTTGGAGATGAACCGTTAGCCCAACTCCAAACCTCGGCGGGAACGCCGACCCCACGAATCTAAGCCGCAGGCACAAATACTAAACATTCACGGCGCTCCGTTCTAATCTCTACGGCATCGCTTTACCGATTCATGGACCCCATATCAAGTGTTGGGACAGCAAGACCTGCCGTGGCCTGCCGCAGCTAACCGAAAACATCAAACTCCCTCAGTGAGCCAATTAATGCCAGTTCGAAGACTGGTGCCAAACCATATGATTTGGGGAGCGTGCCAAGCCACTGCATTGCAATCTTATGTTTTCCCGCACGGCTTTTCGATCGTATCAAGTTCGTTGCAGCCACTTGGGAAGTGGGCAGGCGCTCTTCAAAGTGCGCGGGAATGTTTTATCAAGATTTTCGAGGGAGATCTTGCCTGTTCGGTTTCTGCAATCTTGCCATGGCGCAGAGTCAAAGTAGAGTTCACGCGCATTTAGCTGTTGGGTGAACACGGTGACCGGCTCTGAGCGAGGCAGCCGAAACGCTTTTACCGATAGTGCATCGATGGAGGAGGTCGAATCGCATGGAAGAGATTTATCTCGGAAGGATGGAGACACTCTCTGAGATGGAATCCCACTATTCCAAGGGAGATGTGGATTATTTCGTTCGTGCGTTGAAACACCCAGATCGTGTCATCAGAATCAGAGCCTTAAGTGTGCTCGAAGTGCTAGGAAATAGCTCCACCGTATCTCCAATAGGGGAAGTTTTGGAGCGAGAGGGCGACGAGATAGTACGCCACGAAGCTGCTTTCGTGCTTGGACAGTTGGGCTATTCCACTGCATTACCGTATCTCGAGAAGGCAGCTCTGCATGACACTTCGACCATAGTACGCCACGAGGCCGCAGTGGCCATGGGAGTTATCGGGTCCGAGGAAGCCGAGGAAACACTGAAACAGGCATTCAATCTGGATGCGAGCCCGTCTGTGCGTTTTTCAGCTGAGATAGCGCTCTCGAATTTGGAATTCCTGAAGCTTAATCGTGGTAAAAGCAGTCTGGATTTCGCTCGAAGAACAGGTGGTTAGTCGACAGTGGTCCAAGGCTCGCTGGGCTCCGATAGGGAAGCTTTACTGCAAGAGCTGGACGAAGTTCGGCTACTTCACACCAAGCTGAAAGTGGAGATTCGCAGGGTATCGCGCAAGGTGAAGTGGGCCCGGGAAAGCTATACTCGAGTGATATCGAGCGCATTTTGCCCTATGTGTCTGAGGCCACTTGATCTTTCGGAGAAATACGAATATTCTGAAAAAGTGGCGCAGGAGATTCAGAAGCTCGAAGAACTTCTAAAGAAAGACACTTTCCGTCTGGACGAGACAGAATCTAAAATGGCCATACTTCAAGCCGATATTGATAGAATAGAAAGGGGAGGCAGACCTCCATCAGGCTCGCAGGAGTCAGAAAAACACTCAGGCGAACCTATTTAGCCACGAGGTATTAATGTGGTGGACCTTTGATTTTGATAGAACTTCGTGATGGGTGGGGCATGTCAAACAGGGAATGGTTGCACCGGAAATGCTCTTTTAATCTTGTCCTGTAATTCAATTGCGGAGGGTCAGAATTGCAGATAAAACAGTTAAAGGTGGGAAGAATGCTCAACTTTTCGTATGTGCTTTACGGCGAGAGTAGGAGGGCATTTTGCGTTGACCCGAGTTACGGCTCGACCGAGATCCAGAGTTTTCTTCGCGAGGCAGATTTAAAACTGGACTACATTTTGCTCACTCACCACCATTTTGATCATGTGGACCAAGCCGCAGAGCTCGCGCAGAAAACAGGTTCGAGGGTTGTCGCCCATAAATCTTCTCCGTACAATTATGACGTGGGTGTGATTGACGGTCAGAGGTTGAGAGCGGGCGAAATTGAAGTCATCTGTCTGCATACGCCTGGGCACACAAAGGACAGCGTATGCTACTTATCGAGTGGAACTCTTTTTACGGGCGATACGCTTTTCGTAGGTGAATGCGGTAGAGTTGACCTGCCGGGCGGGTCGGCTTCCGAGATGTATGACAGCCTCTTTGGAAAACTCGTAGTACTTCCAGATGACACTCGCGTCTACCCAGGGCACGACTATGGTGATCGTCCATATTCAACCATTGGAATAGAAAAGGCAGCAAACTATGTTTTGCGGCCTCGTAGCAAATCGGAGTTTGAAAGATTTATGAATAATTAGGTTGAATATACAAGAATTGCGTGGAATCCACGTCCGTTTGATAGAATCCACTGGAGTTGTGCAAGCTTGTTTGACGCTGTAGTCAGAGCCAACCTGCTCGTGACCCCTGAAGGGCCGTGCTCCTTAGAGAACTGCAGAACAAAAGAGACCCGCTCGGCTGCAGTGGCAATTTCTGGAGGTCGGATTGAGAGGGTAGACGAGTGGGACCGAATCAAAGCCTTGGACGCAAAGGTGGTACTGGATTACTCTGACTACTTAATGACTCCGGGTCTGGTGGACGCGCACACTCACCTAATTTATGCGGGGAACAGGGGACGGGAGCTAAAGTGGAAGCTCGAGGGTCTGGACTACAAGGAGATAGCAGAACGTGGAGGAGGAATATTCAGCACGACTAGGTCCACAAGAGAGGCGGATGCGTCAGCGCTGTTAGAGCTTGCGAGAAAGAGGTGCGCCTCCTCCATGGCTTCGGGTGTAACAACTCTGGAAGTGAAAACCGGTTACGGCCTGACCTATCAAGATGAAGTTAAACTGCTGTATGTTCTTTCAGTGCTTAAAAGCTCACTCCGCGCTCGCTTGATACGAAGCGTTCTCGCGGCCCACGCTATGCCGCCCGAATTCCCAGGAGGACGCGAAGGGTACATTAACTCTGTAGTTATGAAGCTGAGCGAATACGCAGCCAAGACGGGTCTGGCCGAATTTGTGGATGTGTTTTGTGAGCCAGGTTACTTCAGCATATCTGAAACGAGGAATATCCTCTCTCATGCCTCAAACTTGGGCCTCGGGCTGAAAGTGCACGCGGACGAATTTGTACGAAGCGGAGGGGCGGGACTGGCCGCAGAGCTAGGAGCCACTTCTGCGGACCACCTCGGAAAAGCCTCAAGGAGCGACTTGGAGCTCATGGCGCGAAAGGGGGTCACAGCTGTACTACTTCCGATGCTCTTCCACTACGCAATGCTTGACCCACCAAACCTTGAAAAGTATAGGGGCATAGGCCTTCGTGTGGCCTTGGCTTCTGATTTCAACCCAAACTCTCCTAATGATTCCATGCTTGTTACAATGAACCATGCTTGTTACAATATGCGCATGCTTCCTGACGAGGCCCTTTGCGGGGCCACGACAAACGCAGCGTCAGCGCTCGGGTTGCATGACGTTGGCGCGATAAGAACGGGATGGCGCGCCGACTTGGCTGTATTCGATGTCGACGACCAAAATGATTTAATTACCCGCTGTGGTAGATCACCCCTTGTGTTTTCGATGTGTGAAGGGCTTCCGATTCTAAGGGAGTAGGTCGGCTTGAAGATCACATCCTATCCGAGCGTAGGGCGATGGCTATCCAGAGTTCTTTCAAGAAGGACACGGTCAGAAGGCACCGTTCGGGTCTATCTATTCCATCTAATGAAGTTCTGCGAGTGGGCTAAGAAGTCTCCGGATGAGCTGATAACTGAACACCTTAAGAATCAAGAATCTCCTGTTGAGGCCGTAAGAAGATTACATGAGGAGCTTGTTACCCAATATTTTCTCTTTTTGGAATCTACGAAGAAGCTATCCAGGAATACTGCCATACTTGCACATGCTACTATAAGGAGCTTCTACAAGGCAAACTATGCGCCATTGAAGCTTGAGACGCCGGAAAGCTGGCCCACTCGGCACGATAAGATTCCTACGAGGGCCGAGGTGCAGGCGATGTTGAAGGCGGCCAAGACTCCGCTAGAAAAGGCAATCTTGGCTTTTTCTGCCCAATCGGGACAGAGAGTTGGCGTCATAATTTCGCTCAGATATCATATGGTAAAGGAAGCGCTTGCAGATGATGGCCCTGGGAGAATTCATGTCCCGTCCGACTTGAAAGATGCCAAGGGCCATCTCGTAAACAAGCGTCGCCAGAATTATGATTTTTTCATAGGCGAGGATGCAAAATCGCTCCTAAAGTCTTACTTAGAAACGCGAGGACAACTACACGGGGATGACCTTGTATTTGTAAACCCACGGAGAATAAGAGGTCGAACTGTGGCTCTGGATGATGAGGCCGTCAACAGGATGCTCAAGACTGCATCGAGAACAAGCGGCCAGTCTGTGGCTACTTCTAGGACTGTACACCATCATGTGCTAAGGAAGTATTTCCAAACCGCCATGGAAGAAGCGGGGGTTGCAGCAAACTGGTACAACTATATGATGGGCCATGTGCTCCCCAAAACCCAGCAGGCCTACTCCAAGCCATCATTGGAACAGCTCAAATCGGCCTATGCCCGGGCTGAACCAAATCTAGGCTTATTGTCAGCTCTATCGCCTGAACGCACTTTCAGGACGGAACCTTCTTTGCTGAGAGAGCAAGCAGGTATGAATGGCACAAGCTCAGCTGGGGAACTGAAGAAGGTTTTCGAACCTCTTGGCCATTCGCACCTTACCAGTGACCATCTGGACGCTCCCTACGCTACACACGGGGGAATCCCACAGACAAACGCGAGCCCCCAGGTATCGTCATCATCAGCCAGGTTGTCAAGAAACACATCGAAAGTTGAAAGAAGAATCGTTCCCCAAGAAGAACTTGAGACCCTATTGACAGACGGCTGGGAACCCGTAATGGAAATGTCAAACGGCCGCGTTGTAGTGCGCAGAGAGATATCAGTAGTCTGAACGTGGAGTGTAAGGCTATGGCTCGCGTATCTGAGATGAGTTTGTAAGGAATGGAAGCGTCAGGGCTTGTTCGCGACAATAATTCAGATAAACCGACACCTCGAAGACTCGTGCAATTTCAATTTTCCGGGAAACGGGGAAGGCAAACTCGTCCGAAGCTGGTTGAACTAGGCGCTATCAAGTCCGCCTTCTTGGACCCGCAGTCACAGGTGCAAGTTTTAGCCTAAGGTTATCAATAAGGCCGAGATCCGCGTCAAGTGGACCGCCGATTTGGGAGAAATCAGCCTCATTCCCCAAGTAACCGAGTTGTTCAACCTCCTTTTCTAGAGTGATTAAATCGAAGAAGGCTGGCCCGAACTCATCAAAAATTTCGCTCAACTGCTCGCTCAACAACTTCAACTCAGTTTGTGAAACCTTCCTCTGTTTGCTGAAATTCCTTAGTGAACTGCATGTCACAATGTCAGATACTTCTACACCAAGAAGGTCAGTCAGAGTTGACACTATATCCCCTACGGTCAGGGAGACACCGGTTCCCTTTCGGTCTTTTCTAGCTGAGGCCTGCATATTTTGTCAGGCATAATTCAATCGCATTATTATAGCCCGTGTGAAAACGGGCTCTGTGTTTTGGCTCTGTACGCTACTTTGTTGCTGTTCATACCGAATCCACTTGAATTCGAGATAATTTTCCATTTTAATCAAAATTCATTTACGAGTTTATGCAGAAACCATAGAAATAGTATTTGTTTGCTTATTCCTGTGTGAGTTCTCGCTTTATTTCCTGGAATCTTCTGTGGAATTCCTCAGCATCTTTATCTCTGTCCTGTTCCAGCATCATAGTTGACGCTACATAAGAGTACAGTTCGAGTGGCTCGTGATCCCCTTTAAAATGCTCAATTGCTGCAGACTTA
>JAJYZJ010000091.1 GCA_021800035.1 archaeon
AAAGAAGCAACCACCTGCGAGATTTCCTCGCGCACAATTCTTCGATTCTCTTCGAACCGAAGCTTTACGACTTAAGACCCAAGCAAGCTGCGATATCAGTCGCCCTCGGGCGTTGGTCAATAGCTGAGATCGCCGGGTTTGCATTTACTTGCTCCACTGCGGTCGAGGCCATTCCTGCAACGCTGGAAGTTCCTGAGAGTGTCAGGACAGTTGCTATGGGTCCAAGAACAGCCGCGACTCTAAGAAGAGCGGGCTATCAGCCCATGGTTCCTTCCAGCTATGACATAGGAGGCATTGTGGATGCGATTCTGAAACTTCACAGTAATAACGCGGGAGTGGTATAATGATTCATATCTGTTCGGGAGGCTGAATTGAGGTGAATTTTCAAATAGGAGTTGCACTCAGATCCGAGCTTTACGAGCCGGGCCACATCCGCGAACTGCTGCCTGAGATAGAGCGCTCGAACTTCTCAAGCATTTGGTATCCAGATGTTTCAGGATATGATTCACTTGACTTGGTTGTCTACACTCTGGGAAAGACAAGCGCTCCAAAAGTTTGCACTGGAGTGCTCAGAGTGCTAGAGTGGGAGAAGAATCAGCTTTTACGCAGACTGAGGGTAGTGGCTTCGCTGGGTGATGGGAGATTTGTGTTGGGGGTGGGGAGTGGTTCCGAAAGGGGCGGTGCTACAATCAGTGAGCTCCTAAGTAGGGCGGAATGGCTGGTGTCGCAGCTACCTCCGGATAACCGCCCCCAGCTCTATTACGCCGCGCTAAGGCGAGAAATGTTCAAAAAGGGACTGGAAAAAGGAAATGGAGTTCTTCTGAATTTCTTTACAAGGGAGCATTTACGGGGACTGCTGTCTGCGGTCGGCGCGGTCCAGCCTACTAAAACCGTGGCAGGTTACTTGCGCGTTTTTTTCGCGAGTGACAGGACATTCGCGGCTGGGCGTATGATTGAGGAATTTTCTCGTTATAATCGTATACCAGCCTACGCTTCGTTATTTAGAGATGAAGGATTGGACTCTAGTTTGCAGCTAGGCGAAAACGCCAAGCTTGAAAAGGAAAGATTGAATATGCTTGGCCGAGTTGCTCTTCTCAACCCGACGCAGGACGAGCTCATGGCCGCGATTCGGGGTCTTCGGGACGCTGGTCTCAATCTTCCAGTAATATATCCGATGATTTACGGTTCCAGCGATTTCAGGTTAAAGTGTATCAGGGAATTATCTGGGAGCATTGGAGCCCTCTGAACTTGTTTCGTAGGCCTGCCGCGGCGGCAATCCCTGCGAGGCGCAAAAAGCTTGGAGCCTTCTGAACTTGTTTCGTAGGCGCCGGGAATGGCTGCAGTTATCGCTAGGTTTTACTGCACACTGGTGCATTTCTCCACCAGTCAAAAGACCCCTTATTTGTGGGGACGACCTGGGTGAAATCTGTGAATCCGAGCGTTATGTTTAGTGGTAACGGAGATCTTAGCTGTAAGGAAGCGGCCAGGCTGTCTAGGATGGCAGAGGCTCGGCGGCTGGGCGGGCTATGGTTTGGAGAAACAGTGGTCCGCGACGCTACAATCTTAGCTGCTGTGGCAGCCATCAACACAAAGGAAATCGGTATTGGGACCTCGATTATCAATGTGTTTACCCGTTCCCCCGGTCAGCTTGCGATGCTGGCGGGTACATTGAATGAACTGAGCGGTGGAAGGTTCACCCTTGGACTGGGGACGAGCACGGCCGCAATTGTTGAGGGTTGGCACGGGCAACATTATTCAAGTCCTGCAAAAAGGGTGGAAGAAGTGATTGCGCTGCTCAGGAATTATTTTTCTGGTGAGCGGTTTAGCTTTAGTGGCGAGAACTACTCGCCCAGCGCCGCCAGGCTGAAGGGACTTCCAGGGCCGGCTATAGCTTTGGCCGCCCTGAATGATGCCATGGTAAGAAAGGCTGCGATCCTTGCGGATCAGGTGATCCTAAACCTGAGCAATCTCGAAAGAGTACGGCAGGTCAGAGAAATGATTGACACGGAGGCCCGAAAAACTGGGCGGATCAACGGACCGAAACTATCGATGATGCTCTACGCCTATGTTCTCGGGGACGACGAGCAGGGGCTCATGGCTGCTAAGGATTTGTTCACTTTTTACTCCAGCGCCCCAGCGTATAGGAAATTATTCTCAAGGCTTGGCTACAAACGGGAAGCTGAGCAGATGGAAAGGCTATGGTCTCAACGCGACAGGTCCGCGATACCCAGCGTCATTTCAAGAGCCATGATTGATGACCTTATGGTGGTCGGGGGAATCTCAGACCTGAGGCAAAGGGTGAGGCAATTCGAAGAAAATGGTGTCGACGAGGTAATGATTGCACCCTGCCCCACCTCTCGGTTCGTTGAAAATGCCGACCTAGTCATAAGAGAGGTCTGAAGCACTCCTCCTGCCAGGAAACTTCTGTGGAAATGGGAGAAGTCGGCAATCGTCTGCATGGGGGACTACTCGCTTCCTAGCAGGATGGCCCACATGATTTATGGTATTGAAGGGCAGCGCCAGTGCCTGCGTTACAGTCTGAAGGCGTCTGGTAGCAGTTTGCTCAGCTTCTTCTTCCATATGTTTCCTTTGGAATCAACGTAGAGGATGTCAAGCTCATCGCAGAACTCAGAGAGAACCTGTCTGCACGCACCGCACATTGACGGTCTGCTTGGGTAGACTGTGGCTAAGCAGAGCGCCCGGAACTTCCGAACCCCCTTGGATACTGAGTTAAAGACCGCTACACGTTCGGCACAAATCGTGAGGCCGTACGAGGCATTTTCAATGTTGCAACCGGTGTATATGTTACCGTCGTCGCCAAGTATCGCGCAGCCCACTCGATACTTTGAATAGGGAGCGTAAGCAGAGCTCAGGGCTGATATTGCCTCTTGAGACAGCCTTTTACTTGAGCTGGGCATCCGTTGTCCAGGCTCCAAGCTCCCAGGTGCTTTAACACTTTTGCAGTTTTCCCGTGACTTCCGAATTGAACAGTTTGCTGGGAAGCCGATTAGCCAGAGAATAGCACTGGTCTTCTGGGGCCATCTTCTACGCTCGGCCCATATCACGAGCAGGGCAGAGTTTGAAATTTTGGGCTGAAACCTTACCTGCTAAGAGTGCAGGGCTCTGGCTTTTTCATGGCGACGCGGAGATCCAGTCGACAGAGCTGGGAAGCAACATTTTTACAGGTCCTCCCGACGTGAGCATCGAGTTGAGTCCAGGCTGCATATTTTGCTCGATAGCCGAAGGCAAAACATCCTGCTACAAAATTTATGAAGACAAGGACTATCTGGCCTTTCTGGACATACATCCCTTTGTGATGGGGCACTCTCTTGTAATTCCCAGAAAACATTATGACACTTTGCCCGACATGGAAGAGGCGGCGGTCGGGGAACTCTTTACTGTGGCCGCACGGGTATCGTCAAGGGTCACCCGCGGTATGTCCGCCGACGGCTTCAGGTTGATTCAAAACAATGGAGAGGCCGCGGCTCAGGTAGTCAAACACGTTCATATCCATATTGTACCTATGAAACTCGAGGACAAAGACAGGCGCTTTGGAAGGCTCTCGCCAACCGACAAGGAATTCAGGGAGGTTGCGGATGCGATCATTCGTCACAGTTGACTAGTCCGACAGCACTTCAGAAACTTTTTCGATTATTATTCTTGAGGCAGCTTCGCGATTATCCGGCTCCGATGCATCAAACGGGAGTTCTCCTCCAGCGGCGTAATCGTGACCTCCACCATTGAGTGCTCTGGCTATCTTTGAACAGTCAACTGCCTCATTGGACCGACGTATGCTGAGTTTGCGTCCCTTGACAGCTACCTGAATGTCACTCTGCACCATTTCTCTTATGACTTCGCAGGCGCGTGTTCCGCTTAGCGAGTTTTCAGCAAAGCCAACCGCTACCCTGAGATTCCCAGCGTTTAGCACTACGATACTTTGCTTTAACATATCTTCCCCACTCCGCTGGATGTCAAGATAGGATAAGTAGTCCATGTATGTGCCCTGTTCTATAATGACGCCCCTCGCAACACTCCTAGCAAGCATCTCCAACCTTGAATCGCACTCCTCGGGTTCAAGTGAGTTGTAATAATCGATGAGTTGGACGAGACTCGAAGTGACATCGTCCACCGTGCCATGAAAATCGGTAGAGTGAGCCATTTTCGCGAGCAAGCGAGCAAACTCGTCGCCCTCGCGGTATGCTTGGTAAACCAGCTCTGCCCCGCACGCATCTCTGTCAGGAACTTTCGTAAGCCTTACCCCCATATCTCTGACTTTTTTCAATGACTCCTCGGTCCACACGTGATGATCCAGCCAGTCAACCTGCACCTTTGCCTTTCTCAACTCCTCAAGCGCGGTCATTATCAGGCTCGAATTATGCTCATCCATTCCGAAGTCGGCGACAATCACTTGAGTCACTGTCTCCTTTTCGAACAGTAGCTGGCGCACGAACTGGCTGATGCCAGCCGAGCCATAGTCCACGAAGTGCACTTTTGCCTCTGGCTTCTCGCGGAGGAAGATGGCTGCGCTCATCAGGCCATCCAGATCCCTTCTGTGGGCGTAGATACTTGTCGGCGACACGGGCAAATTTGTTCCGGGGACTGTCTTTAATCCTTGCCCTTAGTTGATCCAACGCCACAGGAAAACTAGGCGCGGAACAATTGCAGGGCTAGAAATGACAACACAAACGCCAGACAGCCCGAGATTGTCTGAACGATGAGTTCACATCGCTTAATATGTATAGTTTGGAGCCACTGGTGAATGCAAGCATGGCCCTCAGCGTTACTCTCTTAGCCCCGAAGAGCTCTGTCACTAAAGGTTTCTTCAGAATGGGAGCGGCCCTGAGAGCCAACAATCCTCCCAGGGGCGTGATCTACAACATTCGCAAGACAAGGTTTGACGTCCCGTTCAAGTTTGATAAGTATGAGTTTTCTCCTGCTACTGCGAGCTTCTGGCTCTTCAATGCTCTGCGGGATCACCTAGATGCCGGCGGCCGGTCGCAGCTTATTCACTCGTTTTTTTGGGGCTATTTCAATCTCTGGAGGCCTTGGATACACGAAAACGACAGCTCGGCGTCGCAGTATCTAACTGAATATTATAGCTTTAACAGCCGGGCCGTGGAGAAACTTGTGAAGCTGAGCGCCCGAATTCTGAACGCAGATAGTTGCCGGAGTGTTATCGTGTGGAGCAAGAAGGCTAGGCAGGGAATGATTGACGATGGCGTCCATGAGGAAAAGGTCCGGGTAGTTCCTCCTCCGATGCCACTAGGCGAGCGTGTCAGCCAGGCGGGTCGGCCGTTCAGAATCACATTTGTCGGAAGGGATTACGTGAGGAAGGGAGGCGAATACGCGCTCAAGGCGTTCAGAGACCTCAGCAATGCCGCCGATGTAAAGCTGAGTTATGTGGGTTCTATTGACGACCCCGCTTGGCGTAACTGGGCCAAATCAACGCCCGGCATAGAATACAGCGAGTTTCTGCCGAACTCTGCATTACGCGAACGCATTTATCCGGAGACTGACCTTTTCGTCTTACCTACATTTGCGGAAACAGGCCCGCTCACCGTACTCGAGGCAATGAGCTATGGTATTCCTGTTCTCGCAACGGACCTGCCGAGGATAAAGGAGCTGGTGGACGGCTATTCGCAGGAATGCACCTTTGAGAAGGGAAATTATACGGAATTTCTGGACAAGCTGC
>JAJYZJ010000092.1 GCA_021800035.1 archaeon
TTGCTGAATCGGATTTCAACTCTGCTCGCTGACTCAGTGAAACATTCCGAGCTGTCGAGAAAAGCCAGCGCAGGTGCCGAGCTCAAGGAGCGTGAGTGGGTTGACGCGGTGAGCACCCTAGATGGGCTGGGTGAACAAATCTCACTCATGGTAAAGAAGTATGATGAGGAGCACACTGGACTTGAGCTTGCTGATTTCAGGCGGCAGGTTAACGAATTTGTCGCAGCCGCTATAGCACAGAAGAAGGCCGTTCTCGCTAAGGTGGCTCAGGCGGAGAAGAAGGAACTCGAGCAGAGCGCGGCCTCTGAGCGAGTTGCCGCAACCAAGAGCCTCGAAGCATTCTTTATGCAAAACACTCTTCCAGTGTCTAGCAAAACTGTATTTGTCAAATTTGATGGGAGTTCGTATGAGGCTCGAGCCAAGTATAGGTGTCCACAAGAGCTTGAGTTTGAATTCCTACTTGATGCTTCGGCTTCTAGGGAGTTCAGGTCTCCACTCACGTTCTCTCAATTCGCAAGGGATGTCAGAGTTCCCGTACGTTTGTCGAAGTCCTGGCTGAAGCGGGAGGGGGTTGCCGACTTTGCGAGGTTGGATAAATACATAGTCGCCTCTGCCGAGGTTACACCAATAACTACTACGGTAGTCCTAGAGCCCACTGGGGAAACCTCAAGCGTAACATTTGTTCTCTCGACCCTGGAAGGAAATCAAACACTTACGGCTGAATATCAACAAGGGGAACAGAGCTCAGAAATTACCTCAGAGCCCGCGCTGAACAAGTTCCTCAAACGCGACGTTATAATAGACTCACTGATCAGCATGAGAAAACTCGTTTGCTCTCTCGAGGGACATAAGATCAAACTCACTAAACTATCGGTCGCGGGTGAGAATTTGATTGAGGATGGCGATTACAGCGCGATTCTTATTACGATATCTAGGGCAATTTCCGAGGGTTTCAAAGAAGCTCTTGAGAAAGTGGGCAGTGATGCCGCACTGTCAGCCACGTTGGGACAAGTCCGAGCAAAGCTTGAGTCCCTTGGGGAACAGGGGAAGGCCGCCCTAGAAATAATGGGATTGGACGTTTCCACCAAGACTGAAGTCTAATTCTGTCTTAACTCTCCGCAAAAATCGAGCAATCGGGTGATTCGCAAGTTGGGGTCTTATCTAGTCCTTGGCCCGCGGAGCGAGATATGCTAGGAGTTGCATGCCATGTTTTCCTGCGTGCACTCTAAGTGGTTTATCGTTACCTAGACTGATTTCGATGGTTTTGCTCCATGCTGGTATCCTCCTTATGACGGAGGTGAGTTCATTGAGATTTACTCCGACATTTATGATTCCGCTCAGTTTGCCTGCCAGTATGGTCAAATTCTCTTTTTGCGAACCTGTTTCCAGTGAGTCGCGCGCATAAAGGGGGCCTCCTTCGAAGTTAAAGTAGATGAACTCAGCTTGACCGAAGTGAGTGCAGCACTCTTTTAGCTGACTCAGGTCCAAGAATGTAGACTCAATTTCATTGATTTCCAAGCTCCGTATTTTTCCGTCAATTTTTGAGCCCTCGACGTGATAGCTCCCGCTCTTGGACCTCACCTGTATACCCTCGGCGTTGGGCTCGAGCTCCACAACACCGCTTCGAATCGCGCGCACAGTTTCAGGTCGAGGCATAACTAGCCGGTAGGCGGACTCTTTGTTGTGCCGCCCTGATAAGGATTCCATTGTGACCTGAGAATAGACCGTATGTCGCTCGTTTATCGCTGTAAAGGAGGCGCGAGACTCTTTCAGGTGGCACTCAAATTCGTCGGCCACGCCCAGCCACCGGAGTGCTTCCGCCCAGAGTCTCGCGTCATACAAGGCCCTATCATTCTGTTCTAAGCCGCTATTATTTTGTTCTCCTGACCGCTCGGACACGAGGTGGATGCGATAGAGCCTAAGTACGTAGATGAAACGCGGATTCGGCATTCGCATAGGGTAGGATTTTTAGATAACGACTCGCTGGGTTATCGGTTCAATCATGGGTGGACTAAAGACAATACATGTTGTGTTTGCAAAATGGTGCCCCCACTGTGTTCCTGCAACAGTCGAGCCCCTAAAGGCGGCTGCGAAAGAGGCCGGACTGGAACTCAGGCTCTACGATATAGATGACCCAAGGGCTGGTAGTGAGGCCGACGAGTTGGTAAGAAAGTGGGGCGACTGGGCGAAGGATTACATTATTCCGCAGGTCTTCTTCGAGTACGCTGATTCACGAATTGAACACGTTATGACCGGATTTTCGGAGGGCGTTCCATTTACGGAACGGGCGGTACGCAGCCTTATAGAAACACGACTCAAGGGCCGGGCAGCCAACCAAGGGAGGAGACGGGAGTCTGGAGATGTCCTTCCAGATGCTGAGATGCCTTAGGAAAACATTGCGTTAAAGTTCTTGGCCTCTCGAGCCTTCCACGAACCCTTTTGATAGCAATACGAGGCAAGGAGCGGAAATGCGATAGTGGCTTCACTGAACACCATCTGAGTATTCGATGTATCCACTTTTCCCCAAGAGTGGGCTTCTTTGAGAGTGGAACCCGAGAGTCCACCATCTCGTTCGTCAGCTACGGTGATCTGCACTGCATACTTATGCATTGGCACTGACTTTCCAAGCACCTCTGCGGCTACGACGATATCCTGGGCGAAGTTCTTCGGTACGCCCCCTCCCACCATCAGGAGTCCGGTCTCGCTTGAAGCCAGTTTTATTTTTGTAAGTTCGAGAAAATCCTTGGCCGAGTCAATCGAGACATGTTTCTCCTTTCTCCACTGATGCATCACCAGTCCAAAGCCTGCACTTGAGTCAGAAAGGGCCGGAATAAACACTGGAACGCCTTTCCTGTAGGATTCGAGCAAAACGGATTCGGGACTTTCACCCTTTGCTTCGAGATATTTCCCCATTTCAATCAGAAATTCTCTCGATGAATATGGTCGGGGCTCGAGTGAGTCTGCGATTGCGCAGACGGTCTCATCACAGACTCGGAGATCGTCTTCGCTTATGTAAGTATCGTATATCCTGTCAATATGATTCCTCCGGAGCTTTTCATCATCTTCTAAGGGGTTTCCAAGAAAATGGCTGAAACCCAGTGCCTCGAAAAAGTCCTGGTCGATCATGAGTGCCCCTGTGGAAACTATAACATCAACCATGTTATAGTGGACTAGCTCGAATACCAGCTTCTTAAGCCCGGCACTGAAGAGTGACCCTGAAAGGCAAAGTATAATGGTGCAATCTTTGTCGGCGAGCATTCTGGAGTAAATGTTTGCTGCCTTCGATAAGTTTCTACCCTGGAAGGCAGTTTTTCCCCAGTTGTCCACTAGTTCGACGAGAGAGTCGTTCTCAATGCTCAAATGCTCGATTTTCTGATTGAGACATTCTCTCCTTTGGTTTTCTTCTGCTGTTTTCTGCATAATTTGTCTCTGAATATGTTCAACTTAATGAATAAAGCATTTCGCTCCTTGCCGGTTCCGCTTTACGAGATTTTATCTGATGCCTTCCGCGTCCTGAGAGGAGAATTTTTATTGGCGTGGCACCTTCTCACCGGTAGGAGATAGAGAGAATGGCGAAATATGTTTTGGTGTCGGATTACACACTCATGTATGATTACCGTAATTTCCCGCTTCTGGACTTTCTTCCCTGCGCACCCTCATCGAGTGTACCTTCAGTTGTCTATAATTTCTTGAGGGGCCGTGCCTCCGACGCGCTACCAAACGGCGAAGCCAGGTACGCCCCCTACAGCATAAGAAAGATTGAGGCTGCCCTACTGCGCACGAATCGCAGAGAGGATATAGTCGTGCCTCATCCGGACTGGATAGAGTCGTTCATCAAGGATGATACCGAGATAATAGCGGTCTCTACGATGGACCCACTGGGGTTAGGGCCACTCACGCTTTCCTATTCCGTTCTCTTGGGTACTGATGGATATGCCTGGGTGCGGAGAGACTTTGAGTCGTTGATTGCTAGGCTAAACGTAGCACGGCGGGGTAAAAAGGCGAAACTGATGATAGGGGGTCCGGGTGTGTGGGAATTTATGACTCTCACGGGTGAGTTGAACAAGCTGGGTATTGATTATGCGTACCAAGGTGAGACGGATGACATCATCCAGCTCCTCTTCAACCAGATTTGGGAAGACAAGCTCGACCCCAATATGTTCTACCAAGGCTTCATGAGTTTTGATGATAATTTTAGAAGATTATACAAACCCGACCCTCGATTTGTCTCTAGGAAGCCGGGCATAAGAAACTATCCACGACTCGAAGAAATCCCGGAGATTGTCAGGCCGACCATGAAATCAATGACTGAAACGATGAGGGGTTGTGGAGTAGGATGTGATTTTTGTGAAGTCACTCTTCGGCCGCTGAGATATTATCCGCCTGAAAAGATAGCAAAGGAAATCGAAGTGAATGTGGCCGGGGGGCATCACAATGCGTGGCTCCACAGCGATGAGATCTTTGCTTACGAGCATGAGCCCCTCTTCAGACCCAACGAAGACGCACTCATCAATCTTTTTACAGCCGTAATGTCAGTAAAGGGGATAACCGAGTGTAACCCCACACATGGCAGAATTTCCATTCCGGCCGCTTACCCTGAGTTGATTGGCAAGCTGTCCAACATAATCAGGGCTGGCCCTTCAAACTGGATTGGGCTCCAGGTAGGTATAGAGACCGGAAGTGAGAGGCTTGCAAAGATTCATATGCCAAACAAGACGCTGCCACTAAGAATTGGCTCCGACGCGGCCTGGCAGGACATTGTGTGGGAAGGCACAGGTAACATGAACCGTTACTATTGGCGCCCCGCTTTTACAGTTCAAGCGGGTCAGGATGGAGAGACCCCGGAGGACAACTGGGATACGGTCACCCTTATCAACCGAATGAGCGAGTCAGAAGTTCAGGGCCGTCCTTACGAGTTTACTGTCACACCCATGCAGCACGTACCTTTGGGGGTGCTCAAAAACAACTCTTTCAATGACAGTTTGCTTGATGAGTCGCAGCTTGCGGTATACTACGCTTCATACAGACATCTGGCGAAGATATCGGCTAGAGACGCTATGAGAGATAGCCGAGGAAATCCGGTTGTTCGTATAGGAACTGCCGGCGTCATAAGGTTCGGCGGCTGGTTGATGCTCAAGGTCGTGGAGTCGATATGTAGGAAACGGGGGTTGGACTTGGACAAGGTAAAGCGCTACGGCCTCGACGGTGCCAAGCTGCACCTCAACTGAATCACAGCTGTAGCCCACCTCTATGAACGAGAGTTCTAGTCCTAGAAAGCCGAGAAAAACTTTGTAATAAGACTTTGTTGAGTTCCCAGAGTAGCAGTGAGAAGCTCCGAGAATTTTGCCTGCAATATGAGGAGTCCCGGAAATGACTGCATGAGCTTGAGGAACGGGTCGGAATAAAGATTGAATGCCACCGTAAGAAGTGTAAGCACGCCGTATAGTATTATAGCGATTTTGAATAGGCTTCTTATACCCTTGCTTGGTGGTTTCGGAGAATTATATCGTGGGCAGCTTCGGGGTTTTCGCATTTACGGTCAACATCCGAGTTAACCCAGCTCACTCGTGTCTCGTAATAAATTTTACGAACAAGTATGCGAGTCCATCTACTTTTAGTTTATATGTATAATTTAGTGGTAATCTAAATTT
>JAJYZJ010000026.1 GCA_021800035.1 archaeon
AGGGCAGGTTCAGTTTCCGCAATCAAAGACGGTTGGCGAGTTTGTGGTATCGCTCTATTTCCACGAGATATAATCCCTTTTATCAAGACTTGATCAATGTGACCAATTGTGAACAGCGCATGGCATAGCATCTATCGCTAAGACAGATTCTGAGGAGGGTCAATAGAACAACCCGAGGCAGGCTTTTCGCAACCGCCACTCGCAAGTTCCACCCTCGCAGCAAGTGCATCATAAAGTTCATCATTCAAATTTTAAGAACGCTAACACCTGCCACAATCCTCGAATTAATTGCCAGACACTTCCACTTTCACACCTTCTGCGTTCACATCTAACGGGAGGATCTCGGCACCTCCTGACTCGAGTTTTTCCGAAACATTCTTGTAAGAATCTTTCCCTGCCACGGCAATCACGCAATCTCCCCCCCCAGCGCCAGATAACTTGGCCCCATATGCTCCTTCTTTAATCGCTATGGAAACAAGACGGCCCAGCGTTTCAGTGCTCACTCCCAGAGACGAAAGAAGGCCGTGATTCAAGGTCATCAATATGCCAACCTCTTCCCAGTCTCTTCTTAACAGCGCGCTTTCCGCAAGTTTGACTATTTCGTCGCTGATAGAAAATAAACTCTGGCACAGCGAATTATGACCCGCACACAAGTCAGCAACTTTGTTAACATAAAATGCGGTGCTGGCCTTTTCTCCAGAATATGCAACAATCAATGGAATATCTGAAATCGGCAGAGCTCGGACTTTCCCATTCTGCGAAAAATCCATTGTTCCGCCGTAGATCGCAGAGGCCACATCAAAACCTGAAGCTAAAGGTATCCCGGATTTCTTGTGTCTACCTTGGACATTTAAGACTGCATCATATGCTATACGAAACAGCGTATCATTGTCCAGTTTCAGGTTATTCAGGTGCGCGAGCGCCTTAATAACTCCGACCGTCACGGCTGATGAGCTTCCAAGCCCATACTTGGCAGAGAAATCACTCCAGATCTCTATTTCTCCGCTAAACGGCCTTCCAAAGTAGTTTGAGATGCTTTGAAGCGCGCCAATCACAAAGGCTGCGTTCCTTGGGTGAGTGGGGCCCTTTTCTATCAGGTAGTGGTCGAATCCCATGTCCTTGGAGGTCAGAATCGTTTCATGTGAGTCTCTGATTTTAACCCACATACGTTTGTTGACTGCGGTCACAATGCAGTGTCCTCCATAGACGACGGCGTGCTCTCCGAAAAGCGCGAGCTTGGCAGGAGTGGAAACTACGCAGGTATCGCTCACTCCTACATCGCCTGCTTTGGTGAAAAGGACACCGGAGTCATTGCCTTCACGTCTATCAGATGACTTGAATCATCCTGAAGAATTTTGGGACCCTGCCCAACCTTTGACTCCAAAACCTCCTCTACCCCGCTTATCCGGGAAATTTGATTATTTAGCTCATTTGCATAATCAACCGTCGTAATGATAAACGCATTTGGTCCGGCGTCAAAGGTATAGGCCGCCTTAATGCTGCCGCTATTAAATTCCATTACAGCCCTGATTATATTTCTGGATACATCATTCAAATAGAAGAAGGGGGGCCACGAGTCCATCATTACTGCGTGGAGGTTATTGCTTTCCCGCATTACCTCAAGAAAAAGCTTCTCTATATCCTTTCTCGCGATCATTTCTTTCACGGCCGAAAGGTGTTTATCCATTTCTTTAAGCCGTTGCGGAAAAAGAGAGCTGGTCTTAACAGTCCGTGTCTGGCCCACTCTTGAGGACACTTCTTTCTTTTGCGAAGTAACTATCGCTATCAGAATTCTAATTTCGGGCCAGAAGGTATGGGGTTCAATCTGAACCGCGTAGGAATCTCTCCCGTCTTGATTGGCTCCCTTCGTCCATTCCACAAAACCCCCCATGATTGACCTGCACGCAGACCCACTACCCTGACGTGCAATTATAGAAAGTGCCTGGGGGTCTAGCTTGAGATTCAGCGCGTGTGCGCCTCCAACCGTGAGCGCAGCAATCCCGGAGGCAGACGACGCAAGCCCGGCGCTAGAGGGAAAGGAGTTGAATGAGACAACCAGCGCTCTCAATTGTGTTTCGTCTGAGCGCAGCAAATTTAGAACTCTAACAACATCTGCAGACTCTTCTTCTGTTTGTCTTCTTCCGTTCAGCCAAAATTCATCTTTCTTTAGTTGATCACTGAATAGAACTGTCGTCCGGGTTTTGATGGGGGCATCCAGCGTGACGGATAGGCTCCCGTTCAGTGGAAGAAACAGTTTTTCATCCCTCTTTCCCCAGTATTTTATAAGCGCGATATTCGGGCTAGCTTCAGCAGTAGCGATTTTATAGCCGCTCAACTTAATTTCCGTATACTTGAGGGGTGCTTAACATTTTCGACTTCACAATATCTTAAGGAACGAGGATAAAGCCTCATAGCCATACATACCTAGCGGCTCTCGGGCGATTGTGACAAAGTATTCGGGACCACTGGCTAGGAAAAAAGTCGTGGCAGTGTTTGTTCGAAAGATACCTTTTATGACTGCGTATTCTCAACGCCATATCAGAGTCGATGATTCTTTGGCTTTCAATGATGAAGCAGGGCCCCCCGAAGCCGAAAAGAACGGTAGCGAGTTTCCTAGCTATCGTGACTGGAGTGTCATTTTTGCGACATATGGCTCAGGATTCGTGCACTTTGTCAGAGGGATTACTTCCCGCCTCGGCCTCTTTCAGCTTGGACCGTTTGAAAAGTGATTCGAGCTTCTGGAATACCTCGTCCTCTCCCACTAGGTCCGCGAGCTGCCAGAGCTTCATCAGCATTTCCTTTCTCTTTGAGACGTTTGCTTTGTAGCTCTTGAGAGCTACTGCGGTCAGCGGACCCATTGACACCTTTTGCCGGTTCTCGTCAAACCTTATCATTAGCGAGTCGCCCAGAAACGGAGAGACCGACGGGTCGATCTCCGACACGGCATCAAGAACGAACGCAGACAGAAGCCCCAGGTCTCCCTGATACCCGGGTGAGTAGCCGAGCAACCTGAGAAGCAACTGGCCCCCGGTGACCGAGCCCATTCCGAGGAGCGCATAGCCCGGTACCTTGTGCAAAGGGTTGGCTATCCCGTGGTCGTCGAAGACATACAGTCTCGGCTCGCCAGTTGAAGAAAGCGAAGCGAGGAGCAGCTCCGTGTCGACGCTGATTCCATTGTTCCGGAGGTCAGCGTATCTTGCCATGAAGCGAGCTTCGAGCGTAGCCACAATCTCATCAAGTTCCTCGTCATTCGGGTTGCGCCTCTTTCCTGCCGCCCTCAGCCAGCCGAGAAACTCCTTCTCTATCAGAGAAGCGCCCTGTTTTACAAGCGCGGAGTTTCCGGAGCCTCCAACAACCGCAAGGTCAATCTCGCTCTGTCCCTTTCCCTGATAGATGGGGTATATCTTTGTCTCTTCGTGCATTATGTATCCCCCTGACGCCCTGCTGTCAGCTGTGACCACGACGCCCGTGTCCCAGACCATGCCGATTATGAGTGTCAATTCACCCGTTCACTCTGTCTGCTCCACCAATATACAAGAGCCATATTTGTGTGTCCACTCTCTAGATTTTGATCGCATCTGACTGAAAGAGATTCCTGATGCGATTGTCGAGCCTACCCGAAGACGCCGAGCAAACTAGCAAGATATTTGCTCTAGTTTCTATGAACTCTGTAAGGTTTTCCGGAAAGACAAGCAGGGCGCCAGTAAGCAGGTTTTCGTCAGGATTTGCTACCGCATCAAGGTGTTTCGGGTATGCGAGGCATGGCTGCTGTGCATCCACCTTACCAAACTACATTATCGCTGGCCGTGCAATCACTGTGGTGCATCGCTTGGTTTACGATCGCCAATCCCCATTATACAGGCAGCCTATTGGGACTCCTATCAAGTAGCTCGAAATGGCAATCGTATGTGCCTTCTTAGTCGCTGGGTTTGCCGCTGCCAAGTTAACTCACTTGCTCTATGAGAATTCGGGGCTACGAGCTATGTCTGTTCTATCCCGAGCAAGACTTTGTAGGGATGTAGCCATGCAGCTCACAGCGGTTAGAAGGATGCGGTCAATCCTACCTGTTACCTAAGCCCGGTCTTTCCTCCCTTGCAACGCAATCAATCATTGAGTTCAACTTTTGTTGTGCGACTCAGTTCAAGATTGATTTGGTCTTCAGCCAAAATGCATGGAGATATGTCGAACCTTACCTGTTACAGGTGGAGGCAGTAAATAACTCGGCTGACTAATGGCGATACAACGCATGCCCGAAATTTTCGTACTTCCGACTCTAGGTGTCGAGCTGTCTGTTCAGTAATCCGTCATTGATGCCACGGCCCAGGACTTTCTCCAAGATTCCGACGAGCTTTCGGGCGGAGTCCGGCGTGAGCTCTACAGCTATCCTTGACTCGCGGCCATTCTGCTCGCTCACAAGGTCCATCGTCACTGCATATTGAGAGCCTGTATGGTTGCCTGAGTCGAGCGTTACGATTGCCCGTGCCAGCTTGAACCAGCCAAGTCCGCCCTCGGCTCCTCCGGTGATCTCGGAGGTTTCTATGATACCCGTGCACGACATGTTATTTCACTAGTCAGAGGGAGTCGAAAGATGTTTTCCGAAGAAAGCAAAGACCTTCTGCCAGCCGTCGACAGCCTGCTCCTGCCTGTATGCGGCTCTGTCATAATAGAAGAACCCGTGCCCGGCCTTCGGATACATATGGAACTCGTAATTCTTTCCGAGCCTCTTCAGCTCCTGCTCATGTTCAGCTACTTGGGCTGGAGTGGGGGACTTGTCCTCTTCGCCAAAGAGCCCGAGTAATGGACAGGAAAGGTCCTTTGTGTACTCTATCGGCGCCACAGGAGTTTTTGGCGAGAGTTCCTCTTTGGACATCACCACGCGACCACCCCAGAGGTCGACAACGGCGTCCACGCCTTTCGCGCGACAGGCAACCAGATATGCGTGCCGTCCTCCAGAGCAACTTCCAATTACGCCCACCTTCCCGTTGCTGTAGGGAAGGGATCTGAGATAATTGATCGCGCCCTGCACGTCTCCGATCACGTCCGAATCTGCCACGCCTCCGGCCGCCCGGACCTTGGCAGGCACGGCTTCGGGAACATCATGGCCAAATCTGTAGTAGAGGTTGGGGCAGATGGCGAGATAGCCATGGTATGCGAACTTGCGGGTAAACTCCTTATAGAGCTCATCCCAGCCCGGCGCATGATGGATGAGAACCACTGCTGGGAAGGGTCCGGCCCCAAGGGGCCTCGCAAAATATGCGTTGATGGTCTCTTCTCTGCAACCGTGAATTGAGACTGTTTCTGCCAGCATCCCTTCGTAAAGCTCTGTAGTGTACTGTCGCATGTAAAGCTCTGAACACGGCCCATGTTTAAAATCTAGTACTGCGAAGCTATTCTGCGAAAGGATCCGTCTGCAGGTGGGATGACGCTAATATTCGAGCTGTCTGGCACTGGAAAGTCCCAGTAGCATTCGCCGAATATCCGCGACAATCCAGCGAGCACCTAATGACAAAAGGGCAAGAACGATCTATTTACTGCCGGCGCTCTTAAACAGCCGATACCATATTTTGCTGTGAGAACGACCTTTTGTTCGCGTGTAAATCTATCGAGCTACCGCTGGAACTCGAGCTCAGGGTCGATTTAAAACACCGATCAAGGGGACTTGACGGGCTGGAGCTCGGGCCGGGTCCCCGGTTCAACATTGCTAGCTTGTATGGCGTGGCCTTCTGTCGCAATCGTTTCTGATGGCTCAAGGTACCCGAGCTTGCGGGACTATCTGCTTTCTGCGGCTCTCTTTGCAGTCTACCGTGACATAGCGAGCAGTGCTCTCGAACACTTCTCTCGAAGTAGACAACGCACTCTGTAGGAGGAGCGGAGCGAAGCAAATTTCGGTACGAGCTTCTCTACTATGCTCGGTAGCCCGCGCTCAGCTTGAACTCTGTGTTGCTCACAGTCCATGGCAACTACTTGATAAGTGAGCTCGCTACTTATGATTCCGTACGGTGGTCAGGTATGGCTTGACAACTGACTCTCAGCGAAGCACTTTGAAATGTTTTGGTGAAGGCTTCAGCCTGGGTAGGCAGCTCTATTATCTCGCAGCCCTGCCCTTTCTGCTAGACCTAGTCACTCTCGCGCCTCGATACATAGCGATCTATTCGTCGGGTTATTCCAGATTCGGCCTTTCATTTTCATTTCCTGTGGCCTTTCCTTCGCTTGCGAATTTTTATTCCTTCCCTGGGGGCGCGTCGACTGCGTTCGCATCGTATCCATCTTCCGCACTGGGAGCCGGGGATCGCCTGGTGTCGGGCACTTTCGGCATCCTGCTCTTTCTTATAGTATACACGGCTGTAGTCGCATTTCTTTCGGGAGGATTCCTTGGGAGACTCAGTAATCCAGTTTCTGGAGTCGACTTGGCATTCACATCCCTAGGGCGCAGGTACTTTACGAGGCTCTACATTTACGCGCTGGCCTGGGAGCTGCTGGGCCAAGGTCTAACGCTGATACCCCCGTCAGGATTTTTGTTTGTCTATCTAGGGCTTTTGTTTTTCCTGGACTATCTTGTGTTTCTGACGCCCTTTGTGGTTGTAATGCATAACGAAAGCCTGCCAAAGGCCCTCCGCCGAAGCGTGGGCGTTTCGACTCTCTCGTCATCGAACACGGTGGCATACGTTCTTGTTTACGCGATTGCCACACTCTTGATTTCCATTCCAGTTTATCTTGTTTTGAATCTGGGTGTGGCGGGCTTCGTACTGGGTGTGGCGATTACCTCCTATGTTGGGACTTGCCTTGTAGCGTCAACTGTGGTCTATTGCAGGGATATAGTTAGCTCACAAAAATAAGGGCGCAAGACTGCGCACAGGTTAGCGCGAGGCGATCTGGCACCAGTTTACTCCCGATTGAATCCACCCTATGTACTCCAGAGCATCCGCCAAGGTTTTTGTCGGCGCAGAGTTTCATGAGGATGATAGCATATGACCTGCACTGATGCAGGACAGGGAATTGTTCCTTTAGCTAGCTTCGGGCGTGCATAGAATGGATTAGAGCATGTGCGGCATAATCCCAGCCATTTTCGCGCGGGGAAGGAAGCGCCTTCAATGATACTGGCCATACCTTTCTACGATTTCCCTGATTACGTTCAGATTGCGCGTTGTCGCCTTGACCTCCAGAAGAGACTCTAGGAAAGGGTTTGGAAGTCCGCCTTCGCCGCCGCCGTGAGTTATACTGAACACTTCAGAGCCAGAGTGAGAGACGATTTCAGCGCTAGATTTCGGGATTATAGTCGGAAGAGCCACAGGAAACCGAGTAAGCGGATTTGGCAAAAGTGTCACAAGATAGGAGGCTTCTCGGGTTTCACCGAGTTCTGTTGGTGCACTCCTCATTATTTCCTTTAGATCCGATAGTTTTCGAATAAGGACGGCCACATCATAGCCGAGAGCCTCCCTAAGGCCACTTTCCAGCCTGAGCCGGGCGGTATCCCCACTAACTCTACCAGACTCGAATACTATATTGCCACTCTGCCTGAACGCACTTGCGCTCTGAAAACCAAGTTTCTTGAATACTCTTTCAAGCTCTTCGTTCTTTGCGGTGTGTCCACCGACGTTGATTCCTCTCAGAAATGCGACTAGAGTAGCCATCAGACTAATCTCGTGGACACAGGGGTGGTATAGTGTTTTGCAGCCATCCCGTGGAATTCCAGCAAGTGATCTAGGCCGGTCTAGTGACTGGCTCTTTGCGCACTGAATCGAGCGCCTGTTCAAAATCTTCGACAAGGTCTTCAGTCGCTTCTATTCCAACGGAGAATCTGATGAGCCCATCCGTGATACCAAGCTTGAGCCTGTCTTCTCGTGACATGCCGGCATGCGACGTCTTTGCTGGAATCGTAATCAGGCTCTCTACCCCTCCAAGGCTTGGCGCCACAACGGGAATGCCCACACGCCTCAGAAAGGATTCAGCTGCCTTCTTTCCTCCGTGTAGCTCGAAACTGAGCATGCCTCCATACCCATCAAAGAGTTCGGTCGCCCGTTTGTGCTGAGGGTGGGTGCTGAGACCGGGATAGTTCACTTTTGAGATTTCATGACGAGAAGCCAGATACTTTGCAAGCTTTAACGCGCTTGAGTTCTGAAATTTCACGCGAACATCAAGCGTCTTCATGCCTCGGTGAAGGAGAAAACATGCATGAGGGTCGAGCGAACCTCCCAGATGGTCAAGAAGGCGCTTCACCCTGCCCACAAGTTCGGAGCTTCCGATTACAGCGCCCGCAACAATGTCGGAGTGGCCGTTGAGGTACTTTGTTGCACTGTGCAGTGAAAGGTCGAAGCCATGTTCCAGGGGTCTGAAGTTGACTGGGCTTGCGAACGTGTTGTCTATCATCGACACAAGTCCGTGCTTCTTTGCAAAGCGGACCACCGCTTTGTGGTCCGCCACCTCCAGTAGCGGGTTTGTCATGGTCTCCACATAGATGGCTTTTGTATTCGCTCGCAGCTTCTCCTCCCATGACCCGGGACTGTTGCCGTCTATGAAGTCGTAAGTTATGCCGAACTGTCCGAGGTCTTTCGTGACAAAGTCGTGAGTTCCTCCGTAAAGGCAGTTCTGAATAAGAAGATGGTCTCCCTTGGAGAGCACCGCAAGCACTGCGGTTGAGATTGCGGCCATACCGCTCGCCGTAACTAGCGCATCTTCGCCGCCTTCGATAACCGCCAGTTTCTCGTCTAGTGCAATATGGTTTGGAGTATTGTTCAACCGAATGTAGCGAATGTCGTGATAGCCCTCTCCCCCCGAAGTCTCGAACATCGCAGACTGAAAAATCGGCATGCTAACCGAGCCCAGGACACGCGGCAGCGGCTCGCCTGCGTGAACTGCATTTGTTCCGAGATGCTTGAACGATCTAGGCTTCTTTGCCACGGGAGTTCCAGAGTCCCCTGACCCGCAGGAGGCTTAAGGCTTGTCGAATGTTGCCTTGCCTGTTGAGAGCTTCGTCCCTGCGAGACTGGCCGGAGGATTAAACCGCTTCGCGCCGTTGAGAGCAGAGCGCCACCCAGAGGCGCTCTATTCTTCGCTCGCTTTTGCGGGTTGTCTGGTTGAGCGCGGTCGCATTGAGACTGAACCACGACTGGATTGCTGAATTATCGCGTCAAACGAGCTCTGCGCGCAGGATAAGCCTGTGCCGCTATTCGTCGCCTTGGAATGATTGCCGCAGTACTTGCGTGCCTATCACTGCATCTTTCCACGCGCGACCACAGAGAATTTTCTCTCCACTTTCCCTTTCCTTACACCAAACAATTCGTCAAACTGGTTCACCGCAGTGCAGCAGTGAGCTGGCACGAACCGAATCACGTCGCCAATTGCCACATCCTTCCTCCTTCCGGTCAGGCGCAGCCAGCCATGCTCTTCCGAGAAGTGATCCATAACTATTCCACTCTCCTCGAACGCCACGGGATATAACCCCAGATCAAAATTGAAAGCCTTTGAGCCTGCGTCCACGACTGCCCTCGTCGCCGAGGGCTTGCTCATTACAGTTCCAGCCACTGTCAGGGCAAGGTCATCCCATGAGGCAACTCCCCTTTTTGCGAGCACGTAATCGTTGAAAATGTACATGCCTGGCTGCACTTCAGTGACGTCAGGGTGTTTCGCATTAAACTGCGTGCTAACAGAAGAGCCGACGCTTACGACCTCAACCTTGATTCCTTTCTTCTCAACCCCTTTCTTCGCGCTTACAATTTCGTCCATTGCAGCTTTCGAGAGCTGCATTTGCTCCCTTTTCGTCCGCGCTTGGTTCACATTTCCCTCGTAGCCCATCAGGCCCCTGAACACCAGGTTTTCACGTCGAGCGATTTCAGTTGCTAACGCTGGAGCACTCGTAGAGCGCACGCCGCAGCGGTGCATGCCAGTGTCCACGTCGACATATACATCGATCTCCCGACCCGCGTCCCTGAAGACCTGGCTCATTAACTGAATCACCTCCAAGCAGTCCACTGCGATACCGAGTCGTACGCTCGGCGGAATCCGGGCAAGCCGTTCAAGCTTCGAACGTGCCACAACTTCGTTCGTTAGAAAGATATCGTTCAATCCGTTCGCTGCGAAAATCTCGACTTCGCTCACTTTCTGCAGGCATATGCCTTTCGAGCCCTCCTTGAGCTGCAGTTTGGATATTTCTGGCACCTTGTGTGTCTTTGCGTGCGCTCTGAGCGACACGCCGCACTCTTTCACGAACGCTGCCATTCTTCTGATATTGCGCTCCATTCTATCCAGGTCTACAATGAGGCTTGGAGTGTCCAGTTCGTCAATTTCCATGGCATCCTGCGGTTACCGGCTGCCGTGTTAATCTTTGCGAATCAGCCTTCCAGAGTACACAAAAACTCTTTTTGCTCGCAACTTGAGTAGCGCGTGATATCGACAGTGACCATCCTTTAGTGTCCTATCTTCGTTCCCAATTACGAGCGGCGGGATAACGGTTTCCTCCGCCCTGAGCGCACTGACGAGCCGGCTCGTGCGGCTCTTGAGCTCCTTCCTGAAGGCGTAACCCGTCGCCGGTATAGTGAGCTCCATTATTCTCGGGTCAGGATGTATTTCGTGGAGATCAACTGTGCGAAGGCTCCACTTCCTTGATGGAAGAGAATTGAGCCACGCGTCTTCTTCGGGATTGCGCCCCTCAAAGAGCGCATCCCTCTCCCACTCTTCCCGTAGAACGATGTTGACGTATTTCGCTATCTCTGCAGGCTGCGGGAGCACCCAGTAATTCACGCCGTCTAGCTTGCTTAATGGGAACTTTGGTCGGGTACTCTCATCCGCAGAGGTTCTTGTGCTCTCCTCCTGGAAAAATTCCGGGCGGTATACGAGCGAGGGGCGCACACCCAGGGAACGTGAGCCTCCGGAAGGCTGGCTACAATTAAAACTTTTCCGGAGCTACTTGATTCTTTAGCTTAGTGCCGGGCGAGCTGGACTATTCCCTGAATCACTGAGGTAGCAGCAGAAGCTTCCAAAAATATCAGCATTAGCTCTAAACCTATCGCCGCTTCCAGCGGGTAGCCATGGTATGTCACTGAAATTGACAAATTTCCCCCTCCCAGCAATCGGTAGAAGTATACCCCCGCAAGCGCTCCGTGGGCAATCGTGAAAAAGCCAGCGTAACGGGTGCCAGCAGCCACTGCGCCGATAGCAGTGGTCACCGCAATTGTAAGCACAATAATCACAGCTGAACCTCCACTTAAGTCCGAGATTATGCCCGAGGCGTTTACTCCCTGCCGGAGTAGATATGGTTCAACTATTCGCGGCAGTATCAGCAGGAACATAATAATCGAGGCTCCCTCGACGATTCCCTGAATCAGTTTCCTCCGGTTCAGCTTTAATTTCAGACTATCCCACCCTGTGCGCTCGAAATCCTCTGAGCGGCAAACTTTGCCGGATATTGAGCTTCTTTCGCAACATCCCCGGGTTTATTGGTCGCTTGAACTGCTTTAAAGCTCCGGAACCGCGCTCTGTTCTCTGGCAGCCTCGGTCACGCCTGGGATTCCTGAATTATTTGCATTGGGAGTACTCCTCCGACATTCATTGACGCGCTCACTCTCAGCGTTAGATTGGCTGGGCTATTTTGAATACCTGTTTGGTCCGTGGGTGAGACCGTGACGTTGAACAGAACGCTTTGGCCGGGTGCTACTACCATAACTACCGAGCTTCCCGTTCCCAAGAGCTCACCAGTCGAAGAAAGCACGGAAAGGTTCACTTGGAAGTCCCTGACAGAAAGGAAGCCACCGTTTGTAGCTTGAAGGGGAATGACCACCCTTTGGCCCGCAGTTATGCTCGCTCCGGTTTGGCTAATTTTGAACGAAGCCACAGAGATCGCGGGAACTAGCAACGCGCCGAAACCCGCGAGCAGAAGTATCAGGGAGCATATTCCCAGCAAACTAGACGGCCGCACTTAGCAGAGCCCCCAACCCTGTCTTTTCCCCCGGGCCCTAGCGAAAAGCTCCCGGATTGCGTAGTTCAACGGGCTCACTTCTACCAAGGCGCCTTAGGCGAGCGAAGCAGACAGGCTCTTCCTCGCCATCCCACGGCAAACTATTCAGCCAGTTTGCCAGCTTCGCGGAGCCTGCGAGCGAGCTCGCGCAACACCGCAAGCGAAGCGTCTGGGTTTGTCTTTAGAAACGCCCTGAACTCCCAGGTTGTCATGAGTAGACAGCGGGTATCTTCGAGTGCGGTCACGTCCGCCGATCTTGGCTGGTCGTCAAGGAGTGTCAGCTCTCCGAAGAACTGGCCACTACCTAGTTTTGCAAGAGATTTGCCGCCTTTATTTACGTCTACATGGCCCTCCAGAATAAGGTAGAAGCCAACTCCGCTTTCTCCCTCGCGGACGATCCTCTCTCCCGCCCGGAAAGTTCTTTCCTTAGAATTTTTTGCGAGAGACTCCAGTTGCTTCTTCGTAAGACCTGAAAACACTGATGCTCGTTGCAGAGACTCTACAATTTTGTTGGGGTCTACAGGCTTCGATGCCAAGGTTACTTCGAAAGATGTGAAATCAGGGTTCTACTTAACCACGTCGCCCGAATCTTTTATGCCTCGGGTAGGAGGCTCGTCCTCCTGAGCTGGCCCTGTAAGCTCTTCAGGACCCGGCTGAGGAAGCGCTTGCGGGAGGGCCTGCGGGTACATCCTCCAGAGCCAGACGAGAAAGAGAGTCATAAGCAAATCAGCTAGGAGCGTGATCGGCAACCTGGCTTCGGATATTACGCCTATTGCCTCAATCGGAAGCAAGAGTCCGGCTGCGAGAGCAATGACCGGTCTCTTGTTTCCATCTGACTTTATCGAGCGAATTGCGAAAACTAGGAAGGCGCCCTCAATTAGGATTATTGAAATCAGAGCAAGGTAGACCGGGAAGTGATTAGCTGCCTCTGCAAGCCCAGTGAAGAGCATGGAAGGGTAAAAGCCGAGACCGAGCGCGAACGTTACGAGCGATCTGCTTCCCTGAAGTCTTCGCCTCAGGTTTATCGCAGTCCGCGGCAGCGCAAAACCGAGGATGGCGAGAGCAGCTACGACGGCCAGGCTCGCAGAGACCAGAGCGGGACCGGCCCAGTAGTGTTCCACTTTTGCAACTCCAAGCTGAAGGAACGCAACATCGACGCCGAGAATGGCGATTGCACAGAAGAGCTTTCTACCTCCGAGCAGCCGGGTACCAGCCGACTGCGGAATGGCCAGTGTCAACAGCAAAATCGGAAGCGATATGCTGTAGACAACATGTACTGGGATTACCACAGCCACCCAGACCCAGTTCACTCCGAGCCAGTGGCCGTAGAGACCGAATGGCCCCACGGGGGGAGCGTGTGGATTAAAGAGCGTTGCAAGAGCCGTGCCTTCTTCTAGTACGCCGTAAGCGCTTCCAAGGAGCAGAAGCGAGCCTGCACCCTTTTGCCAGCGCACAATTGCCTCACGAACCAGTAGCACCCCGGGACCGTAGAGCGATAGATTCGTAGCGAGCTGAACCACAAAGGTCGGCGGATTCAGCACAATTGCGTTGAGCGGGCTGGAATTCGAGAGATACTCCGGTATTCCTGGGGAAAGAAGAAGTAGCAATACTACCGGATGTCTTCGAAGATAGCCCATGGGCGTCCGGTTGAATCGATTAGTCACTTGAACCATGGCCCTCTGCGGAGCGCGATCCCTCGCTAACGAAGTGCGTGGTTACCCAGTGGCTCTTCATCGGGCTCAGGCAGGCTGTTTTTACTTCGGAACGAACCTCATCGATATCGAGTTCACACAGTGCCTCGTGTTCTTACGCGTAAACCCCTCCCCCATGAACACATGTCCCAGGTGGGCCCCACACTTTGCGCACTCTATTTCTGTCCTCATACCGTCCGGGTCTGGAAGTCTGCGTATGGCACCGGGAATTTCATCATCGAAGGATGGCCAGCCGCAGTGGGCATCGAATTTGTCTTCAGATCGGTACAGGGCGGCTCCGCACCTCCGGCAACAATATATTCCCGGCCTGAACTCGGACTCGTATTCCCCAGAAAAAGGCGCTTCCGTACCCTTGTAAACGATAACCCTCTCTTCTTCGGGTGTGAGCTCGTTCAGTTTCATGGTGAACTACAAACGGTTTAGGCCTTCCTTGGGATAAACGCTTCCTTGGCTTGGGAAAAGGCGGTTGTTGGACAGTGAAAGCTGAAGCGTCTTTCAGGCAGCTAAGCGTCGAACGGCTCACCTCGGATGAAAAAATCAGACGACGCCTTAGAGCCTAGCCATAATCTGCCCAAAGTCCGTTCAGGCCCGGACAGAGGACGCACAGGCTCTGCTAATCCATGTTCAGGCTTTCCTCTTTGCCAGCGCATTCAGTTCTTCGTAGGTGATTGCGCCATCGGTTAGCGCAGAGAAGTCGCCAGTTTCGATCACCTTTTTGCACACGCGTCTCAGGAATCCAAAGACCGCATAGGAGGCGCTGGGACCGAAACTGATTCGCCTCACTCCCAGTCGCTGGAGCGTGTTAAAGTCAGCCAAGCCTTTTCGCACCATCACGTTTGTCGGGAACCGGAGCTCGTCCACGAACTTCTGGATGGAGCGAGTTTCGAGAAGGCCCATAGGGTAGACGCAGTCCGCGCCGGCATCACGATAGGCCTTTGCGCGCGCGACGCATTCAGTGAACTTCTGCTCTTCGTTTCCGGCGGCGTATCTCAAAGCGTCCGTCCTCGCGTTGATGACAAACGGCACGCCCATAGTGTCGCTCAGCTGCTTCAGTTCCCTGATTTTTTCTACCTGGTCTGTTACGGAGTATAGCTTTCCTGTCGAGTGCTCAAAATCCTCTATGTTAACTCCTACTGCGCCGGCATTAATGAAACCCTTTACGCTCTCAGTTACTTCTCTGGGAGTGGCTCCGTATCCCGCAACTATATCAGCAGAAAGAGGTACCGAAAGAACGCTCGAGATTTTTCTAACCGCGGCGATGAGTTCGGCCTTGGGCATATACTGACCGTCAGGGTAACCCAAAGAAACCATCAGCCCCGCGCTACTCGTGGCCACCGCAGGGAACCCCACTTCCTCAAATACCCTCGCGCTGGGCACGTCCCAGGCGTTCGGCAGTATAAACGCTCGCCCTGTCCTGTGAAGGCCCCTGAATCGCTCTGCGAGCGCAGCTTGTGACGACATACCGATTCTACCGCTCTCAGATACCCTGCAGCCGTATTGGTCTTTCCTTGTTACCTTGGGTCGCTCCTGCGTTCTCATGAGGACCTAGACCCTGACACAGGCGGTGGTACAAGCAAAGACTGAGCCGAAGACCGGGTTCTGCATAGTGGGCTTTGAGAATGTCTCCTTCTTCCGTCTCTAGGGTATCAGAAACGGTTAAGTCGAGCCGCGCTTTCCGGCGGTTCGTATGGTGGACCGAGCGGTCTCTGCAAGGCTCGCTCTGGTCTTAATCGTTATAGTTGGAATCGGAATCATTGCGTCGGTATTCATTGGTCTGGACGTCATAGGTCCCGGCAAGTCAAAGACCAGCACGACTCCCACAAGCCCTTCCGGCACCATGACAACTTCGACTCAGCCGTCGTCGGGCGACCCCTATGCACACACGGCCCCGGCCACTTTTGCGCTCGTGTCTGAACCTTCGGTGCCTGAACACAACAGTCTCTTCGTCAAGAGGGCCGAGGAAACCTACGTGTTCGTATATGCGAACCAGGAGAACTTCACGAAAGTCGAACTTTCGAACTTCGTGCTTGTCGCCTTTAATTCAACGAGCCCCTCTGGTTATTATTCCCTTATTTCGTCCAAACTTAGCAGCCAGGCGGTGTCGGAAGCATTCGCGCACGGTGGCGCGACCATTCTGCTGGGGCCGGTCTGGAGCGCAAACCAGACAGTGTTCGCGCTCGCGGGTTACTCCGGTTCAACCCTGACTGCTGCGCTCGATCTGTTTTTCGTTCACCCCAAACCCTTGCTTCCGGCTCCTAAGACCGCCTTACTCGGACTGGGCAATACTACTTCGGCCTCGGCAGCTGCTGCAATGCGCGAAGCCCCGTCTGGTTATACTCCCTTCCGCCGCGGATTTGATCAGGGTTGCGTAAATGTCAACGCTACCAACCTGTGCCCGCAGCTTGGCCCTGAGCTGAGTGCGTACTATGGGAACTATAACCTGACTCCTTCAGACAAAATTCTCTACCCCGATTACAGTTATTACCTCGACTTCGCGAACCTGATATCCTATATGCCGATTCTGGCAGATCAAAACAACGCCTGGCAGGCGAACGGTACCGGTTTGCCCCACTCTTCAGGTGTATGCATGCCAGAGCCGCCACCTCCTGACGGCGAATCCATATGCTATGGCGAGCTAATCGGGATGCCTGTATTCCAGTTTGGCTCGAACCCGGTTCATGCTCCGCTCTACTATCTGAAGAATGCGGACTGCAGCCTGGGCCCGATCAGATGCACTAACGAGATGGGCCTCCTTCTCTCGGGTTGCCAGACGCAAATGTTCTGCAGCTCAATCCTGAACCTCTTCAATCTTCCTGACATGCTTAACATCACGAATGACTGGAACCTGACCAATGACGCAACTGTGATCAATCTTACGTCCGCCTTCGCTGCCTACAATTACGCGCAAGTGAACGTGTCCTCTGTGACAATGCTTCTCCCACTGCCTATCCTGCCCCCCCTTGCATTCTCATATGCCTCATCCCTTAGTCAAATGATCGCTGACGGAATCGATATGTATTCCGCGCCAACGGGAATCTGTGAAGTAACCGGTAACGTCTGTATTTCTGGCTGCACACTTTTCTCATCTGCGTGTGTTTTCAACTATACCATGTGGGCGCTACTCTCAGTAAGCTCGAACATTCCGGGTGTGACAAGCGAGCTTAATCCCGATACAAACTTTACCGGACTCTTTTACCCCGTGACTCTGAACGCGCCCTCCACATTCACAAACTTCACGGGCACGTATTCCTTTTCCTATTGGGACGTCACTTCAGAAATAAACGGAACCAGCTACACTCAGCTCTACGACTCCCCGAACGCGAGCATCGACGTTCTCGGCCCGGTACAGGCGAAGGCGGTCTACACCTTCAGCGCGGCGAGTGGAAGCATTGTGGGCAGGGTAGAGTTTGCTTACCTGAACTTCCATACTGGCGGGATTGAGATTGGCCCGCCAATAGAGGGAGCCACTGTAACCGTGAAGACACAATCGGGAAGTGTCGTTGCCACAAGCGTTACTGGGCTCGACGGCTTCTACGCCACCCCATATCTCTCTCCGGGCTGCTACAATGTTAGCGCCTATGAATATGGTTTCTATCTGCAACCGGCAGTGAATCCGCAGTGCGTAGATGGGACCGTGAATGATTCGATTTTCCAGTGGGAAAATTATTTTAATTATTATGCGCTCTCCAGTAACGAACTGGATTCTATCGTTCTTCCTGCGCACGAGAGTTCCGGGGTAGTGTTTTACCTCTGGTATCCAAACGGCCTGCCGGCTGCGAATATAACAGTCTCCGCTTTCACTGATTCGGGCAGTGTTCAGGGCAATCTGGGCCCCCCGTTCGGTGGACTGGCATCTTCAAGAACGGACGCAGGCGGGGCAGCCTACTTTACATGGACTGCTGGCGGGACTCCAGGCTTCTATCGCATTTTCTTCAACACCGTTGTAGCTGGCCAGACACTGTTCTACGCCTTCCCTACCTGGGTGCTGGGCTTTAATACGACCGTGCAGAACTCGACCGTCACGGTCTACCAGGGCTCGAGCGTAGCAGTTCCCCTTTCCACTGGTTACTTTGTGAATTCGACTGTAAATGCCACTCACGAGCTATTTTTCATCGGGATCAATGCTACGCTTTCCGTTTCCGGAATTCCAACGGGAGTTTCTGCATACTTCACGCCCAACCCTCTGGTAGCTCCCGCCTACGTCAACCTGGGCTACAATCCGCTGAGACCGGATTCCGCGCTTGAACTCCAGATTGGGAACAACACTCCTCCTGGGGTGTACAGGCTCTCACTCAGTTCCGTATTTTCGAGCGTGTCTTTCGAATCATCTGTTACGAACACGACGCCTCTTACGCTGAAGGTTCTCGCCTGTGTTTCGCCACTTGGCGAACTGACCGGGGACGTGCTTAATCTGGACGGTAACCCTACACCTGCGAACGTCACTATCTTTTCGAGCTCGGGCGTGAAGGTATTCACCCAAAACACGACAACGGGATTCTTCTCTACCGGTTACTCACTCACCCCCGGCAAATACAATGTGAGTGCATACCTGCCGTATCTCAGTAATCCATACTTCAGCGAAACTGTTGCAGTAAAATCCTGTTCGTCTCAGAGTCTCATGCTTACTCCTCGCGGCGCGCTCTCAGTTCAGGTGTTGTACGATGGCGCTCCGGCATCTCACGCCAATTTGTCAATCACCTATCCAAACGGATACGTTCTCAATGTGTCCACAAATGCACAGGGTGTTTACAGTTCGGCCTATTCGCTACAGCCGGGAAACTACACAGTAGTGGCCCATGTCAACGGGCAGAGTGCTGGTCAGTCGTTTTTGATACAGGGAGGTAAGATGACAAGTGTTACCCTTGACGTAGGCGGTTCTCTTCCTCTGCGAGACGCCCACCAATCGGCCACGGGTGTTGTTCCCCGGATCCCCTTTGTAGCCACACTCATATCTTTATTCGTAGCGAGCATACGCAGGCCTCGAGCCCCTCGCATTGGTTCGAGAATAGAGAGAAGGAAAATCTTGTAGCCCTCTAGCCACCCTGTCTGAGAGAGGACCAGAACATCTGCGGGCTTTGCCCGCGTTGAACTGGAGCTCTCTTTATCTTTTACTGCGCTACAGATATGGTTTTAGTTCTGCAAGAATCTGGGCTTTCGGTCGGGCGCCTATGAAACCGTGAACCGCCTTTCCGTTTTTAAAGAAGAGCATGGTAGGTATGCTCTGGATCCCGAATTCTCCCGGAACCAAGGGGTTATCATCCACATTCATCTTTGCGAACACCACCTTTCCTGAATATTCCTTGGCAAGCTCCTCAACTATGGGCTCCACCATCCTGCAGGGTCCGCACCATGCGGCCCAGAAATCAACCACTACGAAAGGGTACTTTTGCAGCGTTTCTCTGAAGTTTGCGTCGGTCACCGCGACCGGATGACTTGGCATGGATGAAGATTGCTCGATTTCGGCGGCCTTCTTCCTCTTCAATTTTTCTAACTCTTCGTCCTGAGACATTTTCTCGCTTGTTCCTGCTCGACCCGGCTTCTGTCCCTGTCAGCTTGGACGGATGCGGGTATCGAGGTAAGTATTATTTGGCTTTCTGCATATTTAAGTCTCGTTATATTGCCAATTTTATGCAAGACTTAAGTGGCCGGATGGCACTGGATTAGGGTAGCCATGAGCATGATCCGATTTCTGGCACGTCGCCAGGCGACCTGCACAGATTTGCTCACCTGTCTCTATGATTTGAAACCTGCTGAATCTGAGATCTTTTACGAACTCGTGAGGAAGGGACCGTGCTCTCTGGACCAGCTGGCCATGAGCGTAAAGAGGGAAAGGACGACTGTCTACCGCTGTCTGCAGAGGCTGACAGTCGCAGGGCTGACCTACCGCGAGGTCCAGGGAAGGCAGGGCAGGGGCTACATTCACCTCTACGCCGCGGCCGACCTTGCTACAATAAGGGAAGCTTCGAGGGTGCGGGTAAGCGAGCTTTGCAAGTCGTTAGGAAGACTTGTTGACACGTTTGAAAGTGACGTGACGAGCAAGGTCAATTCCGCTAAGGCCGAGCAATAGGCTCGCCTCAGTCTTTGGCTCCAAAGCAGCTGTAGCCTTTCGCTCCAAGATTGCCGGAACTGGCTGAGCCCCGCAAGCACCAGCCGACCATCCGTGAAACACCTTCCAAGAAATCAGGCAAGGGGCGGGTGCTTGCGTGGTCGGCCTCACAGGTTTCACTGCGAACCCCGGCAGTTCGGCGGTCATAGCAAGAAGGCCGCGGAGGAGTTAAAGTGATGAACCGGATTATGCAACTCTGTAGTCGTCAGCGCGTCGGTTTTGTTCTTTAAACAAAAACCCCTTCGACAGGCGCTAGCTTTTAAAGAGGAGAAGCCTCGTTTGAGCATGCCTGCTCTTCCTGCAATCCAGCGGCCAGAGATTTCTATCAGGGAGACCGCAGTTGAGACCGTGTTTCTGGTCAACCCGGCCGATGCCAATCCTCTAGGCATCTTGCATGGCGGAAACATGATGAACTGGCTGGTTTCAGTGGGGACACTCGCAGTCTCGAGAATGGCGAAGGGGAACGCTGTATTGGGTTCGCTGGACAGCGTATTCTTTGTCAACCCGGTGAGAGTGGGAAATCTTGCTTACGTTCGTGCGTGGATCGAATACATCGGAAAGAGCTCTCTCGAAGTGGGAGTGCGGGCCAGAACAGAGGACCCGATCACTGGGCAAACTTCAGTCACCACGCTTTCTCACATGGCATTCATAGCCGTGGGAATGCATGGCGAACCGAGGCTTGTTCCGGCCCGCATCAAGCCCGAAAAGGGAGAGAGTGCGATTTACAGGCAGGCGGTCTCTCGCTGGGAGGCAAGGAAGTCTTCCCTTCGAGGACGGAAACTGCTGGCCGAGGACACGGGAGAGTACGGCAAAGGTTCGAAGTGGCACATGAGTTTTTCAAGGATAGTGATGACGGAAGACGCAGTTTATGGGGGTATAATGTTCGGAGGTCGCTTGCTGAAGCTCCTTGACGAATTCACGGGCGCGTTGGCAACAAGATTTTGCAAGGGTGCTGCGGTGACCGGGGCGGTCGATGATATGAGCTTCTACTATCCGATAAGGGTAGGCGACGTGCTCGACGTGGATGTCGCGCTCAATCGCGTAGGGCGTAGCTCCTTGGAAATAGGTGCGAAGGTAGTGGCCGAAGACCCTTTCACGGGAAACAGGCATCACGCGGCCACTGCATATTACACGTTTGTGCATATTGGAAGCGATGGCAAACCGGTTTCAGTGCCTCCGTACATACCGCGTTCCAAGGACGAAATCATGAGGCTCGAGGAAGCTGAGTCCCGCGCCGATCAGAGAGAGAAAAAATTGATTGCGCTGCGTGAGCTAGTGAATACCGAGTCTCCCGGTAGATTCGCCGACCCTGCTTGATCGCACGGACCCGCGCGCGTCCAGCCTGCAGCCTTTAAAGCCACCTGGCACTGAGTTGCGTGAACCCCCTTGAAGGTTTACATTTCAGCCGATATGGAAGGAATCACAGGAGTTGTCTCGAACGAAGATGTCACTCCGGGCAAGATGAACTACGAGCGATTCAGAAATCAGATGTGCCAGGACGTCAACGCCGCGATAGAAGGAGCAGTTGAGGCAGGAGCGACCGAAGTGGTAGTAAACGACTCCCACGGCCAGATGACCAACCTCCTGCTAGAACAGCTTCACCCAGTCGCATCCCTCATTTCGGGGGTCACAAAGCCGCTCTACATGATGGAAGGCATCGACAAGAGTTTCGATTGCGCCATGTTTGTGGGCTATCATTCAATGGTAGGGGGTAAAGGCGTTCTGAGCCACACTATGTCAGGGGCGAGTTCTGTGCAGCTCAACGGCCGCGCGACCAGTGAAGCGGAAATCAACGCTACGATAGCTGGGCACTTTGGCGTGCCAGTGACTATGGTTAGCGGGGATCAGTACACAGTATCCGAGGTCAGGGAGGTTATAGCGGATGTAGAGGGAGCTATAGTAAAGTACGCGATAGACAGGCTTGCGGCGCGCTGCCTATCTCCACAGGAGACAAGGAAACTGATCAAGGCTGCCGCAAAGGCTGGTGCAATCAAAGCAAGATCCACGAAGCCCTACAGGCTTGGTTCCGGTGCGGAATACACTTTCCAGTTCTTGCAGCCGAGCATGGCAGCAAGAGCCGCGATTCTCCCCTTTGTTGAGCAGCTGGACGCAAGAACTGTGAGGGTAAGGGGGGTGGACGCGATTGACGGCTGGAGGAGATTCTGGAGCGCACTTCTTCTCGGCAGAAGCGCGCAGCCGGATGCTTACTGACGAAAGCTTCGCCTGCGTAAAACCCGTTCGAGCAGCGGGTCCAGTCGCACTAACGTACGAAACCGCGCCAGTCTGGAGGCGGGCGTAACCAGTTCCAAGTTAGCTCACTACCGGTACGCCGAGGGCCGCGAAGAGGAGGTAGAGTACTCCGCTGCCCAGTGCAATAATTCCGAGCGCGATTATAACGTAAACGATTTTTGATTTTCCGGCGATCCGGATAAGAAAATCAATGAGGAATAGACTTATCACCGTGGCAGTCAGAATTGCTACCCCTAGCCCGATTATGCCAATTCCGGAGAGCGCCGCGGATACATTGGTATGGCTCACAAGCAATGTGAGAGCAAACGCGGCGGCGGAAGCGAATATCCCGACGAGGAAGGATAATCTGAACGCTTCATCCGGTTCGACATCCATGAGGAGCATGGCACTGGTTGTTATGCCCGACCTGCTTACCCCTGGGAGAGCCGCGATTCCCTGAGTGATTCCGACAATCACATAATCTTTGAGCCGCAAACTGTCGAACCTCTTTCTGTTCGAAAGCTCTGTTTGTCCCTTGCGGGAATAGCGTATCAGCATCGCATCGCCAATCAGAATTGCTCCAATCACGAGCATGGGAATACCTACCGACACACCCTTTACGGAGTCGGCCGCAAGATAGAGCGGAGCCCCGATGAGCCCTGTTACCACGGTCGTCACAACTACATATTTGAACAGCTTGATTTCCGCCGGGCTACCCCTTAGCGCCACAACCTTGAGAAGAGACAGAATGTCTCTCCTAAAGTATATTACAGCAGCAAGTATAGTGCCAACTTCCATAAACAGCCCAAACGTGTACGCCTGCTGGAAACTCAGGCCCAGCAGAAACTCTGAGGCTATGAGCACCTGCGTCTTGCTGCTGATTGGCAGCCATTCAGAAATCCCCTGGATTACGCCGATTATGATAGCGTAGAGTATCTGTAGTAGTGTAGGCACGCCTGCAGCCTGCAAGGGCGAGATTTAGACGTATTGAATACCGGCCGGAGCGCCGGAAACCCAAGCTGCAAAATGCGTAGCACGCGCATGAGGCTTCGATTCGTAAAAATCCCTTCCAAGGCGCTCGCGCCGTCTTTTTTCAGAGAAGCTGCTTTACGCGCTCAACACCATGCAGTTTCGACTTGGCCCACCTTATATTTCAGGGCGCAGCCGGGGATATTGAATGGAATTCAAACAATTCGGAAAAGATGGTCCCAGAATTTCTGCGATTGGGATGGGGACATACTACGACCCTTTGTGGATACTTACTGGTTATCTTGGGTGGCGGAGAAGTGCGACCGAAAAGCTCGGGGCCCTGAAAGCAGGACTTGAACTCGGCATGAACCTGATTGACACGGCTGAAGTCTACCGTTCAGAGGAGATTGTGGGTCGGGCAATCAGGGGAATGCAAAGGGAGACCCTGTTCATCGCGACCAAGGTTATGTCTAACCACCTTAAGGCGGATTCGGTCACGAAAAGTCTGGAGTCCAGTCTAAGGAGGTTGGGCACGAGCTATGTTGATCTCTATCAGATACACTGGCCAAGTCAAACGGTTCCAATTGCAGAGACCCTGGGTGCTATGGAGAAGTTAGCGGAGCTTGGAAAGATAAGGTACATTGGTGTCAGCAATTTCAGTCTGAAACAGATGGTAGAGGCAAGGGCAGCGCTGAAGAAGCTTGACCTTGCCTCTATTCAGATGAGTTATAACCTATTAGATCGCA
>JAJYZJ010000093.1 GCA_021800035.1 archaeon
CTAGGTCATCAATGCTTGAGGTGTTCCAGAAGGACTTCGTGCGAGCTTCATACGCCAAGGGACTGGCCCAGCGTGCTGTGGTCTACAGACACGCGTTGAGAAACGCACTTATTCCAACTACTACGGTCCTCGGTTTGCTTCTCGGAGCGTTACTTAGCGGTACGATTGTTGTCGAATCCATTTTTCTCTGGCCCGGCATCGGATATTTCGCTCTTCAATCGATCGAAAATCTGGATTTTCCTTCGATTATGGGAGTGACAGTGCTCTTTACCCTGAGCGTGGTCATAGCGAATCTCCTAGCTGATGTTCTATACGCAGTTCTTGACCCCCGGATCAAGATTTAGGGATGGACTTTGGCAAGCACTCGTAAGTTTCAGCTGCCGTTCGACAGGAACGAGGCCGCAATAACCTGGAGGGTTGTCAAATCCAGTCCCATGACCCTCGCTGGCGCCGTGATTGCAGTTGCCTTCGTTGTTCTGGCGATAGCCGATGTTGTTACCAGGGATGCGATACTGCCTTACAACCCGTATGCGCTTACAACTCAGTTGCTACGCCCTCCCTCGCTTGCTCATCCTTTGGGCACAGACGACCTCGGGAGAGACGTGCTTTCAAGAGTGCTCGCGGCCGCGCCGATTGACGCCGAAGTCGCCTTTTCAGTGGTCGGGGTCGCTATGGCACTCGGTCTGCTCACTGGTGGTCTTGCTGGCTACAGAGGGGGGCTTACCGAAGAAGTGATCATGAGAGTCACAGATATCTTCCTTTCCTTTCCGGGGATTGTGCTTGCTCTGGCAATAGTAGCTGCGCTTGGACCGAGCACGCTCCACTCAATTTTCGCGTTGGTACCAGTCTGGTGGCCGACGTATACAAGGCTTGCAAGAGCAGAAACCCTGAGCGTCAAATCCCAGCAGTTTATTGATAGCTCACGAGCGGTGGGTCAACGACCCTCGTATATTATAGGGCATCACATATTCCCAAATATCTTTCCTACACTTCTTGTCTATGCTACGCTTGATATTGGGAACGTGATACTCACCTACTCGATACTGAGCTTTATCGGCCTTGGTGCACAGGTGCCCACTCCTGAATGGGGGCTTTTGACTGTGCAGGGAGAGTCATACTTACGCAGTTACCCCTGGATTCCGATCGCGCCTGCGCTCGCGATACTCGTTGTCGCTGTCGGATTCAGTCTTTTGGGAGACGGACTACGGGACGCACTGGATCCGAAGGTGAGAGGAACCTTTGGGTGAAGCGCAGACCCTTCCTGCGGCAGGCGGAGGAGAAGCGGTTGGATTCGCAGACGCGGTTTTGACGATAAAGGGGCTGGTTGTCAAGTATAACACCTTCAGGGGAGAACTCACCGCTCTGGGAGGGGTGGACCTGAATGTCAGGCGTTCGCGGATCATTGCTATTGTGGGGGAGTCCGGCTGTGGTAAGAGCACGCTCGGCCTGAGCATAATCAGGTTGTTGCCAGTTCCTCCGGCAAGGGTAGCAGGCGGCGAAATCCAGTTCGCAGGAAAGAATCTGGTAGAATTGCCTGAGAGCCAGATGACCAGGTTAAGAGGCACTGGTTTGTCAATGATATTTCAGGAACCGCTCAGCTCTCTAGACCCGGTCTACACGGTGGGCGACCAGCTCGCTGAGACTATTCGCGTAAGGGACGAAAGATTGGGCAAGCCAAGCTATGGTCCCTTCAGGGTAACCCCGGCGCCAGAAGAGTCACACAGGACAGCCTCGAGATTACTGGGCGCAAGGCTTCCGAGACCGAGAGTCAACAGAAAGTACCCGGATGAGGCAATCAAGGCTCTCAGGGAAGTCCAGATCAGCGACCCCGAGCTCGTCGCCACAAAATATCCCCACGAGCTCAGCGGAGGCATGGCGCAGAGGGTGATGATCGCGACGGCGCTTCTAGAAAAGCCATCCCTTCTCATAGCGGACGAGCCAACATCAGCGTTGGATGTCACGACCCAGGCACAGGTGCTGGAACTCATGCGTGAACTCCGAGATGAAATCGGGGCTTCCGTGCTTTTCATTACTCACGACCTTGCTGTTGCTGCGCAGATAGCGGACGAAGTAGTTGTGATGTATGCCGGAGAAATTGTCGAGCATGCGGAAACCGGCCAACTTTTCTCAAATCCAATGCACCCCTATACCGAGGGTCTCCTTCAGTCGTTTCCGCGGAAATTCAAGGATGAGGAGAAGCTAAAGGCCATTCCGGGCGACGTGCCGGACCTGAGGTTTCCTCCTCCTGGTTGCAAATTCCACCCTAGGTGTACGTATGCGTTTGACAGGTGCAGGGTTGAGCTGCCCCTGGCAAAGGAAGTCTCTCCTGGGCACAGAGTTGCTTGCTTTCTCAGGCAGTAGGGTGCGCCTTGGGCTTGATTCTCGAAATCGACGGACTGCAGAAATACTACCCGGTCAGGTCGGGAGTTCTCGACTGGCTGCTTTCCAAGGAAAAGCTGTGGGTAAGAGCGGTGGACGGTGTTTCGCTCGCCATAGGCGAGAACGAGACGCTTGGACTGGTTGGAGAATCTGGTTCGGGGAAGACTACGCTCGGCAGGACTGTTGTGATGCTGGAACGACCAACGGGCGGTCGCGTGGTCTTTCAGGGGAAAGACCTTGCGAAACTTAGCGAAGAGGAACTGAGAAAGACACGGAGGCAAATGCAGATTGTGTTCCAAAACCCAACCTCTTCGCTAGACCCAAGGCAGCGGGTCAAGGATATACTGGCAGAGCCGCTCAAGGCGTTTGCGAGGGAAGAAGGAAGCGACCGAGAAGGATTCAGGGACAAGCTCTCGGAATCGCTGAGAGCAGTGGGCCTTTCTGAGAGCGCGCTGTCGAGGTTTCCGCACGAGTTCAGTGGCGGGCAGAGGCAGCGGATATCTATCGCTCGCGCGCTGATACTTGGCCCAGCGTTCCTGGTGCTTGATGAACCCACATCTGCGCTTGACTCATCAATCCAGGTGCAGGTTCTCAATCTGTTGCGCCAGGTCCAAGAGGAGCGCAAGCTGAGCTACCTCTTTATCACGCACAACGTGAGTGTAGTCCGCTACATGGCGGACAGGGTGGCAGTGATGTACGCGGGCAAGATTGCCGAAGTCGGAAGAACGCGTGAGGTACTCACAAACCCAATGCACCCGTATACGATGGCTCTGATCTCCTCTGTACCTGAGCCTGATCCCACGAAAAAACGAGTCGGCGGAGCGCTCAAGGGGGAGGTTCCGAGCTCAATATCTCCACCCATGGGCTGCAGATTCAGCCCCCGGTGCCCCTACGCCAAGGATGTCTGTTTTCGGGATGAGCCGCAACTCAGGTCTGTAGAGCCGGGCCGATGGGTGTCGTGCCATTTTGCTCCCGGTATAAGCGCACCCACCTCCAAGAACTAGGGTGGGTTACTGACCAACTTGGGCGAACCAGTAGCGCTCTTAACTGCTTGCGTGCATTGATGGAATTCGAGTATGTCGCTTAGAAGCGGATAGGCCGAGCGTCCCAGAAGGGTGGACTCCATAAACCGCACGCACGTCAGAACAATTGTTATAAGTCGCGACCACGGAAGGAACACACCTTGGCTCAAAAACTGAAGGCACCGATTTACCAGGTTCTGGAGATCCGTGGAAGCGCTTACGACCGGGGGTTCATGTACGGTGAACATAATAGGGCGCTTATGCGGCGGCTTATTGATTCTCACTATAATTACTATGCAAAGTATCTCAAAACCGAAAAAAGTGACGTGCTGCGTGACGCGTCAAAGTTCGCCGGGCCCGTCAAAGACTTCTCGGAAACTGTGTTTGATGAGCTGCGGGGCGAAGCTGACGGCGCGGGCATAAAGCTGGATGAGGTGCTCGCGATTGCTGCGTTTAACGAAGTGTTTTATCCCAGACTGGCGAAGGCGTGCACATCATTTGCGGTCAGGGGAGGGGCAACAGCTGACGGGCTCACGTATGTCGGGCAAAACAACGACGAAGGGATTGACCCTTGGCTCGACGGCGAATGCACCACGCTCACTAGGTACAGGCAGACCGATGCACCTGACGCGCTCCTCTACTCCTATGCGGGTGCCCCCGCTATGATGGGCATAAATTCGTCGGGATTGGCGGTGTGCATCAACGCGCTTGGTTATGATGCCCCCAGGCTGGGAGTGCCGATGCTCTGCGTAGTAAGGGAAGTGATGAACAGGGCGAGCGTCGAGGATGCGGTCGACGTGATTGGCCACGCAAACAAGGCGTTTGCGCTCAACTTTATGATTGGCAGCCCGAAATCGATTGCGGATGTCGAAGCCAACCCCACAAAGACCCAGGTAATGCGTTCAGATGACGCGCTCTATCACGCCAACCATTACCTCTGCGCTACCAAGGGATTTAACGAAGGGAAGAGTGAAGAATATGCAACGAACAGCAAGTTCAGATGTGCGAGGATGGGAAGTCTGATAAATGAACACATGAAGGAGCTATCGCTCGATGTTCTTGAGGGGTTCCTCAGGGATCACGAGAATCGACCGAACACAATCTGTGCCCACGTGAACCACGCAAAACCGGAGGGGCACTGGAGCCGCACGCTTGACGGCATGATTTACGTGCCAGAGAAGCGGGAGGCTTGGATTGCGAAGGGCAATCCCTGCGAAACCGAGTTCATGAGGTATACCGTGTAGCAGGATTGGTTCTTCCGCTCGAAAGTGGAGCGGAGCAAGGTTTCCGTCAATCTTTGGATGGAGGTGTAAGTATATATACCCTGTTGCAAGTGTCCTTAGATATATAAGGATGGAAGACACTCGTCCCCTCGATAGAAGCTCCCAGAAGCAGTTGCCCCGGCTTGAGCACTACAATATTTACGAGAACGTGGTGAGAATACTCGACCGCAAACTCGGCAGGATCGCTGATGTTGACTATCGCCACGGGGAGATGTACTGCGAAGTCTGTGAAAGTTCGGAATGCCCTCACACGGGCTACGCTTGGAGCATCTACGAACGCTACTCGTCTGAGCGAACGGGCGCCTGAACTGGGTTTCCTTGGATTTTCAACGACTTTGTCCACTCGGTAACAACGCAACTGCTTGGGCTCCTTGACCTGCACACTGGGCAGGGGGCCTCCCCCTCCGGCACATGTGATATTGCCGTTTTCCAGAGTTCTTGAAGCATAAGGAGGCTCATGCAGGCGTCAGAGACCATAAGTGTAAGTGAAAGTTCGTCGGCGCCGTTGACTACGGCATTGGCTATTCTCTCCGCCACTTCGTTTGCTCCGCCCTCTAGCACTAAATTCCGGTACATCGCCCTGCAGCCCACCATATAATTGCTTACGCATTGCTGTGTGAGGCCCAGGCTGCGAGCAGCCTGCGACTGGGTAAATTTCCTTTCCTTTACCAGCTTTTCTGCAACAGCTGCACGTATCGCAGGGCAGATTGTGTCAGCAGCTATTTCAAACGGCGTGAGCACGGCCAAGCCCCCGCGCTAGCAATCTGTCCAGTTCGGGCTCGCCAAGGATTCCCAGCTCCCTATAGAGCTCTTTGTATTTTGAGCCATCGTCCCCGAAAACCACGGTCACCACACCG
>JAJYZJ010000027.1 GCA_021800035.1 archaeon
GCGCTTGTCAAAGTCCGTACACTCTTTCAGCGGGATTTATTACTCCTTTATTGGTATGATTGGTATGATATGAAGTCGGAGGGATTCTAGCAACAAATCCCTCGGGGTTAACCCAGCCGTCAAGCGGTCCTACTAACTCTGGCACCTGTGCGCTGATCCTCTCTAGCCCTATTCTCGACCTCCTTGAGGTTCAGTTCCTTTACTATAAATGCGACTATATCTGCAATTTCGGCGGTTAGACTTTCAGAAGCGCTCCCCAGATGACCCCCTTTGTGCTCTACGCGGAGGAGAACGTTGTTCTTGCCGTTCAGCATTTTGCGTACGAACTTGAAGGCATGCGCAGGATGGACCCTGTCATCTCCGAAACCCGTATACACTAGAGTGGGAGGGTAGATACCCCTCTTTCTGGAAAGGTTGTGATACGGAGAATATTTGCATAAATATTTGCGGTGGCTTGGTACGTCCGGATCCCCATATTCAGTCGTCCAGAGTTTGCCTATATAGAGCCTATGAAACCTCAACATGTCCAGTACTGGATAGCCAATGACGGCGGCACTAAGCAAATCAGGGCGCTGTGTCATTACCGCCCCGACGAGCAGACCCCCGTTACTTCTGCCGAGAGCGACCACCCTACTTCCTTCTTCTTTGAGCGATTCAAGAACCGAAATAAAGTCATCGAACACTTTTTGCTTTCGGGCTCTCATTCCCGCTCTGTGCCAATCCTCGCCGAATTCGGAACCGCCTCTAAGGTTAGTAACTGCTATTCTACAGCCGAATTCTGCGAGCGAAAGTAGAAGGGGAGAGTAGAAGGGCAATAATGAGATATCAAACCCTCCGTAGCCATAGGCCACCACAACCTCTGATTTTCGCCCAAACTCAAATCGGTGCACACTTGATCCGTCCTTTGATTGTGTATATTTTTCCTCTATGTCTAGCTTGGCCAGTGAGAGTTCATCAAGTGTGCGAAAGCGTCCAGAGTTCGAGTATTCGAAAAGTAGATAGGGTAGCCCAAAGCTCTCGGCTTTAAAGACAGCCGAACTGCCAGAAGAGGTAACAAGCGGAATCGAGATTGGAGTCGTCTGGGACGGTTTGTAGTGCTCCAGCTCCTCGCCGTCTAGGCTGAACACACTAACTGAGTCGGAGCAATTCTCAGTGGAGACACAGACCAATCGGCTTCCAATCCTGACAGCTTTCTTCAATCTCCGTGCTTTGCCGACAATTATTCTAGTTTTGTTCCTTAGGATCTCCCCCATACCCCTTGACACAAGCGAATATAGCACGTCGTCAGCGAAATCTATGGGATCTACTGGGTATTTGCTGACCAAAGCTCGTTTCCAGCGCCCAGGTTCTTTGACCATTCCAACGTATATTTCAGAGCTAGTCCATCCCTTTGATATATCGGCTATTGCAGTTCTACCGTCAGAGGATTCTTGCAAACGCACCATCTGATTATCTGAAAGATTGTCACCGAACACGACTTCCCCGTTTCTCAACACCCTCGAAGAAGGCGATATCTTGTGCCCGGATTTATCTTCACTAATAATCGCCGAGTAAGTAAAACTTTCATCATCGAAAATTACTGAATTGATTGACCCCGTCACCCTTTCGAGCACTTTTCCACTCTGTGTATCTAATATGACCATACTGCCTCGGTCAGATCCCTTTGAGAAAAAGAATGCCAGTCTCTCGCCTTTCTGATCAGCATGAAACCAATGAATGAGAGATCCGTTATCGAGATTCTTCGCGGAGACAATCACGTCATTGTTGAGAGTGATTTCATGTGCGTTCCTTCGCCATAACGTAAAGAGGCCAGCCGACTTTAGCTCAATTTCCAAGATTATCGGTGCAGACACGAATTGTGCCACCCGATTTCTGACAATCGAGGACAGTTTTCGCAAAGATTTTCTTGCGATTCTGTCCTGTTCCTTGGCCCAACCAGTTACGCGCTGGTCCAGCTTTTCCATCCAGGCCAATGAGTCTGCCGTTTCCACGTGGAATCGCTGTTTCCCAATTTGTTAAGCTTTATGAAAAGTATTACAATGTCAGGGCATCGCTCTCTGGTAACCCATTAGCGAGCAGGAAGACCCATGTGCTTTCGCCGAGGATGGCGTCACCACGACTTATTCGCCTGCTTTGTGTCGGTTCTGGTCCGGAAAGGAAAAATGACAGAATATCAGGTTTCAATTCCAGTTGGACCCCGTTTCCACCGCGTGGTTAGAAAACTAACCACTGGATTATGGGCATTCAGGCTCTTTAAAGAATGGGCATCCGGCGTTGTGGAGATAACCTCTGAGCCCAGCAGCTCAAATAGCAAAGAACGAATCCACGCATTAAGGCAGGCAAAGCTAAGTACACTCGGCGTTATGGTTCGTTTGTCGGATCTATCTGAAAACCGATTTAATGCTTTCTCATCGCCCCTTGCGGACAATATGAGCTGCTCATATAGCCAACGGGTACCATCAGATTGAGCCCCGAGAGCATCTCGATATCTCAGAACTGCGAACGGAGTAACCTTAGAGTAAATTTAGTGATAGCACCCCCCGCAGTTGCATTAAACGCAGGATGTGACCTCTACTTACCTTTCACTACCCCAACCGCGAATAGCTCTTGTATTTCTTTTGCAGAGTAACCGATTTGTTGAAGTATGGCGCTTGTATGTTCGCCCAAATCAGGCGGAGGCAATCTGAGTTCAGCTGGCGAATTCAACAGTTTCGGAGGAGAAAAGACAAGACTCAGGTCACGAAGTCTATGGGAGGCGATATTCCTCACCAGGTCACGCTGTCTTACTCCCTCACTCTTTAGAGCCGAGCTAATGCTTTGCACTCGAGCGCATGGCACTCCTGCCCGCTCCAGCTTCGCGATCGCGGTCTCCAAGGTGTAGCCTGAGAAAATTTTGTCCAAGAGGGCTTCGAGCTCCGCTCTATTTCTAACTCTTGAGGGATTTGTGCAAAAACGAGGGTCATTTATCAGGTTCGCAATGCCGAATTCTTCGCAGAATTTTCGCCAGAGCTGGTCATTCGCAGCTGCCATTACAAAGTAACCGTCCCTGGCTCGAAAAGAGGAATAGGGAGCGATACTCGGATGAGATGCTCCCATTCTCGCAGGTTCAACGCCTGCACTAAGAAAACCCTGACCTTGATGAGTTAACCAGTACATCATTGTCTCAAACAGGGAGACATCAATCTTCTCCCCTTGACCACTTTTTTCCCGGCGAAACAGCGCGGCAGATATGCTGAATGCGGCAAACATTCCAGCTGCCATATCAGCGACGGGCACCCCAAACTTGACGGGCTTGCCGTTGCTCTCCCCTGTTATCCCAAGGAGACCACTTTCGGCCAGGGCTATAATGTCATACCCCGGTTTGCCACTCAGGATTCCACTTTGACCGAAGCCGGATATAGAGCAATAAATTACGCGGGGGTTCAGGTGGGCAACAGAAGCATAATCCAGGCCCAAAGATTCCATGACTCTGGGGCGGAAATTCTCGATTACAACGTCGGCCAGCTTACAAAGGCGGCTCGCAATCTCCACTCCTTGTTTGGTGTGAAGATTCACGGAGATGTCCATTTTGTTGCGGTTTATGCTCAGGAAGTACGTGCTCTCTTTCTCTGCGAAAGGGGGCCCCCAGAGTCTGGTCTCATCTCCCTGAAGAGGCTCAATTTTTACTATTTCAGCGCCGAAATCCCCAAGAATCATGGTTGCGAATGGACCAGCCATCGCCCGTGTGAAATCTACTACACGGATACCTTCAAGCGTGGAAACCATGATAAACTGTTACAAGGGTCCAATATAGGCACTTTACGCAATCTTCTGGCAGAGAGGTTAACAGCGATCTAAGCTGGGGCCGCAAACTGACGGCCTATGCCGGTATTCCCTGCGGAAAAGCAGTGGCATACCGGTTTTGAAAACTCTGAAGCACGCGCAGATCACTTCTGAGGTTGGACAATGGGAAGTATGCATTTACGACAGCACGACTTGATTAGGCTGGATTGTAAAGTGTAGGATTGTGAATATCTGCACATATGACTTTATCAGTTCGCTTGTCTTCAAGGAAGCGTGATTGATAGATGCAATCTAAAAAATCCGTATCTCAGGGTCATATGGAGGAGCGGCTGGAGGAATTCGGGAGTTTGGTCGAAAGGCTCCAAAAGGAGTATCCAGCGCAAACACAAGCGTTCCTGAACTACATGCAAAAAGCAGAGGAGGGACCAGCGATGAGTGCGAAAAACAAGGAGCTTGTTAACGTCGCGCTAGGAGTGGCGGCACAGTGCGAATGGTGCATTGCTTTTCACGTTCACTCAGCGGCATCGTTAGGAGCTAATAGACAGGAAATCATGGAAGCCGGATTCCTTGCGGTGCTAATGCACGGTGGACCCGCGCTGGCTCATCTCAAGCCACTAATTGATTCGGTAGATGAATTCGTGCCTGCGGAGAGGGGGGTTGGCGATAGGGTTTGAAAATTTTCTAATTTTTCCGCTGGATTTGCGGAGGGGCTTGAGCAAATTCATGAGAGTAAGGCGTTATTTGAGCTAATATAATGAGATATTTAAATAAGTGGAGCCAACAAGGAGTTGAACCAAAGGGCGTCCTCGAAACTGGAAAAGGTGTGCACCACAACCCGCATTGATTCAGTCTTTTTTGCCACATTTACTAATTGCTTGGTCAAGTCCTTCCTCATCTCACTACCGAGATGATGAAGAATTCCTACACGAACCCCAAAAATTCGGAAGTAACGAGAAGTGAGATTACCGGGAATCGGATATAATAACGGGTCTGCAGAAACAAGAGCCTTTCCAACTGAATCTCGGAGGCCAACTCTACCTCTCGGCGCGAGAACTGGCTGCAAACCAATTTCTGCAAAGGTATCGAGGGCTTGCATATAATTTCTGTTTCCCTCCTGAACGATGATATATTCACTTTCTAAATGCTCAATCAATCTTATGAATTCGTATGAGCACGGATCTTTCTGAGGGGCCTTCAGGCTGAATTCAAAGTTAGGTGGAACTTGGTCCTTCCATGAAAGTGCTGCTGCGATTGGGGGAAGGGCATAGTAAGTGCAATTCACTTCAACAAAATTATAATAGGAGGAATATCCTTTTAGTCCTGTACGAAACCCGTTCCATCCACCGCAGCCTATTTTGATTTTCTTCTTATCGAGGAATTGAGACGAATTCACATTAACTATTCCAGCTAACTATATTAGGAATGATTCGGTCTATAACGGAGAAACAACATTGTATTGCCCTAGATTCGCTATCCTGGCAATACACACATAGCCAGCTTCAAGCAGATGGATTCGTATTTGGGACTAGGGGACAAATGGGCGTGGCGCGTATTCTTTTCCTCATGAGTGTTTCGATAGCTCTCACCAGTGCTGACGGCACCCCGATTGTTGGAGACTCCCCCATTCCCCTAGCCCCGTGGGGCATCTTTGACGGGTTCTCGACAATCTCAGCTTCAAATCGCGGCAATTCATTGGCCATGGGCAAGCCGGCATCAATCAGGTTTGCTGTTAACAGGCTGCCGTTTTCATCCCAGGTTAATGATTCATACAGAGTCTGCCCTATTCCCTGTGCCGCACCACCTGCTGCTTGCGAAACTATCATTTCCGGATTAAGCGCTCGACCTACGTCGTAGCAACCACTACATCTAGTCACTCTTACGCGGTCTTCTTCTACCGCGGCCCGAGCTAGCACAGCTCCGAACGAGTTTACTTGGCCCGTGTTTTGAAAGAATGACTCCACGTCAAATTCGCCTGAAAGAAGATTTGAGGGAGAATATTCAACTTTGCCTACTGTTGCACCTACAGTCTCGGTTGCCTTCGCCTTGAGCTTGCGGCATGCATCGACGAGAGCTGCTCCTCCCACAAGCGCGGACCTACTACCCCAAGTTCCCACGCCTTGGGCGAGATTGTCTGTGTCCGCTCTCTCGAGTGCAACTAGACTCTGGTCCACCCCGAGCTCCTTGGCCACAAGTTCCTTTACGAAGGTCTCATGTCCCTGACCGTGAGGAACTGTACCCAGCCAGACACTCACTCTTCCCCCTCTTACCGATATCCTTACCCCTTCCCCTGGTTCGGCAGCCGGCACAAGCACGAAAAACGAAAGGCCAGTTCCTGGCTCGGTAATTTCTCTGCGGTAGCCCAGTCTCTGGACTGCCGTTTCAAAAAATGGCCTAGAAGCTTCGATTTGAAGTCCCAGCGGTGACGAGAAGGATTCAACCGAAGTGTTTCGTAACCTGACTTCGGCAGGGTCCAATTTTAGTTCGTCAGCGAGCATATCCATCATGCGTTCAACGAAAAATGAGGCTTCGGGTCTACCCGCCCCCCTGTAGGGTCCAAGCGGAACTTTGTTGGTGTAGACAGCCTTTCCGGTTACGAAAGCTCGCCCGATTGAATAAGGTCCAGTCAATTGGAAAGCTATGAATCGTGGGGAGAAAGCGTTCAACCCCGCAAAGTAGGCTCCGGCGTCCACTAGCACATCGGCGGAAATTGCATCGACTCTTCCGTCCCTCGCTGCCCATATTTTTATCCTTCCGAAGGCTCCTCTTCCCTGGTTTGTCGATCTAAGATGCTCAGATCTGGACTCCACCCACTTTACTGGCCGCTTATATTTTATTGCGCAGTAGGAGACAAGGACGTGTTCCGGATACAATCCTCCCTTAGAACCGAAACCTCCGCCAGTGTCGGCCTGAATTACCCTGACAGATTCTGGTGGCAGGTTAAGGCTCCTTACGAGTCCCGACTTGAGAGAATGCACGGACTGGGTTGAAGCCCAGAGCGTCAGTTTACCGGATTCGAAGTTCGCGAGCGCTCCGCGAGTCTCCATTGGATTGGGCGAGAGACGGGCATTAGACAGTGTGTCTTCTAGCGCGACTCGGTTTTCCAATGGTTCAAACTGCTGACCAACGCTGAAACTGGAAAGCACATTCGAACTGGTGGCCGGGTGAATGCGCGGAGATTTTTCCGAAACTAGGGGATCCATGACTGGCGTTACTGCCTCCAAGTCCAATTCTACGGATTCCACAAGGTCTTCTGCTTCGTACTTTCCCTCCCCCACAACTGCCGCGATTGGCTGGCCTTCGTAAGCAGCATATCCGGAGGCGAGTGCTGGCAGCGGGACCATGTTTCCCCATGGACCAGAAGAAGAACGCGTAGCAGCCCCTTCCCCGACCGCGGCAATTACAGCCTTAACCTCTGAGGCAGTGATTCCTCCCTTTACACTTCTGATGGCTGCTCTTGCGTAGGGGCTCCGTACAACCGCCATATGCATTGTTCTGGGCAAATTGATGTCGTCGACGTATGACCCCTTTCCACGAATGAAAGATTCTTCGGAGCTCATGACTTGGTTACCCGTATGACATTCCTTGAATATCGCTCGAGACCAGCATTTCTGCGCACTCTACGTCTCGAGCGTTTTCTTCTTGATTTCGAGAGTTACTCTATCTCCGACTCTGATTTCGGCTTCTTCGTAATCCGCCATATCCATTTTGAGCGTGGTAGCCACCCTCCCCATCTGCTGAAGAAGGAGTTTGTTTATATTCGACATGAGCGACTCTGGGTCACCTGCAAAAGCACCTACTGATGCGCGCCCAGGGGGTTCTTGCTGCGCGCTCATGTCAGTTGTCTCATTCAGGGTTACAAGTACATAGGGGCTGCCGTCGGGAGCGGCTGAAATGTTTGTAACTACGTATTCTTTCTTCATGCACTTCCCGTGTGTTCGAGGAATTTAAAGGCTATTCGTGGGTCGCGATTACGGCTGACGAGCGGAGAGCGAACCAAAGAGAGGAGCTTTTGTATGGGTGGCTTGATGGAACCCAAGGCTCGCTTGGAAGGATTCTGAGTGTGGAAGCGTCTCGGTTTTCTCTTTATACCCTACGCGATTTTCTCTCACATTCGCGCGCAGGTTTTTTCATTCGCAGGACTCGTCGCCATTGCTGGAGTTGTATATTATCACTTCCAGCACTTGGATGTAGTCGGAGCAGTATACGCCGGCATATCGACTATTTCAACGATAGGCCTCTATGCGCCATATCCTCTCCCCGATCAGGAAATGGTCTTTCTCATCGTGCTTATAGTGCTCAGCGTGGGTATCTTGGCTAGCACCGTGCAGACGATGATGACTACGATTGCAAATCGAGAAGTGTGGGTTGCGGCCAAGAGCAGCTGGGAAGCTGGCCTTCTAAAGAATCACACAATAGTGTGCGGTGACGGTGAGGTAGTTTATTCAGTTTGCAAGAAGCTTGCTTCTATGCGGCGGGAGTTCGTGGTCGTCACGAATAGCGAGGTGGTGAAGCAGAAACTCGGCGACGGCGTTCCAGTGCTTCTGGGTGACCCTCGGACACATGACTCTTTACTTAAGGCCGGAATAAAACGGGCGAAAGCGGTGGTGATTGTTTTTGAGGACGACGCCACCTCGCTCATAGTTACTCTTAACGCGGAGGAGCTCAATAGCAAGGCAACGACTGTTGTGGCCGTTCGAACGCAGGAGCTACAAGACCATTTCAGACAAGCTGGGGCGAATGTGATTATACCCATTAATAGCGTGGCAGGGAGAGTGATGGCGGTGTCCACGGTTTCTCCCAACGTGGGTGCAGTGATATTTAGCGACACTCTGCGGGGAGATGCGGATCTAGAAATTGGCGTGTTTGAGATTGAGCCAAAATCCAAGGCCGCTTCGGCCAAAATCTCACTTCTGGATAATTACACAATCACACTGGCGGTGATAAGGGGTAAGGAAATAGTCACTTATTTTGACCAGAACGAGGTGCTACAGGTAGGGGACAAGGTGATGGTAATGGGAAATCATGAGCAGTTCCAGGCTGTTGAGGCTCTTGTAGGCTCCGAACCGGAAGAAGTGAAACCTATTGAATGAGGTTCTGAACCCGTCTAGGTGAGCGAGTAGCTCCTGCGGTCTTCGGGCAAATTGAGCGCGTCAGACGAATTAGCTATAGCCGGCTGTTAGAACGGTTAGTTCGTCATGTCAGGACTTTGCTAAATCCCGATCTCCCTCGCCCGTATGCACCGACCGCCAAGGTCCAGCGGAGATTTCTCCTCCGCAGTTTCTTCAGCTTGAGAGGAGGTCATTGAAAGATATTTAACGCGACTAGGATATCTCTAGAATATCCATCCTTTAACCTTCCATGTTTATACTAGTATTGAATCGACATGAGCGTTGCTTTGAAAAAGGGTCTGGTGACACTCGGAAGACTGGGAATCATCATAGGTCTGGTTGTGCTGGTCGTGAGTTTGCTTGAAACCCTAGCCGGCATGCGCTTTCCTGGACAATTCGACATGAGTCTCTTTTATACTGCGCTCGCAATTGTTGTAAGCTTCTTTGCAATAAGGCGCGTGCCCAAGCTCTTCTGGATGCTGGCCGTAATAGCGGTGGGTTATCTTACCGGGGGACTGGGTGGGACGGCGATCCTCTTTGGAGCGGTTGTTGCGCTCATCGGTGAGTACCTCTAAATCTGGTCTTGTTTGCTTCGCTCTGCTAGAATCGGCTACGCAAACGCCGACCAATCTACGGAAAACGCTTTAGGCTTGGTGGTCAAGTATGTGGTATGACATATTCTATTGTGGCTCGAGACAAGCAAAGCGGTTTACTTGGCGTCGCTGTGCAATCTCACTATTTTTCAGTTGGTTCGGTAGTGACGTGGGCCCGTGCCGGCGTCGGTGCAATAGCAACCCAATCTATGGCAGAGGTGAGCTATGGACCACTTGGCCTTGAGCTCCTTGCGGCAGGTAAATCCGCAGAAGAAGCGCTGCGAGCTCTGGTCCACGCAGACGCAAGAGCTGCAACTCGCCAAGTGGCCATGGTCGACTCTTCAGGCTCAACATCAGTACACACTGGCAATGAGTGCGTCCCGTACGCTGGTGACGCATCGGGTGACGGGTTTAGCGTGCAAGCAAATCTCATGGACAACGACACCATATGGGGCGCCATGAAAGACGCCTACCAGTCCTCACTTTCTCTTGACTTTCCAGAGAGACTCGTTCATACGCTCAAGGCCGCAGAGGCTTCAGGCGGCGATATTAGGGGAAGACAATCATCTGCACTGCTCGTTGTGGACGCGAAGCCGTCCGCCAATTATTGGTCAGGCAAACTAATTGAATTGAGAGTGGAGGACCACCCTTCCCCTAACGAAGAACTTGAACGCCTACTCAGGCTCAACCGTGCCTATGAGTATGCAGAGAAGGGAGAGAGATTGATTTCTTCAAAGAAATGGGAGGATTCCGAAAGAGCGTTTCAAAGGGCCACCACACTTGCCCCAGGGCTCATCGAACTGGAGTACTGGCGCGCAATATCACTTTTCAATTCCGGAAAGAAAGAAGATGCTGGCAAGCTACTGGGTCAGATTTATCTCAAGGATGCGAGGTGGAAAAAGCTCACAGGGCTGTTGGTCAAATCTGGCAGGCTGAGCGAGGAACCAAAAATTTCCTAGAAAGTTGTTTTGGCTCTGGCTGGGAGGCCTCTAAAACCAAATGACAATTGCCAATCACTTGCTACTACCTGACACGAAATTCCAACTCTCTGCTTAAGAACTTTGTATAGCTGGAGAGAATGGACACCAACTCATTCCGGCGTGACCCGAACTCGAACAATGCGATACGCTTTTTATTGCTAGCAAAACCTGAAATGGGAGAAACATGAGTGACGGTAAGCCGGAAGGAACAGCGTCTGGGAAAACCATTCTTCAGGTGCCCCGTTTTTCCATTGATTATATGAATCCATCAGTCGACCCTCACGAAGACTTCTATATGTTTGCCGCAGGTTCTTGGATAAGTTCGAACCCGGTGCCGAAAGACAAGTCGCGTTGGGGTGCATTCGGCGAACTACAGGAATGGAATCTACACAGCCTACATAGCATACTGGAAGATTGTGCAAGTGACAGTCGAGATAATCAAGGCGCCCTGAAGCAGATGATCGGCGATTTCTACAGGTCGGCCATGGATGAAAAAAAGATAGAGGAACGTGGATTCAATCCTGTTTCTGGGCTTTGGAATTTGGTTGAGAACGCAACCCCGGGGGCAAGCCTCACTAGGTGCGTTGCAAGATTGCACGCTGCAGGCGTGTCCGCATTCTTTAGGTCTTACTCGCGTGCTGACAAGAAGAATAGCTCGATTTACGCGTTCTACATTGACCAGGGAGGACTTTCTCTGCCAGATCGAGAATACTACCTGTCAGGGTCATTCAAGGAACTGCGTGACGACTTTAGAGCGCATCTGAGCAGGATGTTCGGATTGACTGGCGAACCCCACGAAACGAGCGCCAAATTCGCGGAGTGGGTACTTTCGCTGGAGACAGAACTTGCTCGTGCCGCTCGTCCGAGAGCTGAGCTCCGCGATCAAGAAAGGAACTATAACAGAGTAAAATGGGAAGAACTCGAAAGCAGGTTTCCTCGACTGCATCTGACCAGTTATCTCGAGGCTAGGGGAGTGTCACAGACTGATTACGTCGTTATTGGTCAGCCCGAGTTCATGGAGGCGCTCGACAAACTCCTGCAGAACGAATTATTCGACAAATGGCGGACCTACCTCCGCTGGCACATCCTTCTGGCTTCTGCTCCATTTCTATACGAGAAGGTCAAGCGGGAGCATTTCGAATTTTTCAATAGACGCCTCTTGGGACAGAGCGAGGATGAACCTCGGTGGAAGCGTGCAATGCAGGTGATCGACGGGAGTCTCGGAGAAGCCCTCGGCCAGCTTTATGTGGAGAAATATTTTCCCTCGGACGCCCGACGGAAGGCTTCTGTGTTGGTTAACGATATCTGTAGCGTGTTCAGGGATAGGCTTGCAGCGATCCCTTGGATGAACGACGAGACGAGGCGGCACGCCCTCGAAAAGTTTTCAAGATTTCGAGTCAAGATTGGCCACCCGGAAAAGTATCGTGACTACAGTTCAGTGAATATTGACCCAGAGGATTTTCTAGGCAACGTGAGACGCGCCGCAGAATTTGAGGCGAACCGCCAGGCAATCCGGGTCGGCCAGCCCGTGGACAGGGATGAATGGAATATGACTCCTCCCACGGTGAACGCCTATTTCTCGCCAACAAATAATGAGATAGTATTTCCTGCAGGTATTCTCCAACCTCCTTTCTTCGATGCTTCAATGGATGATGCGGTGAACTATGGGGGAATAGGCACGGTTATAGGACACGAAATTACCCATGGTTATGACGACCAGGGCCGCAGGTTTGATGCCGAAGGCAACCTCCGGGACTGGTGGACCCCAGAAGACGCCTTGAAGTTCCAAGAAAGGGCAAAAGGTGTGGTGGAAGTCTATAGCGCGGAAGAGCCCTTACCAGGGTTCCACGTCAATGGTGAGCTTACGCTGGGAGAAAATATTGCGGACCTGGGAGGAGTCTCACTTGCCTACGAGGCCCTCCAGCGACGGCTTGCGGCTGACCCCTCCAAGCGTAGGGTGGTTGACGGTTTCACGCCGGAGCAGAGGTTTTTCATTGCGTATGCACAGCTCTGGAGGTCGAACATCAAGGAAGGAGAGCTGGTAAGGCGCATTACAACAGACCCGCACGCGCCAGCGCCCTGCCGCGCGACGATACCTGCGACAAACCATCCTGAGTTCCACTCAGCGTTCCTACAGCGGAACGTGCGGAATGCTAGAAAAGTTACTAAGAAGATAGGCGTGTGGTGAGGCTATCGCCAAGCATTGGCATCATTTGACATTATTAATAGATTTTAAGGGAGCATCACGCACCCTGCAAGCGCGAGAGCAAAGAGAGCCGTAGGTCAAATAGTTTGTCGGAATACTATCTCAATGCACCTCTGAAGACTTTCTGCTTTCAGCTCTCCCCTTGGAGATAGCGGGGAGCAGTTCAGAGCAAAGCGCTTGGATTAGCTACCGCTATTCGTCCGCCGTTTTCTATGACCGAGAGTTTACCTATGAGGTAATGCTTGCTTCCACTTCGCCAGATTCCCTCTGTTCGCAGCAGTAGCACTTCGGCCCGGCGCAGTCTGGGCTTTTGCACTGAGAGAATGCCGCCAACGCAACGAAAGAGCTAATGGTCTCTGAAGAAACTAAAGGTTGACACAGTTCATGTCTCAAGAAGGCGTGAGTTACTGAAGCATGCACACTTACTTTATGGTATATACCGCCCTGATATACGTTACTCTTGTGGCGCTCTCTTTCGTGTTTTCAGCGGCAGAGACCTCTTATTCTTCGCTCCGAGTAACTCTGATTCGGCTGCAGGCCTCGAAAGGGATTAGCGCTGCACAGAGGGTGCTTCGTCTAGCCCACAATCTACCGCACACCCTGAACGCGATAATTATAGGTGATAACGTCATAAATCTGGCCTTTACGAGCCTCGCAACTTATGCCGGGTATATCACGGGAGGTGCGCTAGGCGCCCTGGGCTTCTCTGCTGCAAATCTCATTGTTGTATTCGTAATCAGTGAGGCTTGGCCGAAGAACATGGCGGTGAATAACCCCGAGGGGGTAGCTCTGCTGCTTGCTCCACTTATGGAGCCTTACGTGAGCATAATGGACGCCCCCGCTACAGCGCTAGGTCGCCTCGGTCGAAGCATGGCTTCGATGTTCACCAAGCACAACTCCAGGAAAAATCTTTCCACGGAGGAAAGAATGGTCTACGCTCTGGAACTCGCGAAGCTTGAAGGAGTCATCACACCCAAACAATACGACGTAATAAATAGAGTGCTGAAGTTCGACGACCTGACTGCGGGAGAGCTCATGGTTCCTCTGGAGAGATGTCCTGTCACTAGTCCCGACTCAACCATCAAGGAAGCGATGGAGCTGTTTACTAAATCGGGGCTGAGGCGCATTCCTGTACTTTCTTTACCCGCTTCTAAGAGTGCAGATTATGGAACTGACGCAAAGCTTGTAGGCGCTCTTTACGTGCGAGATGTGACCGTGCTGTTTGCTAGGGGCTATACCGACACAAGTGCCCTGGAGGTCGTGGAGCCGGCGGTCACGGTGGAAGCGAGTGAAAAGCTGATTAACGTGTTTTCAAAAATGCAGTCAGGGGGAGCTCAGGTGGCGGGGATTTCAAACGGCGAACGATTGATTGGATTCCTTTTCATTAGCGACCTGCTTGAGGCGGCCGTTGGGGAGGCATTCCCCAAGAACCGGGCTCTCGTTTATCCGGGTAGATTCGCCAAAGCCAGCTAGCTGATTGTGCCCACGTGCTTGAAGCCCGATGCCGTTACCCGACTTCTTCCTTCTCCAGCCAAGACGCTCTAATTGCTAGGTGAACGCAGAGTACCCTCACCCTTCAAGGGTGGGAGGATGTCAGGTACTGCCTTTGTGCCCAGTGTCACCATAAGAAGCGTGCAGAAAGGATTTGCTATCTCCCGATTGTATCTCACGTGGAGTGTCACTTCCCCTGACTGCGCCAGGCAGCCTATCTTCGATTAACGAGAATCTTCTGTCAAACAAGTGCACTTCAAGCATGTCGTCTCGATGTCTTATCCCTCTGCCTATCACTTGACTCACCGCATTAATAGCACGCTCGCGTATGAAGGACCATTCACCTCCCTTACCCACCCTTTTAGCAATTGTTGCTAGTGTTTCTCTAAAAAAGTAGTCTGCGGAGTTACCAAATGGAACCGCTACTATACCTACTTTTTTTATTCTTGAGCGGCCGGCTTCGTCAACAAATTCGACTCCCTCAACGATCTTGCCCCTCATTACCCCCACCACTGTGCCACTCAGTGGTACTTCAGAAAGTTTCATTTGCGGTGTCTCTGTGTAATATCGATCGCTGAACCACTCTGCTATCTCATAGCTAGGTACCACAAGTAGTTTTAGCTCGCCATCAGCAGAGAAATTGGCGAGAACGTCTTTCATAATTTTCTCCCTCTCTCGAGTGCGCAGTTCGTACTTCATACTACCAGAATAATGTCGAAAGTAACGTATCTTCTGGCTCCATGGATAACTCACAACTCTGACGTAGTCGCCGAGCCCCAGTACTTTCTTCAGATACCAGTCGCTCGGCATTGTTCCGCTCATCATAATCCACCTATAGCTCTTAAGGGGCTCAAGTGGCAGTGAAGGGTCGATACACTTTATTTCGACATCCTTGTCAGTAATTCGGTACCTGAAGCGTTCTGGCGCAGTCTTTATGATTTTCAGCAGCCCTGAAAGCTTGGCAAGTTCTTCTTCTCGAGGACATCCTTCGGTAACGACGAGCGGGGGCGGCTCGTCCGGGATTCCACTTCCGGAAAGCCGGCTACGCCAAGCCTTCAGATGGTTTAGAGAGTCCCATTCCTCTTTCCCGCATAGCCTGTGCACCCTGCTCAGGTAATCAGTGTCGATTACGTATTTCGCCCAGTCGCCGGCATCTTCTAGGTTATGAGCCTCGTCGAATACGAGGACTGATTTGTTCTTTATGAGATGCCTGAGGAGGAAGAATATGGGGTAGCTATAGAGCTTGACCTGTGTGTCAGCCTCTCTCGCTGCAAAATAGCCGCACCAATCCTTTTCTCCCTTCGCGTAGTCGTAAACGCTCTGTATAAACGGAAAGGGTTTTCTCCTATCGAACTTATTGAAGTCACACTCTATACATTTGGCGAGCGAGCTTCGAACGGTTTCGCGAAGTTCGGCCGCTACGGACTCCCATTCTTCCTGACTCAGATCTCTTTCTTCCAGTTGTTCATGAGGGTGACCCACCCTCCTCAGCGGCAAATCGGGGAAGCCTTCTGCGAACCACTTCTTTCCCCTTACCGAGACTCTCGTCCTCCTTCGAAGGTCCTTCGGTTCTTTAGTGAGAAACTTGCATACGCGCGCTTTTCCATAGAGCCCCGAGAATCTGTATCCAAGGTTGACGCAGTCACGCTCCCAAGCAGAGTATTGACTCAGAGTGCGAGTAAAAACTGAGAACTTAATTCCTCGCAGCGCGGCTAACACGGTTAGTGTTTTGCCTGTTCCAGTTGGCATCTCGAGGCAGACGTTTTTCCCAGATTCTATGGCTCCACGAATCTGCGCGGCTACTCTCGCCTGGTACTCGTACAGCTCGACCATTCCGCTTGTCAACCGCTTCCGCGTATTTAGTTCCACCCCTTGCTATATGCTGCACCGCAAAACGCTCTACTCAAATGTGCATCACAACTTCTTCCTGATGCATCGAACTACTCCGATCCTGCCCTCTGGCTCGTGTTTGAATTGATCGACACAAATTGGATTCGAGGGTTTTCGTGACCTGATTTTTGTTTCCGTTTGACCTTTTGAAGAAGGAGAAGCAAGGCACTCCGGCAATCCCCATTATTGATCCGCCTGAAGGATATTATGCCGAACAAGCTGCTCCCGGAGATTGCGTAGAGAAACTAGAAGGGACCGGGCCATAGGGCGCATAAGGAAGTTCTAGGCGTTTCCGTGTCAGGCCTTGCTGCACCCGTGCTTTCGAGCGAGAAAATATTCCAAGCTATCAAGCCACCAAATCACAGTAAGAGATTACTTAACGTGAGCCAACTATATTAGGGATTGAATCGCTTTGTTCACAAATGGATACCAGGGTATCGAGGGGTACCACGGTAAAACTGGGTGTCGTCGAGGGCGACCTGGTTGGCGAAGACAGGATAGTCATTCACGCAGAGGACGGATTGAAGGTCACGGTGAAAGGCAAGGCGCGCTTCCAAGGAAGCGTGGACATTGAATGCTCATTCGAGTGCATTTCACTGGACGCAAAGCACGGAGTGGTGCGCGTAGAGGGCCACCTTGCAGTTAATGACTATATTGATGTGGAGAAGGCTCTTTATTCGAGAGGCAGTGTCAGTTGTCGTACAATTGACGTCGGTGGTAAACTCGTCGTAGGTGAGGCGCTCACTGCAGACAAGGTCGATGTAGGTGGTTCAGTAGATGTCGACAGCGATGCAAAGTGCGGTAAGGTTGATGTCGGCGGTTCGCTCAGCGTCAGGGGAAGCGTGAATTTTGAAGAGCTTGATGTTGGCGGCTCCGTGGAGATTGGCGGGGGAGTCGTGAGCGAGACAATCGATGTTGGCGGCATTCTAAGAGCCAAGTCGCCGCTCGAGTTTGGCAGGATCGACTTAGGTGGTATAGCCGATTTGACAGGAGGTAAGGGGAAGTCTATAGAAGTAGGGGGGCGATTGCGTTCGAAGGGAGACCTCAGGTGCGAGGACTTGAGTGTTGGCGGAGTTGTGGACATAGACGGAACACTTGACGCGCGGAGGGCTGAGGTGGGTGGAAGAATCAGGGTAACCCGCGACCTGACTTCCTCAGAACGGCTGGAAGTGGGAGGCGTAATGGAAGTAAGGGGAGTCCTTGCAGGGTCGGAAGTTGAGGTAGGCGGAAGCCTCAGAGCATACAAGGCAATTCTGAGCGGGTGTGGTCGTGTTGGAGGGAGCATTGAAACGAGCCAGGGTCTCAGGGCAAAATCGATTGAGCTGGGGGACGGCGGCCAGGCGGTTGGCGTGCTCGTCGCTAGCGAAGTAGAAATTGGCTCGCAGGCGGCCGTACAGGACGTCTACTGTAACGAGCTCAGGGTGGACGACGGCTCCGTCCTGGGTAGAGTCTTCGCAGAATCTGCCGAATTAGGAGACAACTGTGTGTTGGAAAAAATAGTATATACGAAAACGCTCAGAGAAGGGGAGAGAGTGCGCTATCGGTCTCCGCCAGAAAAAGTCGAAAGTCTGCCCCCATTTCCTGTCTGACCGGTTGGAAGGGGAAGACGCGAATCCAGAGGTTGAAAGAGTGCAGGTCCGTAACTGATGCGCAGCAGACGTATAAGAAGGTCAAAAGCTGACATTTACTCATCCATCCTCGAAGTGGCCCGCAGAGCGCCTTCTGGTATTGGTATCACGAGAATGTCCTATGGCGTGGGAGTGCCACTCGACCGCTTGAGGCTCATGGTAGATGACCTTACGGCATTCGGACTGTTAAGGAGAAACGCCTCAGGGCGTGAGACGACATACACTCCGACCTCGCGAGGGCTGGAATTTCTAGAGACCTACTGGAAGATGAACGCCTACCTCGAGACATTCGAGGGAGCACCCAGCAGGGCCCTTGCTGCCATCCTGTTTACAGATATCACCGGATACACTTCTCTCGCGCAAAACAATGAGAAACGAGCATTGGTTCTGCTGGACGAATACCGGAATATCGTGAGAGAAGCTTTAACTGCCTTCCATGGAAGGGAGGTAAAGACGATTGGAGACGCGTTCTTGCTAGAGTTTGGCAGTGCGCTCGAAGCATGCGAATGTGCTATCGAGATACAGCGCAGAATGCACGAACGGAATCTTCAGTCGCCGGACCAAGGTTCAAAGATCGTGTTACGGGTCGGGATCCACGTAGGTGATATTGAACGCAAGGGAACCGATATCCTGGGTGACGCAGTGAACATCGCGAGCAGGGTATATTCCTTAGCGGATCCTGGTTGCATACTCATAACTCGGCAGGTGTTCGATCAAGTCTGGAACAAGCTTGGTAACCGAGTCGAGGAAGCTGGTAAGAAAGTAGTGAAGAACGTGGATGCTCCTATCGAAGTCTATTCGATTGTGTTGCCCTGGAAAAAGTGAGTTGCCAGCGATGCGGATTCCTATCTTTACCGTTATAGTTGTGCGAAGCGGAAAGGTGAATTTGAGACTGTAGAACTGGGCCACTTGCCAGAATGGCTGAAGATATAGGCAGAGAGCTCAATTGCTGGCTATATGCTTTCCATGAATGATGTAAAATACAGAATCTGCGATAAGGGAAGCATGGTCCGCAATTCTCTCTAAATATTTCAGGACGAGAGCCTCAGAGAGCAAGCACTTCGGCTCCGCTTCTATTGGAGCAGAGAGAGAATTCATTGCCTCACGGTAGAGGTTATCAACTTGGTCATCCATAGTAGCTACCCGCTTGGCGAGGGCATCATCCCGATTCAAGAATGCTTGCGTACTGCTTTCTATCATTACCATGGTTATCTCGGCCATCCTGTCCACTTTCGAGTGGTCACAAGCGGTTTGATCCCCAAAATTCTCGATTGCCTGCGTGATGTCAAGCGCGTATCTTCCCAGTCTATAGTAGCCGTAGGATATCTCGAGAGCCGACTTGGAATACCTGAGATCGGATGCGACGGGTTGGAAACGGGCGAGAATGTCAAGCACTAAATCGCTCACTTCCTCTTGTAACTTTCTGAGGTCCGCTGCCAATTGGATGACCTTCTCGGCCAATCTCTTCTCTCCATGTAGCTCCTCAAGTGACAGCAGTACGGATGACTTGGCTAGTTCGCCCATTCTTCCCAGCCGGTCATTTACATTTTGAATTCCTAGGTCAAGTAGTCTGGCGATTCATGTTCACCCATTTGTTAAATCAAGCGTCCCCGGATATAGTCCTCTGTTAGTTTGTTTTTCGGATTTTCAAAGATCTCTGGAGAGCTGCCGAACTCTACCACTTCTCCCTTGTATAGAAAGGCAACCGCATCTGCTACTCTGGCGGCTTGTAGCATGTCATGGGTCACGAGCACTACGGTATACTCGCGTTCCAGTTCAGTTATCAGTTCCTCAATTTTCGTGGTGGCACCGGGGTCAAGCGATGCGGTGGGTTCATCCAAAAGTAGAACTTCGGGCTTGAGTGCCAACGCTCGAGCTATACAGAGTCTTTGTTGCTGGCCTCCGGACAATTTAGTAGCGCTCTGACCCAGCCTGTCCTTGACTTCGTTCCAGAGAGCTGCCTTTTCCAGACTGGTCCTTACCAAGTCGTCGAGGCGAGGTCTATCCTTTGCCAAGCCGTGGATACGCGGACCAAAAGCGACGTTGTCATAAACGGAGAAAGGGAAGGGGTTAGGTTTCTGGAAAACCATGCCGACTCGGGTTTTCAGTTCGATTGGGTCTACCTCTTTTGAATATATGTCTGTGCCGTTCAGCCTCACATTTCCTGAAAGTTTGAACCCCGGCACTCCATCGTTCATCCGATTGAGCACTCGGATAAGCGTGGTTTTGCCGCAGCCCGAGGGGCCCATTACTACGGTTGTCGACTTCCTGCGAAACGACAGGGAAACCTTCCTGAGCACACTGAGATTACCATACCACACGCTGACGTTTTCCAGCTGCACCGCGACATCGGTCGGCAGATTGCTTGACTGAGCCTGAAACCCATGATTGGTTTCATCCTCCGAACAAAAATCGTCCTCCGTTCCAGGCGTTTTTTCTGGGCGTCCTGCCGGGACTTGACGAGATCCCATCTTTATCCCTTCGCCATCCTTCTAACCAGAAGTCTCGCTGCGACGTTAAGCGATATCACGAACGCCAATAGGAGAAAACTCGCAACAAGTGCCAGATTTTGAGAAGTTGGGAATGAAAGCTGGGAGAAAACGTACACCACATACGTCAGGTATCCCACCGGAGAGTGCAGGAGTGCAGTTGGATTGAAACCAGAATACCCTGCAGTGTAGAGTAATTGAGCGGTCTCTCCGGATGCGATGCTCGTGGAGAGAATGATACCGGTCGATATACCTGGAAGTGCGGCTCTAAGGGTTACTCTGCTTATCATATTTGTTTTAGAACTGCCCAGCGCCATTGCGGCTTCCCGGTAACTCTGAGGCACGTTCTTCAGGGAGAGCTCGGTTGTGCGCAATATGTATGGAAACATGAACACCGAAAGTGTAAGCGCCCCGGCAAGGGCAGAGAAACCCCACCCTAGGTATAGCACGAGAAACAACAAGCCCGCGTAGCCGAGCACTATCGAAGGCACGGCCGCAAGTATGTCAGCTACAAACCTGATTAGACCGGAGAGCCTCCCCCTAGGAGAGAACTCGGCGAGATAGATTCCTCCCATGACACCTAGCGGGACAGAGATTGCGCTAGAAAGCGCAATGAGCAGAAGTGTTCCGCTTATAGCGTTCTGCAGACCGCCGGTGACAGTGGCTGAATTGAGTGCAGTCACTTGGGTAAAAATTGTAGTTGAAATTAGAGTTGCACCTTTATACGCAAACATAAGAATCATGTCGATTAGCGGATAGAGTAGCGCTATTACCGCCAAGACCGTGAGTACTTTGATTACCCTGTCAATCCATCTACGCCGAAGCAGCCTAGCCTGGATGCGTTTGCGGCGATAGGAGAAGTCATCTTGCCACAAAGCTTCGACAGTTTCGCTCATACTCTCACAACCTTCTCGGAACTTGAGATGAAACCCTCACGCACGAGTAATCTTGCGAGAATATTGGTAGCGGTTGTGATGAGTAGCAGGATAAGCGCGAGTTCAACTAGGGCGCTGACATACATTCCCGATGGATCTGTGAAGGCACTGTCCATAGACTGTGCCATAAACGCGGCTATTGTGTTGATCGGTGCGTAGGCTGTGTGAGGAAGTGTATTGATTGCAGAACCAGACACAAGCACAACAGCCATGGTTTCTCCTAGGGCCCGACCGAGACCGAGCAGAATTGAACCTGCAATAGCCATTTTAGCGTTGGGCAGCACGATTGACTTCACGACTTCCCAATGGGTGAGTCCGAGCGCCTTCGCGCCTTCTCGCTGTTCGAGTGGAACCTGTCTCATTGCGTCTCTTGAGATTGCTGCGATGATGGGGATTATCATTAGTGCAAGTATGATTCCGGAAGCGAAGAGTCCCGAGCTGTAAACTTGTCCATGGAAAAAAGGCAAAAACCAGAGTTTTTGCGAGAGGGAAGGTTCGATATTGTAGAGGAGAAAGGGAACTAGCACAAGCAGTCCCCAATAACCGAAGATGATACTAGGTATGCCGGCAGTCAGCTCTACCAGAATTGAAATTATAGTTGACAAGCTTTTGGGCGAGAATTCACTGAGAAATATCGCAACCCCTATCGCAGTCGGCGCTCCTATAATGATTGCAAGCGCGGACGAAACTAACGTTCCCGTAATGAATACGAGCCCCCCGTAATGGGCCCCGGACAAAGTCTTGAATCCGTGTACCGTGATGAGAGAGCCGCTCAGAGCTGGATTCCAGGTAATGCTCGTCAGGAATTTCAGGCCGTTTACTACGATGGATGGAAATCCGTAAACGAGCGTAGTACCCAAGATCAGAAAAATGAAGATTAAGCTGGTGCCCCCGCAGACGGCCGCAGTATATCTGAGGAGTGCATCAGCCTTCTTTGACTGACGCAACCGCTATCAACTGATTTCGTTGATTTGTTCGATACTGAGCTGCACTATCGACTGCGGGAGTGCTATAAAGTGAACCTGGTCCAGGAAGTAGGCTTGTTCTCCAGTGGTAACCGCCCAGGTAAGCAGCGTCCGTAGCACTAGCGCCATGTTAGAGTCAGACTGAGTCTTGGACACAATTGCGTATTCGTAGTTGATTATTGGATATGAGTCCGCTCCGGGGGCGAATACGAGTGAAATCCTCTCATCCGCGGGCGTCTTTCCTACGAGTGCGTTCGCCGCGGCCTGTATGTTGACCTGTGTTGGTGCAACATAGTTACCCGCTTGGTTCTTGAGATATGCGTAGCCCAATCCGTCTTTCAATGCTTCGTTCAGGTACGATATACCGATATAGGCGACTGAATAAGAAGTGGCGTTGCACTTTTCCACCATGCCCCCATTTCCGAGAGCCGCTGTAAGTGTGGGAGTGCTCGGCCAGCTCACTGTCGTACCATAGCCCACACTATTGTTCCATGATGCAGTTGAGAATGACAGATACTGGGTAAAAATGAACGTGTCGCCACTGCCGTCAGACCGCCGAATCGGGATAATCGTCTGGTGTGGTAACTGACTGGCTAGGGCAGGGTTTGCAGCTTTGATCTGTGCGTTATCCCAGTAAGTAATAGAGCCGTTGTAGATTCCTGCCAGAATCGGGCCGGACAGGTTCAGGTGGTCAGACTGCGGTATACCGGGTATGTTGTAGTCGATGTTCTGCGCAGAAATTGCTAGAGGGATATTCAGCATGTTGGGATACTGGGCAATTTGAGCGTTGGTCATGTATGCGTCAGAAGCTCCAATTTGCACCGTTCCCGTTTCCGCATCCGATATTCCAGTGCCACTTCCTGTACCGGCGGTCGTAATATGGACGTTCGTATAAGTCAATGAAAAGTTAGCGGCCCAAATCTGGAATAGTGGGTAGAGGAGTGTCGACCCGGTTTCGGAGAGAGACTCGGCAGGAAGAGTGCTAGGTAGACCAGTCGAGCTGGTGGAAGACAGCTGAGAAGTGGCGCTGGTTGGTGTAGTTTGAGACGAAATTGTCAACGAAGTTGATGGACTTGTTGTAGATGAGGCTGGCGGTCTGCTATTCAGGATGAGGTAGGTTCCCGCGACAACCGCCACGATTACGATCAGCGCTGCGGCCACTGCTGCCGTCTGACTGACGGCGCATTTCCGGTAGGCATACTTTCTCGTTCGTGACATTTAGTTCACAGTTCTCTAGTTATTTGAGTCAATCATAAGACTTTTGATATGTTCTCTATAGATTATGCCAATAGCTATATAGATTCGGCTATTGGTGAATGTTAACCCTCATTTTTACTATGTCGGGGAGAAGTGAATTTTGCCAAAGGCCAGGCGAGTCTCTGATGCGCTTTTATTGCTGACGAGCGGGAAGACCCA
>JAJYZJ010000028.1 GCA_021800035.1 archaeon
CCATGACGCGCAGAAATGACGCTATATACCATACCACTGTGGTCGGAAAACCGGTTCAAGAAGACGCGTTCCTAGCAAAAGCGGCAGGCTCGGCATTCACGGCGCCCGTGAGACTGCTTCTCCCTGAAGTGACTGGACTTTATCTTCCACCCGAGGGAGTGTTTACCGGCCTTGCCATAGTTTCAATCAAGAAACGATATCCGGCGCAGGCCAAGAAGGTGATGATGGCCCTCTGGGGGTTGCCACAACTCATGTTCCTCAAATTCATCATAGTTCTAGACGACGATATAGACATAACCAATCTGAAAGAGGTGCTCTGGGCCACAACGACTAGGGTGGATCCGCTCCGGGATATAATACTTATAGGAAACGCGGTAACTGATTCGTTGGATCACTCCTCACCGCTACCCAATGTGGGCTCGAAGATGGGAATAGATGCTACCAAAAAGTGGCGTGAGGAGGGTTACGAGCGGGAATGGCCAGAAGTGGTAGACGCGGACGACGCCACCAAGAATCTCGTGAATAACAAATGGAATAGCTACTTCGCCTAGAGCTGTCAGATACTTGCGGGCTGCTCAGATGCGCAACCCAAAAGCGCGCGAAATTCTTTGAAACCGCTCGTATTCTTTGATATAGGTGACCCCTTTCTGGGTAACAATATATTGCTTGCGTTCACTGTTAGCTTTGGACTCTATCATACCTGCCCGCTCAAGTTCTGCTAACAGGGCCGTTAGCCTCGTATAAGGAATATTTGCCCTGCTGAGTACGTGGGTGAGCTTCTGCTCTTCCCCCTGCTCGATGATGGCCTTCATCACGTCGACAGCGATTGTAGCTCTCGAGCGATACTTGTCTCGCTTCATCTGGAACTGGCCAGCCATAGGGCGTAGAATATCAGAACAAACCCAGTCAGCTGAAACACAGAAGATATCAGGTAGTCGAAGTCGCTCGCTAGGTAAATGACTCGTACCACGTCTTGGATGAGCAAGAAGGCAAAACCGTATCCCACAAATTTTGTGTATGGCGTCTTATTCTTCCTGTAATCAACATAAAGTCTCCCCAACGCATAGGCGAGCACCAGAATCGAGGCAGTCTGGATGCCGTATTCAAGTAATCTGTGAAAGGACATTATCGAACCAAAGGTTGTTGGGGCTGCGGCCAGCAGTGGAACTGCATCCCCATCGGCTCTACTTCCGGCAGTATAGGCACTCGCGAGCACAACATAGCCAGAAAATTCAAGTACTGAGTAAATCAGAGAGCCCTCTCCGATAAAGAGAACCCCAAGTCTGCTACCTGTGGAGTATGCATGAACTGTGAAGAGTGCTTGCACAAAAAGCCCGGCCGCGAAGAGAGCGAAGGAAGTACTCAGAAAGAGAAGCGTGGGCGAACCAAGAAAGCGATAGGCGCGGTACGAATAAAGCCAAATTAAAACCGCCAAACATCCGGCGATGACTTGGACTGCCGCATCAAGCAAAGGAGAGAACTGACCTAACTCCATATGCACGCGCCACGCACTCAGAGCCTCAGAAGTTCTCTGTCAAAAGGAGTCAGTATTTCCATCTCCTTATCAGTGACAGTCACGATGTCTTCGATCCTTATTCCCCACCTACCTCCAAGGTATACGCCAGGCTCTATGCTGAAGCAGACGCCGGGCAGGAGTTTTTCGGGATTTGAAAAATTGATGTAAGGATGCTCATGGACCTGCAAGCCTATACCGTGCCCCGTCCGATGAATAAAGTATTCTGCGAGACCGTTCATCCTCAAGCTTTCCCTAGCTGCATTATCGACCGCACGAGCCTCGGACCCAGCCCGTGCTCGTTCAAAACCCGCAGCTTGCGCCACCTTTACGGCGTTATAAGCAGTTTGAAACTCGTTATCTGGATGCCCCACAAACAAGGTTCTCGTCATATCTGAGTTATAATGCTGAAACTGAGCTCCAAAGTCGATGACGACTGGTTCCCCGCTTTTAAGAACTTTGGTTGTTGGCAAATGATGTGGCACTGACGCATTCGCGCCAGCCGCTACTATTGTTGGAAAGGCTGGAGAATCTGCTCCTTCCGCCAACATCTCCGTTTCTAGGATCTGCGCCACCTTTCGCTCTGTAACTCCTGCCTCCAATTGAGGCAAAATTTTGCCAAATGCGTTTACTGCTATTTCGCCAGCCTTCCTTAGGAGTCCAACTTCGGTAACGGATTTGACTTCTCTGAGAGGTCGAACAAGGTCGTTGGCGTCGAGCGGAAATGGGTCTCCCAGTGCCTTTAGCGCAGGAAGTAACCAGTCAGCGCGCATAGAGCCATCGAAAGCTACTCTCCGTACCCTTAGTTTGCGCACACACTCCCTCAAGCCGCTCCAAGGGTCTGTCCCGTCCTTCCATTCAAAAAGAGATCCAACCCAAGTTGAGCGGGCAACGTGTTCCCTTTCAAGTTCCGGAACAAAAAAGAATGCATCTGACCCGTCAGCCGGCATAAGGAATAACAACGGCCGTTCAGATGGACTGTCATAATAACCGGAAAAGTAGAGCATGTCCGGCCCGGGAGAGAACACAGCAAGATCTAATGCCCTTGACTGCATTGCGCCCAAAAGACTGCTACATCTAGCCTGGTATTCGACGACCGAGATCATCTTGCTTCCAAGGCTGACATGCAATTAACAGTTCTTAAGCGCGACACTCTCTATTCAATAGGAACTCTCGACGGCTCGTTTAAGTGTCAGAGATTGACAGCTCATAGTCGAACACCGCGTTGAGGCGCATGGACTAAAAGCAAAGTGCAGGGGAGGATGTAAAGATGATAGGTCTCGAAAGTGGCATAGCATACGAGTTTATAGCGATTACAATGAACGGCGAGAAGCCTTACCCAGCTCCGCTCGGCGCTAAGGAGATATCTGAAAAAATGGTCACTACTATTTACTGGGAAACACCAACATATACCAACATGAAGGCAATCGGAACTGGCACTCTGAACTTGTGTCACGATGGCACGATCTACTATCAGGCAGTGTTTGAGAAGGAGAAGCTTATCACGCGTTTGAAGCAAGACGACAAATGGTGGATTCTCTACCCTTCTGAGGGTTGGGTTGGGTTCCGAGTTGCGCACGAAGAAAAAGAAGAAGCCATGAAGAGGTCTGTATTCATGCTTGAAATATCCGCTGTCGGAGAAGGAGACGCAGAACACACGCCCTATACACGCGCGGATGGGGCGCTCATTGAAATGCTTATCCATCACAGCAGACTGAAGCCCTACTTGAGGCTGGGTAGGCGGAAGGATGCTGAGCAATTACTTTCGTTGATAGAATATTATGCTAGCCTCGTGTCAAGGCTAGCAACTGAAGGAAAGTATGTGGCCTACGCGCGGGACGTGCTGCATAGATCTACTGAAATCCTCGGGTCCCATGGAGTCGGGTGATCAAAACGGAAGACTATGAATGGTACCACTTGTGGTACCCGAGGATCGTCAAGACCCTCGGCCTAAATGTCGAAAATGACAAGGCGGCAACAGAGTTGGCTAGTTCACTATGCAATCGGGTGCCCACCGCCGAACGTCTTGCACGCTCATTGATAGAGGGGAAGACTTGTTACGTGCTCGGCGCCGGACCCTCACTGCCCAAGGCCTATTCCATGCAAGCGGCACCACCTTCTGCTCTCGTGGTTGCCGCAGATGGAGCCGCGCGCCTGCTGATGGAGATGGGGTCGGCTCCTCCCCATATCCTGGTTACGGACCTAGATGGCGGTGACGACGTAATAAGCTGGTGTGCAAGGCAGTCAGTGATGTGCGTTCATGCCCATGGCGACAACATTGAATCCTTGCGAAGATTCTTGCCCAGTTTGGTAAAACTTCGGGCGAAACTACTCCTCACTACTCAGAGCCGCCCAGTGGATGGGGTAAAGAATTATTACGGATTTACTGATGGCGATAGAGCCGCATGGCTATGCCATCACTTCGGCGCAAGAGATATTCGTTTACTGGGTATGGACCTCGGTCGCAGAATCGGACGGCTCTCGAAGCCGGCTGGAAGCAAGATCTTTTTGGCGCGCAAAATCAAGAAGCTCTCAATAGCACAGGAGCTATTGGTCAGACTCAGCCAAGAGGCTGATATATGTACTGTTCCTAAGTCTCCGCAACTGCCGGGGATTAGAGTTTGCGAAGAGTGATTGCTACGGGTGGAAAATGACTTCTAACTTTCTGAAATCGCTGAGGATAACACCTTACCCCTCACGTTTGACGCTCCACACTTAGGCTCTCCGATTATGAAATCCATCTAAAGCCGGTTTTATTCATTTTCCAAAAAGCAAGTTGATTATGTCTAATCTTTCTGAGGGACTTCAAAGGGTGCACTACGCATCACATTTGAGCCACCAATTGTTTTGTAACGCGAGTCGCGTATGCTCTAAACTCAAGTTTAAAATCAATGTACCTTCGTATGGGTTTATGCCGAGACTTTGGGCTGTTACCGTCCTAGCTTTCGACCTCAACGAGGCAATCAAATTCTACAAAGATGCAATAGGTCTCGACCTGCTTGAGGATAGCCCATCGGGCGGTATGGCAATCTTCGATGTGGGTGGTATACCGTTTCTCATCAGGGTTCCGGAGCTGGGGGAAGACTGGAAGAGGCCCAGCGCCCCAGCCAGCCTTTTCATCGAAGTGGACGATATTCAGGAAGTATCGAAAAAAATTGCCTCTGCCAACGGGAGAATACTATTTGGTCCAGAGGAAGTTTCCGACGGCCAAATAAACATGGGCATAGAAGACCCATCAGGAAACGAAATTATCGTGACCTCGAGGCCCAACATGACAAGCGATTCCCGAAGTCAGATACTCTCTCCGGATATCGCCCAAGGTTCGGCTAAACCTCTGTCATAATCTGGCCGATAAGCTCAGTGGTTGATCTTAGAGCCTGTTCTGACCCAGAAGACATGCTGATTGGGGTCACAGATATATTATGTTCTACGAGCACTGTGTAGACATCGGTTCCCTCTCTGAGATTCTTGCTGATTCTGCCCCCCAGCCAATAGTATTTATTCCCTCTTGGATCCCTTCTTTCCAAAACAAATTCATCAAACATCGTCCTTGCCATCGGTGTGACTCTAATGCGTGTATGGGGCCCAATGTGATTCGGAAAGTTCACACTGAGCACATCCGCCCCTTCCGGGAAGCCCTGCCTTAGAACTTCTTTTACAATGGCTCGAGTGTAGCGTGCTGCGTTATCAAAGGCTTCGACTGGTGGTTCCCTTGAGGTGTCCATTAGCATTGAGAACGCTATGCCTTTGATTCCATTCAATGCTGCAGCAAGAGCCGCAGACACTGTTCCGCTTGTATAATACGACTGGAGTGTCAGGTTCTCCCCAAGGTTTATTCCACTAAGGACAAGCTTGATTTCCTTGGATTTGAAAAGTTTGTATCTAGCAAGAAAGACAGAATCCGTTGGTGAACCTGTCACCGCATATGCCCTGACACCGTCAAGGGCCACCCTTTCAATTCTAAGTGGCTTGTAAAATGTAATACTCATTCCCGCGGCGCTCTGGGGACCATTCGGTCCCACAACCTCGACTTCTTCGCCCAGCCCTTGAACCGAACGGAATAGCGCAAGAAGGCCCGGGCTCCTTACACCATCGTCATTTGTAACAACTAGCATTACTGTTCACCATTTCTCTCAAATCGGATTCCCGAGAAGCACGAAACCGTGATAAATGCTTCGATGCCTCTATCATTTATCCTCGGCGTCTCTACAATGTTTTTGAGCGCCGGTGGTCGCCTTCACCCTTCAAGCTGGATACTAAAACTGAAGCCGCCGAATTCCCTAAGGCGGATGGCGAAAATTTCATCGAATTGCGAAGCTAGTGTGCCCGCCCAAAGACTAATCTTCAGAAAACTGTAGCTGATAGGGTTGTCACCGCATGCTTGGCCACCGCTATGACGGTTCCCTCCCCAAGGCCCAGCGCGATAGTAAGCACGAGGCAGGTCAAGATAGGAATCATATACCCAATGCGCTCAAGCCGGGCCCCTTGGGGAGGTGGGCTCTCCCCCGCGAGCCCTATGTACATATTTTTGATCACCCTTGCGTAATAGTAGAGGCTGAGCGCGCTGTTCAGGACTCCTGCGATTGCGAGAAGTATCCAATATCCGCCGACCTGAACTGATGCATAAAAGATAAAGAACTTTGCCACAAAAACAGATAGAGGAGGGATGCCCGCCAAGCTGAGGAGCATTATGGTTAAGGAAAAAGCCGACAGTGGCGATTTCCGTGCGAGCCATGCATAGTCGTCTATGCTCTTTGCATTGTGCTCAGATTCAAAAAACTGTGCTACTATAAATGAGCCAGCTTTGGCAATCGCATAAGTGAGCATGAAGTATAAAAGAACAGCATAAGAAAATGAGGTGCCAAGCGCTAACCCAATCAACATGTATCCGGACATTGCTATACTAGAGTACGCAAGCATCCTCTTCATGCTGGTCTGAACAAGAGCAGCAAGATTGCCAAACGTCATCGTGAGGATGGACAGCAATCCGAAGATGACCTCCCAGTTCAGGCCTCCTAGCGCATAAATGGCTGGCCCCATCACCAAGAAAATACGTACCAAGGCGGCGAAGCCCATTACTTTGGATACGCTAGCGAGGTAGGTGGTCGCAGGGTAGGGAGCGCCTTCATACGTATCTGGCAACCACATGTGAAATGGAAAGGCTGCGATCTTGAATCCAAAACCGACTATCAGCAATATGACTCCCACATCAAGTAACTGAGAACTCTGAGACGCCACTGAAAAAACTGAACTGATAGAAACGCTACCCGTGGCGATATAAATCAGTGATATGCCGTAGATTATGATGCCTGCGGAGACGGCACCAACAACGAAGTACTTTATCGCGGCCTCGGCCGAAAGTTTGCTACGTCTTGCATAAGCGACCATGCCGTAGGTAGCAGTAGTTGCCATCTCGAACACGACGAAGAGCGCAACCAGATTCGTGGAAGATGCTACAAAGAAAGAGCCAAGCACTCCCAATATCGCGAGAGAAGAAAATTCAAAGGCATACTCTGCCCTGCTGAGAAAGGAGCCGGCTGAGAGCATAACCAAGAGCGCAGATAGTGAAAATATCACCCCGAAATAGTATGCGAGCGAGTTAAATACAAAGGTGGAGTTAGCAAACGAGACAGTATTTCCACTTGAGGCCAGATACACAGACAACAAACAGGATACAGCCAACGCTGCTGCTGAGATGTATTGCGAGAGCCTCTTGCCTTCCTTTACCAAATCCTGAACAAACAGGACTATCTGGGCAAGCACAAGAACGCCAACAGGAGATAGCCCAAGGAGTTCTGTGTAAAGGTTCAATCAATATTCACCATTTCACCATATGGAAGAAATTGGTCACTGATGGCGAGATATATGACTGGATAAGCCCGGGATACACACCCAAAAGAATTATTAGTGCCGCGAAAATGGCCAAGGCCGCAAGCTCTGTACCCCTCAAATCGTGGTAAGCCGCCCCCTCCATCGGCTTGGAAAATATCATTCTTTGCAGCATCCACATGTAGTAGCCCGCCGTGAACGCAAGTATGATGGCCGCCACGATTCCTACTGCAACGTTGGCTGCAAACGCACCTGAGATTATCATAAACTCGCCAACAAAGCCACTTAGACCAGGTAATCCTACCGATGCGAGGCTTGCGAATGTCATAAACCCGCCCAACCTAGGGAGCCAGTGGGCCAATCCACTGAGGCGGGGTATCTCACGGGTCCCGGTGGACTCGCCAACGAAACCAGAGAGTAGGAAAAGCGATCCAACAATTATGCCATGGCTGAACATCTGAAACACGGCACCAACCAATCCTATAGAAGTGAGAGATGCGATGCCAATTAACACGAATCCCATATGACTGATGCTGGACAACGCGACCATCCGCTTTACATCGGTCTGTCTGTAGGCCACCAAAGCTCCGTAAAGTGCACTAATTACGCCGAGCACAAGCAGAAAGGGGGCAGCAGAGTGAGCCACCTGAGGGATGAACTCAAACGCGAAGCGAATCATGGCATAGCCACCCATCTTCAACAGCAAACTAGCGAGCACCACGCTCACGGGACTGGGCGCTTCAACATGGGCATCCGGAAGCCAAGTATGAAACGGAAACACCGGCATCTTGATGAGAAAGCCAAAGACCAATGTGCCAAAGATGGCATCTTTTGTAACCGCTGAGAAAGAGGGGCTCGCCAGTTTCGCAGCGATTGAAGTCATATTGAATGAAACTCCACCCGTTGAGAAGTATGCCAAGAATATTCCGATAAGCATGACCACGCTTCCAACATGCGTATAAAGCAAAAACTTGTATGATGAGTACTCTCTCCGTGGCCCACCCCATACGCCAATCAAAAAGAACATTGGTATTAGCACCATTTCCCAGAAGATGAAGAAAACAAACAGATTGAGAGAAGAAAATACCCCGATTATGCCACCTTCAGTAATCAGCAAAAGCGAATAGTAAAACGACCTGCGCGAGCTGATTTCCTTCATTGAAGAAAGCACAACACAAATCATTGTGAAAGCTGTGAGTATGATTAATGGAACGCTGATGCCGTCAACTGCGAACTGTAGATTTATACCCAGAGCCGGGAGCCAGTAGTAGACATGATACTCCGAAAAGGTCCCGAGAGACCATTTGTATATATTCAGCCCGTAAGCGGAGAGCATTGCAAAAGAGAGCAATAGCTCTATGATCGTAGCAAGAAGAGCAATCTTGGGGACCAGTACATCCAGATTTCCTACCTGCGAAAGAGCAAGGAGCAGGCCGCCAGTCGCTAGCGGGAAGAATATGAGCGGAGTCAGGAAATCCACTGCGTCATAACACCTCAAACAGCAAAATCAGCAGCACTGCCCCGATCACCATTACTGCAACATAGTTACGAATCTCGCCAGTCTCCATAGACTTGAAATCTCTTCCCAGTTTAACCAAAGACCTACCTATCCCATTGACGAGCCCATCAAGAGCGAACCGGTCGAAATAGTCGAGGGCCAACGCAATGCCATTCTCTACACCTGCGGCCACCCTGTCGTACGCTGCGTCGAAATAATAACTTCTCATTATCAGGTTCCGCAATTTCGTAAGGACTCGTCCGCTGCTGAATCTCTCTGGGGGAACTGTGGCCCTGATATACACCAAATATGCAAGCCCAATTCCTGTCAACGCGAACGCGAGAGTTAACAGCCCGACATAAGACGGGGCCTGTGGCGTCGCACCGAGGGAGGCTGCATACGTGACGAACGGCTGGAATACATCCATTAGTGGAGACCAAAGCCAACCGGTTACTAAGGTAAATCCTAGCAGGATAATCATCGGGATGGTCATCGTTAAGGAAACCTCGTGAACCTCTTTTGTAGCTCCACTCCTTGGCGGAAGTATGAACGCCACAAAGAAGGCGCGAAATATGTAAGCCGCCGTGAGCAGGGCAGATATCAGAACCAGTAAGTAAATCCAAAAGTCCCCTGTGACCAGACCATAGTGGTAAGCCGCTCCAATTATCAGGTCCTTACTAAAGTAGCCATTAAACGGTGGGATTCCACTCAGTGCGAGACCTCCTATCAGAAACGCGAGCCCCGTCACCTTCATTTTCTTTAGCAGACCCCCCATTTCTCGTAGGTCCCTAGCACCCGTGGCATGCAGGATAGCTCCCGCAGATAGAAAGAGCATCGCCTTGAACACTGCATGATTCATCAGGTGAAACATCGCGGCGCCATACGCCCCGACTCCTAACGCCACCATCATGTAGCCAAGCTGACTCATAGTAGAATAGGCGAGTATTCGCTTTATGTCAAAGGAGACCAGCCCCATGGTGGCGGCTACAAAGGCCGAAAGTGCACCTATAGCACCAACAACTAACAATGCGTAGGGAGCCACCTGGAAGAATGGATATAGCCGAGCCACAAGGTAGACCCCTGCGGCTACCATGGTAGCCGAGTGTATCAACGCACTGACCGTGGTCGGTCCTTCCATTGCATCTGGAAGCCAGGGAAAGAGAGGAAGTTGCGCAGACTTTCCAATCGCGCCTGCAAACACAAGCAGCGCTATTATGGTGCGCATCTGGGGAGAAGAAATCAGTGTAGCTGGAGAGGAAAGAATTGCAGGAAGATTAAGTGTGTGACCATTGGTGTAGAGAAGGATCATGCCGATCAGAAAGCCAACGTCGCCCACCCGGACCAGCACAAACGCCTTCTTTGCTGCAGAGGCTGCCTCTGGCTTGGTATACCAGAATCCGATTAGCAGGTAAGAGCATGCACCGATGAGCTCCCAGAAAACATACATGAGAATGACAGAGTCCGCAAGTGCAAAACCAAGCATCGAGCCCGTAAATATCATCATCTCAGTCCAGTATCTGGGTAGGCCCTCTTCGTGTGACATGTACTCAAGCGAATAAACGAGTATTAGCGTTGCAATTCCGGAGGTGATTGTGATCATCAGCGCGCTCAGTCCATCCAAATAGAATCCGACGTCAATACTGGTCGCAGTGCCGGGAAGAAGCCACTGCACGCTGACATTATATGGATGCGATGGAAGAGTAAGCAAAACCCCTGCAGAAATTACTGTCGAAACTGCACACGCAAAGATTGCCACAAAGGAGCCTTTTCTGGGAAGTTTATCCCCTGCAAATATGGGAAATGGGGACAAAATCAGCGGTACTATGGGTACCAGCCATACCAGTTCTGCGAATGAAGCCATAATTATCCCTTGAGCTCATTAATTCGGTCCAAGTCAATCGTCTTATGGAGTTTGTCCAGCAACAAGACAATGGCTATTCCGATTGCAGCTTCAGCGGCCGCTACTGAAACCCCAATAACAGCGAGAGCTACACCCTCCTCCGTATGAACCACGGAAGCATAGCCAACGAAATTTAGATTGGCCGCGTTTAGAATCAGCTCGATTGCCATCAACATTCTTACCGCATTCCGCGAAGTCAGCACCCCGTACACGCCTGTTGCAAAGAGAAGAGCAGAGAATACCACTACTTGGTCGAGAAGTATCAAGCGTTCTTCCCCCCATTTGCTTCTTTCTTTACAATGTAGATTGCCCCGAGACCCACTGTGACGAGTAATCCTGCGAGAGCGTAAAGAACCCCCTTGAACTCGGTATAGAGTGAGGGCGCGATAGCAGAAACCGGGCCAGGTATACCCCCCAAGACGGAAGTGTCCATCAAGCCCGATCGAGCCACCAAAAAGAAGAGCACAATTGACAGGATCAGATAGGAGAGGTTTGTTCGCGAGAGCAGTCGTCTCCTTTTCACTGGTGCTTCCTTTCTTGTTAACATAACACCAAAAAGAAATAGCACCATGACTGCCCCTGCGTAGATAAGCAACTGAATCATCGCCATAAAGAGCGAATCCATTAGCGAGAACGCAGCTGCTACTCCCACGAGGGCTAGTATCAGGTAGGCCGCAGAGCGCACAATCTCCTTTGAGACGACGACGCCCAAGGCGGAGATGACAGTGACGCCTGCCACGAACATGAACAAGATTTCGGAATACGCCATATTCACTCACAAGGTCAAGAGATGGTGCACAACCGCAAAGTTTGCGACGTAAGGCGTTAGCACCAGCCACACTACGCTTGACGGAACCAGAACTTTCCAACCCAAATTCAACATCTGGTCAATCCGCACTCTGGGATATGCCGCTCTAATCCATACCAGCACCGTGAAAACTACGATTGTTTTGACAAAAATCCAGACCAGCCCAGGGATCGGAGCGGGTCCTACCCATCCCCCGAGAAACAGGCAAGTAATGATGGCAGAACCTGCAAAGGCACGAATGTATTCAGAAAGATAAACGAGCAGAAATTTGGAGCCTCCATATTCGGTGTTCCAGCCTGCGACAAGTTCCGAATCGGCCTCAGTAAGGTCGAAGGGTGTCCGTTCAAGCTCAGCAAGCATCGCTATAAGAAAGAGAACAAATGCAGGCAATTCCAATATCAGAAACGGCCAAGACGCTGATTGAACTTCGATGATTTGAAAGAGGTTCAGAGAGCGAGTGAGCGCAACTACGCTCAGAAAAGAGAGAACCAGGGGGATTTCATAGCTAATGAGTTGGGCTGCCGAACGAAATCCACCAATAAGCGTGTACTTACTTCCACCCGCCCACCCCCCAAACAGGACAAGAACGGGTTCCATGGCAAAGAAGCCGAACGCGACGAGCAAACTGGGGTCAAAGTTTGAGATAACAAAGCTGGAAGGGTGGAAAGAGTTAGGAAAAAGAGAAGATACTGCATAATCGAAGGGGATTGCAACAAGTACTACAAAGGAAGTGGCGACCGCAAGCACTGGCACTATGTCATAAATTGTCCTGTCAGCGAGTTCAGGTGTGAATACCTCCTTGGAAATGAACTTTATGGCATCCGCGAACAGCTGTAAAGAGCCGTAGCGACCCACTTCGGTCGGCCCATATCTTGACATAATTCGGGCCCAAAATTTCCTTTCGATATAGATTTCAATCAGAGAGCCTATACTAACTACTATAAAAGCGACGATTGCTACTGCGATAAGCCTCAGTATCAGATTTCCAGATACAAAGCCAACAACCGAAGCCAAGCTGAGAAAGTCTCCGGTCAAAGCCACTCAAGCTCACCCTTTGCGGCGTAATAGCCAATCACAAGTAGCATCGAGCCGAACAATACCAGCAGTGGAGTCCATACTATCAAATTCCAACCCACTGCCCAAGGGATTGCTATCGCCGCAACTACATCAAAGGTGACGAACGCGACCGCAAAGATATAATACTGAATCCTGAACCTCACCCTCGATGTACCAACTGGATCCTCGCCAGACTCGAAAGGCATCATCTTTTCTGCTGTTTTCTTCGACTTAATGAGTAGCCTCGGGATGAATTCCGCCGCGTAACCCACAATCGCGCCAAGAGCAAAGAAGACAATGATGCCCAGTCCTTGCTCTAGGCCCATGAAAATTCAAGTGGGCTCCAGCTCTTCTCTATATAGGCTTGACGCGTGTCCAAGTCCCCTCAATGCATCTTGTGTCGTGGTGGAAGCAGCTAGCCGAACTGCGTAACCTATTTTCTGCATAGGTGGAGTGAGAATCAGGTCCCTCAACACGGAACCCTCTCGAGCGTGCGGCAGAGATAAGAGGTGACATATTCACAGAATCAGACCACTTGTAGACTCTGGAGCCTGCTCTATCTTGTACCTCAAGCGCGAAATATTAACAGAGCTATACTCTAGGCAAAGCAATCTTGGCCAGTTTCTGAGGTGGGGTCCCTAAAACATTGAGCCTGAAAAGGAAAGATATCCTCCGCGGTTTAACCTTAATGAGCTCCAAAGAAAATGTTCTCAGGGAGTTTTAGTTTCTGCAGGACGTAATAGAACCCCCCTTCCCTTTCTACGAAATCAAGACACGAATAACCAGCACTGAAGTATTCCAAGAATACCCTTCGAGTCGATTCTCTCCACTTCTGAGCTTCTTGAATGCTTTCACGCTTCAGTGAAACTATATCATTCGGAACTCGAACTAAGACCGTTTTTGCGTGAGTATCTACTCGCACCTCATCGACGAACGCTGCCCCCCGCCCAGATTCGGCCACCCTAATCGCTGAGTGCGCGTCTCGGAGATCAAGGGCGGCTCGAGCTGACCGAATCTCTGCATCCTGTATCCACCACTCGGCCAGAATGCGGTCGGTTTCCCAGCCGAAATTTATTGAATCGTTCATGGGCCCGTAGTAGTTTGGAAAGTAGTTTCGAGCGATAACTCCCAAACTGGAGAGGTTAAAGTGGGCGTTCCGCGATATGATTGGGTCGAAGGTCCATGCGACCAAATCATAGCCATTTCTACTCGCATATTCCCTCTGCGCGAGCTTCAGTCGACGGCCAACTCCTTTCGACTGTACATCATTGGATACCCCCGTCATGTGCGAATACATGAAGCACTTTCCGCTTCTTTTCCCCACAAACATGATCGCCATGCCAACCAGCCGCTTGGCCTCAAACGCGCCCAACGCAAGCCCCCCATTATGATGCATAGCAATCATTATTTCTTTAGGAGTGACCATAATGTCTGGCATACCCCACGCACTTTTCTGAACGTCCTCGGCCATCGCAAATTCTTCTGGGGTAGAAAGCGCTCTGATAGTTAGCTCCATTGCAGCGGGGTGAACAAAGGAGGTTTTATGGGTTTCTCGACAACACGTGACGCAAACCCGAACGCGCACGTCACCAAAGAAGTAAATTTGAAAAACCTACTGCGCGAGTATCATAAAGGGCAGTGAAAGTCACCTAGCGATAGGTTTCTAGAGTTCAGTGCTCTAAGCTCCAATCGTGCCTGTAATATTCGTTGGGCTTACGACAACGAGTAACAGAATGGCCGTGCTACTTGCGCGTCAACATTTCGCAAGCATCCAACGATATTAGATCACGAGGTGTGTAGTAAAAAGTCTCAATCCTTTTAGGGACAATGAGGCAAGTATAGTGGAGCCGCTTGTACATTCCTGAATGGTATAAGGAAGAAAAACTTGAGACTCTTCAACAAGCAATAGACCGAATTGCGTTTGGGAGTCTCGTAACATCTGGGTCACAGGGAAATCTAATGGCGTCGCATATTCCCATGATGCTCGACAGAGCTAAGGGTCAGAAAGGGGCACTCGTCGGTCATATCGCGAGGGGAAACTCTCAATGGCGGGAAACAAACATTTCCGGCAATGCGCTTGCAATCTTTATGGGACCGGATGCCTATATCTCTCCTTCTTGGTATAAAACCAAGGATGAAACCGGCGAAGTGGTGCCTACATGGAATTATATTGCAGTGCATGCCAGCGGCTCAATTACATTCTTTGACGATACCGAGCGTTTAATACGGGTGGTGACTGACCTGACGACCAAGTTCGAACATAACTCAGAGGCACCCTGGAAGGTATCCGATGCCCCGAAAAATTATATCAAAAAGCAATTGAAAGGTATCGTAGGTTTTGAAATGCAAATAGGTCGGATCGAGGGCAAATGGAAACTCAGCCAGAATCGTGGGGATGCAGATAGGATTGGCGCCATTCGGGGATTGCGGAGCCGAAGGTTGAAAAATGATTTCGAAATTGCCAAGGAAATGGAATGTGCCGAACCTTGGAGAGGCTAATTTGCAGGGGGTATAGCCACAAACCTCACGTTGAGGTCCTTTATGATTGCGGTACCAAGACGAACAACCAAACAGCATAACGGTTTATGCTGCGTCGGTTATCTAGCACGTGGAGCGCCTCATATTACTCAGTCCAATGAAACCTTGACCAAATTGCAGCGCGGGCCAAGAATAACATCCGAGAGCGGTATAACTACAGCCTAACGCCGATGCCCATGACGCCCGAGTCAAATCAGGAATGAATCTGCAATCGCATCTCATTGGTTTGTTTAAAGCCAAGTTTATCGTACAGTCTTCGTCCGGCTGAGGAAGAGTGAAGATAAATTATGTCATAACCGTGCGATTTGCACCATGATATAGCGCATCTGACTATAGTCTCGGCGATGCCCAGCCTCCTGTACACTGGCTCAGTATACATTGACATCAAATACGGCGCTTCAAGCCGCCGGGTAAAAGGTCTTGGCTGTTCCTCTCTAATCCAGAGGCAGCCACTTCCCACCACCACCTCGTCTAAGGTTCGCGCAACAAATCCTATTAGTTTGCCCTGGAGCAGATTCCGGGCTATCCACTCGCGGGTAGCCTCTACCGAACAGTCGTTGTCTAACTTCCGGTCGGTATGGATTTCCCGCCACATTTCAAGCCTATGTCTAACCAAGGTTTCCAAGTCGTAAGGCCCCGCAAAAGTTACCCTGAATTCCAAAGAGCCCTTGAAGCTTTCTGCGCTCATGAGACGGCCCAGCGCTCCGCAGCTGTCATTACTACTACGCGTCAAAATATCTGAGAAACTCGCTCGGAGTGGGCCTCAGAGATTCTTCCTTGAATTCTGCAATCTTGAGTTCAACGTAATGCTCGAGCGCTTGCTGACCCAGCATTGCCTTCAGAAAGGCTGAGTCTGACTGCAGTTCTTCAACCGCTTCCTTAAGCGACCCCGGCAGTTCGCTTATCCCAAATTCACGCCTACGGCTGGGAGTAAGATGGTATATATTCTCATCAACAGGGTCGCCCGGGTCTATCTTTTTAGAGATGCCATCCAGTCCGGCTGCCAGCATGGCTGCGAAGGCAAGATACGGATTGCAGCTGGGGTCCGGCGGCCGATACTCAACACGCTTCGCACCTTCAATTCCTTTGTAGTATCCAGGAACGCGAACTGCGGCGGAACGATTGCGCTTGCTCCATGCTAAATAGACAGGCGCCTCGTAGCCCGGAACCAGTCTCTTGTAAGAGTTAGTTGTGGGAGATACGACCGCTGATATGGCTCTGCCGTGTTCGAGCAAACCGCCAACATAGTATCTTCCCACCTGGCTAAGCTCGGCATACTCGTCCCGTGAATCATAAAAGCAGTTAATAGGCTTGGTCCCGCCGTTTGCGCTCTTCCAGAGACTCTGGTGAGTGTGCATGCCAGAGCCATTGTCGCCAAAAATTGGCTTGGGCATAAAGGTTGCCACTTTTTCAAATTGTGAAGCGACGTTCTTGACGACGTATTTCACAGTCTGCAACCTGTCAGCTGTCTCAACGAGACCACCAAACCTGAAATCTATTTCACATTGTCCCGCGGTGGCTACCTCGTGGTGATGAGCCTCAATCCTTATCCCAAATTGGGAACTCAGTATTTCCGACACTCGGTTTCGGTATTCCATTAAAGTGTCCTTCGGCGTAGAGGGATAGTAGCCAGCCTTGGGCAGTATTGTATACCTTCTACCAGTATCTGTCCAGGGTGCCTCGAAAGAGCTCAGGTTATAGTGTGCCCGCCCGTCCTGAACCGAATATGTGGCATCATCAAAGACAAAGAATTCCGGCTCTGGCCCCCAGAAAGAGCCGGAATATCCCATTTCGGAGAGTAACGCTTCCCCTCTTTGAGCCACGGCTCTAGGGTCCGAGCCAAGCCTCCCGTCCCCGCCCCCGCGATAAACGTCGGTTATGACTCTCGCCGTAGATGAGAGCCAAGGAATTCTGGCGAGGGTATTCCAATCAGGCTTTAGGACTAGATCGGACTCGTAAATTTCAGTAAAGCCGGGAATACTTGAGCCATCAAGTTTGGCGGCGCCAGACTCGATGAAATTGTTATCCACCTCGGTCTTTTCCATCGTGGCGTGCCTAAGAGCGCCAATCAAATCTGTAAACCATAGGTCAAGATGACTTGATCCCAACTTTTCCAAGCGCTCATGAACCATCTCCTCGGTGACTCTAACGGTATCTGATGGCATGTTCCTAAACATAATTAGCTAAATAATAAGCTTACTAGTATAGAGTTCAAGCAATTTGGCCGAATCGGTTTTAAATATTCGAATATTTTGAAAGAATGCTTTAGTATATTAAACAGACGCTCTGGACCGCTCACCTTCCGATCTCGAGCGCGCCTCTACAAACAAGATGGACTCCCTTGTGGCACCGGGTGCACCACAATTGAGGGCCTAGACTAGATTCAAAAGTCGAATGGCACAGAGAGCGTGCCCTTCGAATAGTAAACTGGCCCCCCTCCGATGATAAGTCAATATGGTCTTTCACTTCTACGAACGAACTCTGCTCCTAGTGTAGCGCTGCAATGCAGATGCAGTGGCACTGGCGCAACTGCATACTTCCTGGGTGCCATATCGTGCACCTCATAGAGTGTTTGGCAAACGGAGCCGCATGAGGCTACGCTGGACAAATAGATCAAAATAAAGTGCTTGGATGCGACACTGGGTATATCTGGAAGGCGGCTTCTTGGGCAAGTCCTCAATGGACCATATGATGTAGCTGACGACAAACCAGCTTAGCTCACCAACTGCTGCGCAGAAAACGTTCCGCGTGATCGCCCCCGTCGCCACAATCACATTGAACGAACTATTATGAAACCCAGAAGAGCCACAGATTATGAATCAGCCTGTGTCAATCTCTAGATAACTGCCTTCATTTTAAGCTAGTCAATGAACCTACGGGATGAGAAGAAGCCCTGAGCCGAGTATTCAGATACGCATTCATTGACCGCTCTCTTTCATGCGTAAGACTGAGAATCCAACCCGAGTCGGACGCGACATTTGGATTGACCCCCGTCCTATAATTCGTGCAGATGCAGGCTATGAACAAGAGAGCGCAGACCTGTCCTCCAACAAGACTGATTACAAACTCATCGGGCCGCTATTTATCAGATTGTTTTCGGGTTGTCGACTCAGCCGCACAATGGCTTTCGGGTGCGTCAAAAACAAGCCTTGGCACTTCGCATCCAAGCAGTTTCGGGCCAAAATATGTGGAGAACCTTGCCTGCTGAACATAGATAGGGCTCGAGCGCAGACGTAGAGTTTCTCGGGAGGGCCGCGCGTTTATCAGGGTGGACTTCACTCCACCTCATAGGATGTGGGAAAACGCTTCAAGGAAAATGCTTCTAAAAATGTTCGCTCTGCGCACTCATATAGTCGCGATGTGTGTGCACCTCCGGGAGAATCTTCCTTGTCACATCAGACGGAAGAGCGTACGGTGTTCAGAATGGGGGTGCAGTCTATTGGCGGAGCAGGAAGGTAGGAACTCGGCAGAAGGGACTGGATATCCACAGATAAGGGGCAATGTAGATTGGCACATCCTGTGTTGAAGTATTTGTGCCGCGGTTCCAATCGCATGAGCGCACACAGGTCTTATAATGAGCTTACAAGCGAAGGAGCTTGGAGTGGGTTCCCGCCGTTGCGACTAAGTATAACTCTACCTAGCGAAGTCGCCGCTGGCCTCGATGTTGTTTCTGAAAGGCTCTCAAAACTTGATTTCAATGGGTTCTTTGCAACCAAGTTGAGCAACTCGGCTCTTCACCTAATTCGCGCTAAAGGGAAGCTGCTGAGACCGGCCTTAGTACTGCTAGGTTCGCATAGCACGGGTGGGATAAACGAATTATCGGTGCAAGCCGCAACTGCAGTGGAAGTTATCCATACAGCCTCCCTAATCCATGACGACCTAATCGACAGGGACGCAGAGAGAAGAGGAGTGCTGACGGTTCATACCGTGTTCGGGGACCAGACCGCCTTGCTCGCTGGCGACCTCTTGATTTCAAAGGCCATCGAACTGAGCGCGGGCTGCGGTGAGGAAGCGATAAAGGAACTCGCGAAGGCTGCAATGGAGATGGCAGAGGGGGAGTCCAGAGACTATGAAGTTCAAGAGACTGGAGCTAGGGTCACGGTCGATGAATACCTCGAAATCGTGAGCCTTAAGACTGCTTCTCTCATTGGTGCTTCAGCAGCAATTGGTGGAATAGTCGCCGGCTCCGGAAGGGAGATGGCATCTCAGTTGAAGGAGTACGGCAGAAATCTTGGTATTGCGTTCCAGATTAGAGATGATTACTTGAATGTGCTCGGCGTAAGTGCCGACGGCAAGACAACAGGAAACGATCTGCGGAATAATCGTCCGAACATAGTAGGAGCCCTTGCCAACGAATTTGGGCGTGAGAGAGCTCTCATACTTACCAAAGAAATGAACCAGGGCTATGTGACGAGAGCAAAGAAGGTGGTTGACCAACTTCCAGGGAGTAACTCACTTCTTCTAGGTTACGCCGAATTAATGAGGATTGACGAGAGCAATTGATCTGTTCAAAGTTCAGCTTGGTTTCCTGAAACACCCTGTCGCAGACTTCACACAAACAGCAGCCCACACTGAAAGTTCTAGAAGATATGAGCCACTTGGATAACGCGATTCTTTTTGCAACCGAGACCACCCATGCCCGCCAACATGCACAGCTGAGTCCTTCTGGGATAACTGAGGCGGCGTGACTCTGGAAATGAAAGATAGCCCACACGACAAAGCAAGCATAAGCAAAATGACTGCGGCGGAGCTGAAGCGAGTCATTGCTGACGCGAGAAAGAGCAAGGACATTTACCTTCTCAGCGAGCTGTGCCAGCGTAGGCTCTCGCTCTATTCACGTCATCATCGCAAACTGCCCAAATGGCTGGAGCATCCGCTTTCGCTTGGCCTGATTGTGCTGGCTGGCTATGCACTACTTTATACCGGCCCTATCATGGTCGGAGACATGTTCGTTGAAACGCTCGCATTTGCTATCGGAGTTGTAACCGTGCTTCTGTTTAGCCACCCACTCGGCCATTCGTTATGCTCAAAAATATTGAAAATCCAGATCGATGGTCTGTTCTTGGGTGGTAAGGCTCGCATTGAGCCCACTTTTCTCGTACATCTGCCATCTTTTTGCAGGCAGAGCCGAACGAGGCGATTTGCCTTCCACATTTCGGGGGTAGTTGCCACCTTGGTCTCAACCTCAGCCATAGTCCTGTTTGCCGAGGCATTTCCTTTCAACAACCTGTTTCTGGCAGTATCATTAGTACTGCTCCTAGTTGTTGCGGCCTTTGAGACGGTTAATTCTTCCAAGCACGGTGATATCGCAAGGGCGATAAGGGAGTTTCGAATCGAGGCGATTTCCACGTGAGCCAAAATACTGGAGGATTGAAAGAAGAATGGTCTATCGTAGTCGAGGACGCACTCAATAGGCTGATCCCAGTATACAGAAGGATGAACATGGTCATGTCATTTGGTCGTGACTCTGGCTGGAGAAAGAAGGGAATTTTGAGCGCATTTGGGGCTTCCAGCAAAGTGCTTGACGCAGGCTGCGGACCTGGTGATATGACAGAGACATACATCTCTCAGTTTCAAAGTAGAACCAAGGTGGTATACCTTTTCGACGCACTACCCTCTATGCTTTCGGTCGCAAGGGAGAAGCTTGGAAGAGAAAGAACTGCTGCAGTTCGGGGGGTATTCGAACACATGCCGTTCCGAAGCGAGTCGTTTGACGGCATCATGATGGGTTTCTCATTCAGAGACGCAATCGATATGCGCGAGGCTCTCGGAGAGCTGAGCAGGATTCTCAGGGAAAGTGGAAAATTACTGATTGTAGACATAGCAAAGCCTGACAATCGAATAATCAGGAACGCAATTTCCTTCTACTGGCGCTATTTGGTTCCGTTCATCGCGATTATTGTAGCAGGAAAATACTGGAGATACTACAAAGTCCTCTACGCCACTTATAGAAGGCTACCCACCAACTCAGAGCTCAAGTCGATGGTTGAAGAATATTTTTCCAAGGTTGAAATCCACACAGAGATGTTGGGGGGACTCATCATTCTAATTGCTACTAAATAGGCTGTGACAAAGCTCGCAAAGGGGTATCTTAGATGGGGGACGCTTTTCCGCTAATGCATGATCAATCTGTTGACGAGGTCGATTTCCCACTTGGGCGCGCACCGTGCGCTCCTCCTGCGAGTTGCTCCGTTGACTGAGTAGAAACTCAGAGTTAGGCAAATCAGACTACTCAATTGGAAGCCAGTCACGTACTGCCATACACCGCCTGACGAATGTCGTCTTCCGTAATCTCTATCCACCTGTTTATGGCATTGAAAAGGAGAACCTGCCTCGTAAACAAGGCTGCCGGGTCTTCGGCATCGACCGCGTCGACTACAGTCGAAGTATAAGGCAGCAACCATCTGAACATGAATGGTATGCCTTCAACCCATGACCTGTCGAGCACCCTCATGTACAAATCGACCAAAACCATGTGAAATGCAGACTCAAATTGTCGCCCGATATCCATTTTGTTCCATGCACGCAAAGCTATCTGCAATTCCCGTTCCGCAAGAGTAACATACGCCGACCTGTCAGTATTGTGTCTGTATGCAAATCGGTTAGAGTACAGTTCATCTGATTCAAGGGAAAGGAGGACCCTCGCTCGGGGGTCACTCTCTAAAAGTGAGTAGACCTTTGACATAAGATATGAGAGGCGATTCGCTTTCTGTACCGCTTGCCTGAGTTTCTGGTAGAATACCTGCCGCGCGTTGACTTTTTCTGGATACGTAAGTTGATATGAGATATGACCCAGCTCGTGAAGCAAGCTGTGCTCCACGATACCCAAGTCGTTTTCACCTTTGATGAATATGACCTTGTCAAACCTTTGTGAAAGCGAGCCTAGTTCAGCCGACAGGTCTGAAAGAACCTTCGGGGTTGCTACCGCGGCGTAAGTTGGATTCAGTAAATGGGTAATCAGCCCCTTTTCAACAACCTCATACTCAAGGCCACTCAAGCCGGGAAGCACATTCGACACCGCGAGAGTGGCCCGAACTCTACTCGAAGCTTCTTGGCTCGCTGATAGCACGACTACGGCTACTCTCATCAGTTAATTCTTCACCAGATATGGATCATAATACCTGATGCTGCCTGCGAGCAATTCGCCGAGTGAGACCCAGTCCATCGCAAATTTGTGAGACGAGTCTCTCGGGTGGGCAAAAGCTTTGCTAATGCCCCAGTCTCCTTCCGCCTTCCCGCCAGCCCATGGGCTTTCCAGACTGAGAACTCTGCACTGAAGAAACAGTCAAAGTATGCCAAAATCATGATATGAGTTCGCCATGTAGGCATTACCCGCGCAACGCCAACTAAACTTAACGCGGAGTCAGAGGAATGAGTAGTATTCGGGATAGGAGCATGGTTTGATGTAAAGTTGAGTAGTTAGGCTCACCTTAGTAATGTTCGCTGATGACGCCCGACCTGAACATACTCGTAGAAGACACCATAAACTAAAGAAGCCGTAACATTAAGCAGATTAAATTGGTTCGTTTCACACCCAAATCCGAGCTCGAAATATCGATAGGAAAGTACGTTATCCAACCCGAGCAAATACTTATGCTCAGCGCGATCCGCAAACACAGCTCCTTGACTAGAGCGGCGAAAGAGCTCAGAATCTCTTACCGACACCTATGGATGACAGTGAGGAATCTGGAGGAGGCCGCTAACGAAAAACTAGTAGAGACTTCGCATGGGGGAACGGGAGGGGGTGGCAAAGCAGAATTAACGGAAACGGGGATGAAGCTCCTTAGGGAATACGACAGGATATCAAGAGGGATTCGCAGAACAACAAGTGAAGAAGGTTTCTGGGAGGCGCTTGGAATCAAGATTAGCACAAGAAATCGGCTGAAGGGCGTAGTAAAAAGCGTAAGTAGCGACAGAGTGGCATCTAAAGTAGTTATTGAGGTGGCGGCTCCCAGTAGAATAACCGCTTTAATCACGAGAGAGGCAGTTGACGATCTGCAGCTTGCAGCCGGAGATAGAGTTGAGGCTCTTATCAAGGCAACCGAAGTGATGATAGCCAAGAAATCCTAAACATACAGATTCGCTTCTCTGTGCTTTATCATATCACAAGTCTCCATCCTAAAAGATACAGCGGTAAATTAGTGTCTAATTAGGCGGTCTTTGCAAAGTGTCCCCCGATAGAAAACCTTGTTCCATTAGCAGAG
>JAJYZJ010000094.1 GCA_021800035.1 archaeon
CAAATCGAGTTTGCCAGCTGGCGCTGATTAGGTGCACCCACTAAAGAAAGAAAACATGGGGTCAGGCGTGTTGGGTCGGAATCCGAGCTAAAAACTCTTGAAAACAGACATCGTGTAATCGCTCCGGAGAGATTGATAAGAAACAGAAATGAATAACGGTTCAAAATTACCCTAGATTATGTTAGCCTGTCAACGTAAATTCTGTTCGTTATTCGCGGACCAAGCTTTGACCAGCTATTCACGCGCGAACGGGTCGAGCCACGCCCATGAGTTCAACCTTGGCCCATGCCGGGTTCGATGGGCTCCTGTGGGCCTGTTTCTGCATACTGAAAGAGACACGGCCGTCAAGGCCACTCAGGGCTCCCAATAAATATATGCATGCGGTTCAGTTTTCCTTGTTACAATCTCCAGGCGGCAGCGCCTGGCTCCGCGAAGGGTTCTTGGCTGGCAGAAGAGCCCGCCAAGAGTTGGCTTGCAGAGGCAAGCCCCAGCCGCCGACATGACGACAATTAGGGGCCTGCCCTACCACAAGTTCCTTCTCAACACTTTCCCCGGCCTGCTGCCAGTATGCACGCCCTTCTCAACCACGGGGGTACCGTTTACTATCACGCAATCAATACCTTCTGGAAATAGAGTCGGGTTCTCGAAGGTCGCCCTGTCCTGTATCGTCATTGGATCAAAGACCACGATGTCTGCCCAGTAACCTGGCATGACAAGTCCCCTGTTTTTCAGGCGAAGTTTCCCGGCTGGAAGAGAGGTCATCTTCCTGATTGCCTCAGGCAATCCCAAGATTTGATTTTTCCCGCACATATCTTCCCAGCACACGCGGAAAGCAACCGTAGGCCCTAGGATGCAGTAGCCCGCCAAGAGGGCCTCTGCCGGGGGTTACGCCATTCTGGTCGGAGCCAATACTCACTAGGGGGTTTGCCATAAAAGTGGACACATCGGCTTCTCCCATTGAATGAACTATCATCGCAGCCTCCCCCTTTTCATCCAGCAACATCTTGACGAATCTGTCAAAAGGTTCCATTCCGTCCCGAGCCGCGAGTTCGGCCATGGTCCTTCCCTGAACTGCTTTGTCGCCGCTCCCCACTGAAGGAATCTGAATGCCCTCCCAGCCTGCGTCTGCGACGAAGCTCTGCGTTCCTTCCCGTGGACTGATCATCTCGCTCTTTACCCTCTCCCTGAAAGTTGTTTCTTTCAATCTTGCTAGCGAGGCGTCAACTCCGCCTTCCTGGGCCCAGGCAGGGAGAGCTGCCCAGAGAGCAGTCTCCCCCGCGGTGTAAGGATACATATCTGCGTTGACCTCAACACCTTTTTGCCTTCCCTCCTCGAGAAGCGATATTATCTTCGAGCTCAATCCCCAGTTGCTCTTGCCCATCACCTTTACGTGGGAGACTTCGACCGGCACGTTCGCCTCCTCTCCGATACGAATCGCCTCTCCGACTGCTCCCAGCACACCCGATGATTCGTTTCGGATGTGAGAAAAGTAGAGCCCGCCTTCAGCGGACATGCTCTTTGCAACTTCCACAAGCTCCTCTGTTTTCGAGAAGCAGCCCGGCGTATACACTAGCCCGGAACTCATGCCAAACGCACCATCACGAATTTCGTCACGCAGAAGCGAGCCCATCTTTCTGATTTCGCTGTCACTTGGTTCTCGCTTCTCGAACCCCATGACCGAAAGCCGAATCGTGCCCTGTCCGACGAGCGGCGCGTAGTTTACGGAATGGCCAAGCCTGCCTACCCTTTCAAAGTAGTCAGAGAGGCTCTTCCAGTCCCAAGTAAGCGCTGCGCTCACCGGGGTAACTGTGTCAGTGCTTCGCTTGAGCAGCTCAAGAGTGTCATCGGCTACAGGAGCCAGTGTGAAACCACAGTTGCCAACGACTTCCGTGGTCACGCCCTGTTTGACTTTGCTTTCTGCCTCAGGGTAAAGCAGAGCGGTCATGTCAGAGTGGGAGTGCATATCAATAAAACCGGGTGAGACGATTTTTCCGGTGGCGTCTATTTCCTTGTCGGCGTGGAAACCACTCACCCTACCCACTTCGACTATCTTCCCTTCAGAAATTGCCACGTCTGCCCTGAACCAGTCGGCACCCGTGCCGTCAAGGAGCCTGCCGTTTTTAATCAGAAGTTCCACTTTTTCTACCTACCCCAATGCACCGTACACAAGGCCACAACATTAGCTTGATTGCGCGACATGACGTGGGTGGGCTACCCCTTTACCAGACGCGCTGGTTGTTTCCTGGGCCAAAGGCGGTTGAAGAGAAAAATAATCTTGGGGCTTCTGAATTCACAATCGTTCGCGATCTTTCTCCGGTTTAGAACAGACTCCAGCGCAGATTCAACCGCACTTGGTTAGCAAATCGCGCTCACAAAGTTGAGAGAAGATTCCGACCAGCCAGATGCGGCTCCTTACGCCGGCGAGACCCATTTGGATTCGTTTTATGGTTGAATAAGAGAGCGGCTTTGGCAGGGCAATTGCTGGCCACGAACCGCAAGATTAACTGAACCGAGATAATGGATTGACGCGTGCTTTGCAAAAAGGACGCCGTCCTTCCTAGGCGAGCGCAAGATAATTACAAAATTGGATTTTGACCGAATCGAAATCCGCAAGCGTCACAACTAGTGCCTTTCTGCTCGCTTGGTTTGCCCTGAATTCTTGCACACAAGCACGCTCTCCGAATTCGGGCTAGCTGAGCCAAAAACCAGAGCTGGGTGCTAAAGGTGGCCCGGGGCTGAACAGCTAGCTTACCTGCTTCCTCTACTGCGAAACTTGCCCTTTACCTTTGCAGTATTTTTGCGTTTTGAGCGCGAGCGGAACCCCAAGTAAACCGCACTCCCTCCGAACACGGCTACGAGACCTATTCCCACCCAGAGCACCCATGCCGTAGAGGAACTACCATAGACATAGTTGCTGGAGGAGAGTTCAATCAGGCCGTTCTGGAGTTCGAGATACACCGCTGCTCCGGTAGCGGGGTCTAGATATACTTCGAAGTGCACTGTGTCGTTAGAGTAGGCATACGCATTGATAGTACCCATTCCTGTCTGCACTCCTGCCGTACCCAAGTAAGTCAGATTGGCCGCCTGAGGAGAAGCCAGCGTCACACCAAAGGCGACGGGGTTCGTGAACCTGAACGCGGCTGGATAGAACAGGGGGTGAGTAAAATTGTCTTCGAAGAAGACCGGACCGAAGAGTTTTCCGTTCAGCGTGTTCGTCTTTTCAAAGTAGAATGCCCCGCCCGGCTCCGCAAACAGCGTGGTGTAGTCGAGCGTCTCAGAGATTCCGCCTCCCGTGCTGTATTCCAGATACGAGCCTGGCTTTGCATAGTCAGGGACCGTTACCGAGATAGAGTTGGGAGTGGTAGAGCTAGGGCCCGAGAAGCCATTCAAAATCGCCGAAGCCTTTGCGCCATTTGCGGTGTTTGAAAGATTGAACTCAAACACCAGGCCGTCAGTAACCGACACTTCAAAGACCTTTTTCACGGGGAGGCCGCCAGTCAGGCCTCCTCCAGTAGAAATCGTTCCTGAATAGACGTAGGCCTTGTATTCGGTCGAACCCAGCCGGAAGGTGGAATTTCCGGTATAAACGAAGAACAGACCGTAGCCCGGGGCGATTACGCTGAAGTTTGAGGGTACTACGAAAGCCTTGGGGAAGATTGGGACAAACGACGGGAAGAACGGGTCATCGTAAAAGGTACCGTTGGGGAGCACGGGGTTAGAGACGCTGCTGCGCACCGTGAGCTTCAGCCTTCCTCCCGCGTTCACTCCCTGAAGCGTGGCCAGACTGGTTCCAGTATAGCGCACTGTGCCAGTGCTGTTCGGGCTGGGGTAAGAACCCACTATCGCGTAACTCAGGTTGACGCCCGGCGAGTCAAACCAGGGTAACTTCTCCACCACGGCGCTTGTGGGGACGGAGCCAGAGGGTGCCGCAGACACAGTCGTGCCGAGCGCGAGCAGCACTCCTCCCCCAACCACAATCAGAAGGAGCGCAGCCACGGCCCAGTTCGAAATGGCTATACGAAGTGACACGCGGCCATACGACCCGACGAAATAACGCGGAGAAGAGGCTCTTCCCTGGTGCAGATTTCCTGGGCGAGCGGACAGCGCGGGTGAAAACGACATCCGGACGGAGGGTTCACCGCGTTTGCTATTTCGCCCTTTGCGAGGCTCCTTACTTTCTGACTTGGATCTGGTACGGGAACCGCAGCAACCAGCGCCTGAGTATAGGGATGCAGTGGTTGCGAAACGATCTCCCGAGCGCCACCAACTTCCATCACCTTTCCGAGATACATCACGGCCACCCGGTCAGCGAAGAATTTCAGCGTAGCAATGTCATGGGTGATCATCATGAATGTCTTTCCCTGCGCCTTCAGCGATTCCATGAGCTTGACTATTTCTCCTCTTACTGAGGCGTCGAGCATGGACACCGGTTCGTCCAGAATCATTACGGACGGGTCTACTGCGAGCGCACGCGCCACAGCAACGCGCTGCCTCTGTCCACCTGAGAGGCTGAGTATGCGCCGCTCAAAATAGTCCTGTGCGGGCGAGAGCCTTACGAACTCCAGAGCCTTTGCCACTAGCTCATCCGCCTCGGCCTTGGTGCTGGCCAAGTGCAGTATCTCAATTCCCTCTCCCACCGCCTGATACACCGAAAACCTTGGGTCGATAGAGTCAAAAGGATCCTGGAAAACCATCTGGACGTTCCTGCGAAATTGCCTAAGCTCCTCTTTGCTCATCTCTGATATGCTGCGTCCGTTGAAGCTTATGGTTCCGCTCGTAGGCTTCACAAGTTTCATCACGGCCTTTCCAAGAGTTGTCTTGCCGCTTCCTGATTCCCCTACGACACCCAGCGCCTCTCTTTCCCTCAGCTCAACCGTGACGCCATCAACCGCGTGTACGAAAAGTCCTCTTTTCTTTGTCTTGAAGTGCACCACGAGCTGCTCAACCGTAATCACCGAGTCAGTGAGCCTTCTGCTCTGAAGCTGTGTGGTCATCTTATCTGGGCCACCTGGGACTTTGTGCCTATCATATGGCATGCCGCGAAGTGGTCGCCACCGTAAGGAGAGTATGGAGGCACCACCTTCCTGCAGATGTCCCCAACAAGTGGGCATCGCGGATGGAAGGGGCAGCCGCTTGGAGGGTCGATAAGGTTAGGCGGGCTGCCCGGAATATAGCTGAACGGCTCGTCAGACCTGAGGTTGGGCACAGACTTGAGCAGACCCTGGGTGTAAGGGTGAAGTGGAGAGCGCATGATCTCGCCCACTGGTGCGAGCTCCGCGAGCCTTCCGGCATACATCACACCCACCTTGTTTGCGACGTTCGCAATCACGGATATGTCGTGTGATATGAACATGGTCGTGATCTTTTCGAATTCCCGTAGCCCTCTGAAAAGTTCAAGGATCTGAGCCTGGATCAGGGTATCCAG
>JAJYZJ010000095.1 GCA_021800035.1 archaeon
ACAGCAAGGTGATCGCTGACGGGGGCATTCGCGGTGCCGGGGATATCGCGCTCTCGCTCGCCCTAGGCGCCGATGCCGTTATGATGGGTTACGTATTCGCAGGTTGCAAAGAGAGTCCTGGGGAGACCACCTCTGTTGAGGGGAGAATGTACAAGTTACACAGGGGGATGGGAAGCGCAAGCGCTCGAGAAAGACGGATGGCTTTAGACCGATACTCCCAGCCAACAAAGGGGATTCCAGAGGGAACAGAAGCCTGGGTCCCGTATAAAGGCGAGGTGGCGAGCGTAGTCGGAGAGCTTACGGCTGCATTAATGGCCGCAATGGGTTACGCGGGGGCGGCATCGCTACAGGAACTGAAGGAAGCCGCAGTTATTGCGCTTACAACTGGCGGAAGTCACACGCGGCCAAGCGATATGGTTTTTCGGTTTTCCTAGTGACGGTGTCGAGTGCTCGTCTAAATCAAGCGCTTTAGTTCTGCAAACGAGTGAGCAATGATTGTTGCGGCGTGAACTACTTTTCCGCTGGCCACCTGGCTTCTGAGGGCTTGCGGGGTCACGAGAGTCACGCGCTGAAGTTCGCTGGGCTCTCTGCTCGTTCTTAACTTAGTGCCAGCAATGCAGCTGAATACATGCCCTTTCTGCAGCGTTCTCGAAGAGACGTAATACGAACCAATATGCCTTAGTTTTGTCGAAGTATAGCCGGTCTCTTCCAGTAGCTCCCGTTGCGCACAGTCCTCAATCCGCTCACCGTCTTCCACATGGCCCGCTGGAAACTCTAGGAACCAACTGTCAGCTGGGTACCTGTAGTTCTCAATCATTACGAGCCTAGAGCCCTTTAGTGGAACAATTACGCAGAAGTCCCGAGCCTTGTACCATTCGAAGTCCTGAGTAATCCCGCTAGGTAACATCACTTTGTCCGCATGGACACTGAAATAATCCGATTGGTAGACTGTTTTCGAGCCTAGCTTCTTCCAGCTTTGACGCGATGAGTTCGAAACCAAGATAGTACATCACTCCCTGGCATGCCGAGGATAAATTAGGGCGATTGATCGCCTCGAACCACCGGATCGGTTTCACGTCCGAGGAGGCGGGAGGGAAGCCTCGCTCACCGCACTGACTCTCCAGCTCGAGTGTCTGCCCATCGATTCAAACTGCGTAGTCCAGCAGATAAAAAAGTGAAATTCGGCAGGTGGTACTGGTTCAGCACTCACATACAAAACCAAACCGTATATTAATGCCAAAGTTCTGTTGGTGTAATCCAGTTGACGGTCGAATACACTCCCGCATTCAAGAGAACTAGGAGAGCAAGGTCAAGAGACGTGCTGAGAGAGCTCGTGTCCGAAACCGCGTTAGATGCAGGCAAGCTCATTCTCCCGATATTTGTAGACGCGCGGAGTTCAAAGGTAGAGGATATAGTGGGGATGCCTGGCGTCTCGCGCTACCCGATTGACAGGCTAGCCGACAAACTGGCCGAATCAGTTGAACTGGGAATCAAGAACTTCATTTTCTTCGGTATACCCGAGACGAAAGATTCCACCGGAAGCGGAGCCTGGCACGAAAGTGGAGTGGTGCAAAGGGCTCTAGCTGAGGCGAGAAAGTCCTTCGGGGAAAGAATCACACTTTTCGCGGACACTTGCTTGTGCGAATACACATCTCACGGTCACTGCGGCGTGGTTAAGGGAGACAACATCGACAACGATGAGACATTGAAACTTCTCGCCCGTACTGCGGTGTCGCAAGCACGAGCCGGAGCCGATGCGGTAGCGCCTTCAGCCATGATGGACGGCCAAGTCTTAGTCATCAGAAATGCGCTGGACCAAGAAGGATTCAAGGAAACGTTAGTAATGTCATATTCATCCAAGTTTGCTAGCAGCTTATACGCGCCGTTCAGGAACGCAGCGGAGTCAGCACCCAAATTCGGAAACAGAAGGACCTACCAGATGGACGTAAGGAATCGTCGGGAGGCACTGAGGGAGATTAGAATTGATGAGAGTGAGGGTGCAGATATCGTAATGGTAAAGCCGGCTCTCCCGAACCTAGATATAATAACCGAAGCGCGTGGCTTCACTGACCTTCCCATAGCCGCCTATCAGGTAAGTGGAGAATACACCATGGTCAAGTCCGCTGCCGCTATGGACTACCTTGACGAAAAAGCAGTCATGCTTGAGACACTCATCTCAATCAAGCGCGCCGGCGCGGACATAATAATCACATACTTTGCTGATGACTTCGCGAGGCTCACAGATTAGAATTTTCTCGCGGCTATGTGGTAGAGGATGAAAATCAGGCTGGCTACAAGGGGAAGCAAGCTGGCGCTATTGCAAGCAAAAGAAGTTGCCGCAGAGTTAAGAAAACTTGGAAACCGGGTTGAGTTGGAGACTGTCAAGTCACGCGGCGACCAAGATCCGAATACGCCACTCGAGCGCATGGGGGTGAAAGGTATTTTCGAAAAGGAGGTGGACCGCCTCATATTGGACGGTAGTGCCGAGGCTGCAGTGCACAGCCTGAAGGATATACCTTACGAACTTGAAAGGGAACTGGAAGTTGTGTCAGTATTAAGGCGCGCTCCGGCGTTCGATGCCATACTGCCAGTCTCCCTAGAAAATATCGAGTACGGCGCCACAGTTGCAGTGGGAAGCCTGCGACGCCGCTCTTTCCTGAAAGTTGTTAGACCCGACCTGGTTCCCGCGCATATAAGAGGAAACATGGATACGAGAGTCAGGAAGGTCCTAGGAGGTTACGCTCGAAGTTTGATTGGTGCCGAGGCCGCTTTTCAAAGGCTGGGTTTGCACGGCTGGCACAGGCTCAGCGCAAAGATGTTTGTTCCTAGTCCAGGTCAGGGAGCCATCGCGGTGACTTGTTCCGGCTCTGCTCCAAGCGAACTTAAATCACAGCTTATGCGGATTTGTCACAGGCCCACATTTAAAGCAACACTGGCTGAAAGGCGCATTGCACACGAAATTGGCGCTGGCTGCACATCGCCTCTGGGCGTATATTCAGACTGGATGGCGAACGGAAGAGCAAGGGTACGTGTGAGTGTAACAGACCCAACAGCTTCGAAAAAGGTGTACATAGAGAAAAAGGGGGCGAGCCCGATTGAAATGGTTCCTAGCGTGGTAGAGAGTTTTGTTACGGTAGGAGGCCTAGATTTTATCCGGGCGTGGCAGCGGTTGGACAACCCAGAAGTGAGCATGTCAGACCACACAGCGGGAGGTCATCCCCTATAGCTAGCACCCTGAAATGGTCGATGAATCCCAGATCCTTGAGAGCCTGCATATGGTAAACATTCTCCCGAGCTTGAAGCCAAGGTTGTTCAGCACGGCGGTCCTGAGTACTGGCCAGAATGGCTATGCAGAGCAGCATAGAAATGGACCTCAATGAAATAACTGTTTGCATCCTGACAAAAAATTCTCAGAGGACCATTAAGAGAGCGATAGATTCGGTGAAGAACCGAGTCGGTGACATCCTGATAATTGATTCCTATAGCACTGACCGCACGCTAGAAATTGCCCGCCCATACAGAGTAATCCAGATGAAGGGAGTTTTTTCGGAATTGCGGAACGCCGGGATCTCGGCTTGTAAGACAAATTACATCATGATGCTGGATTCGGACGAGTGGGTAGATCGCGAATTCTTTGAGGAGTTGGAATCGGCCCCTCCCAATAAACCGGTGGCAGTGCGGCGCACGTGGCATTATATGGGCAAGGAATTAAGATTCGGCCGGCATAGCCTTCAAGTGAGGGTATTTCCCGTTCATTCTGCACATTATAAGGGGCAAGTTCACGAGGAGCTCTATATTAACGGGGTTATCGCCCAAAATAACCGGCTGACCATTCTAACAAATGGAAAGCTCCATCATGAACCGTGGAGCTCGGAAGCAGACATTATTGCCAAGCGGGAAAGATACATGAGATTAGAGCCCAGGGACGCTTTCTCTAAACGATTCAAGGGAATCCTGAGAAGAACCAAGGTCTATCTCTTCCAGGGCATCCCCGACGGATGGATCGGATTCAAGTTATGGTCTTACGACGTTTCATACCAAATTTACCTTATCGTGAGAGACCTGTTACCGCGAACCAGTTCCTGAAAAACTTGTTTCGGCCTGAGCCCAGAACGGCTACCTCAATGCTCTGCGCTCCGCAAAATATGGACCATAACGCTGGAGCATCACTCCAAGCACTTCGTCAGGATGGCGCTCTACCGCGTGTTCTAGGAATTTTCTGCTGATTTCAAATCTTTGTAGCGGAGGGGCTTCATAAGCCCGTTCTGCAAAATCATCGCAAACTTCGCATTCAGAAATCTGCGAGCCTCCCCAACCACCTTTAAGAGAATTTAGCTGTTCCTTGAGATACGCGCGAACTTTACGGATGCGTTCGAGGCTGTCGACGGTGGACAGTATCTCCCTTCTCTGCTCGAGGGAAAAGTAAGGGTCATACATGCACAAGTCAGCCAGCCTTCCTGGGGAATCCTCCTTCTCAAGCTGCATTAACAGACCCTCTGGAATCGCCTTGGTGCCGCTACGCAAGCTCCTCATGAGTTCAACTATCTCAGTGCTCTGCTCGCGTCCCCCAAAATCGTCTCTCTCTCTAAGCTCACGATACCCAGCCCTGACAACAGGAAATCTCGAATGTAGCGAAGTCACGCTGACTCTCGCCACGCCCCTCAGGATAGCTCTTGTCCCATCTACTCCAGAGGCCTTGTGCTCCAGCACGCACAGAGTGGAAACGTTCTGCTTTTCCAGCTTCGCACCTGGACAAATAATGATCTTTCCTCCCTTCCTTACGCTTCTGAGAGCCTCAACCTGTTCGGCCTTACGGAGAAGAAGAACAAACTTCAAGTAGGGAAATCCAACGAAATCCTCTAGAAAAAGTATTGGGGGATATTTCTGAAGAAGGCCAAAGTTGAATCTCAAGATGGTAGTTTCTGGTTTATTTTCCTGAGCAAGTATTTAAACGTCAACGTATAATGCTAGGAAGGAACGACAGCATTTTAGTTATCGGCATCTACTGCCACGTTAAACCTGAGTTATGAACCCGCAAACTGAAGTTAGACTGTCACACCGGAGCACTTTAGAACATGCCCCTCTACACCACTCCCGGATTAGAACATGGTTTCAACCCTAGGAGACCATTTCAGAATGACGGCCTTTGGGGAGTCCCACGGCGAGGGCGTTGGCGTTGTTCTAGATGGCGTTCCTCCTGGTTTCCCCCTTAGCGTGGAGCAGATCCAGAGCGATATGGAAAAGAGGAGACCAGGTCAGAGTATATACACTACCCTAAGAAAGGAAGAAGATAACGTTCAGGTGCTCAGCGGCATCTACAACGGGAGAAC
>JAJYZJ010000029.1 GCA_021800035.1 archaeon
GTTGGGGTCGCTACCTCTCTAAGCCGTTTCTGGGCTGCGGGCTGGGACTGCACTTCTAGCGTGGGAGCAGGAGGTATACCTCATTCGGAAAAGTGAAGAGGTCACTGCGAACACTGACTGCGCGAGGGCTTGGGCGCGGCTCTTCAGTAGCTTTACGCTAGGATTCCAAGTGTTGCATCGAATTGATGCAGTCTGTTACTCTGCCAAGAGATTTTGAGCGAATTGCTTTAAGGATGCAAGATAGAATCGTTTTACGTGGGACGAATACACACTCGCAACCACGGAGTGGCCTCGGAAAGATCCGGGGCCCACGAGCTCCCCGTCGGATCGCGATACAAGCCAATAGCGGGCTACGGTGTTATTGGCAACACGAGGACTGTTGCACTTGTGGGTTATGATGGTTCGATAGACTGGTGCTGTTTGCCGAGGTTTGATTCGCCGAGTGTATTTGCCGCGATCTTGGACAGCTCTTCAGGCGGCCAGTGGGCGCTCACCCCGCGCGAGAAAGCCACGGCGATTCAGAGCTATGTCAGCCAAACTAACGTGCTGCAAACCGAATTCGCAGTCGATGGGTCCAGAGTTATCGTTACTGATTTCATGCCATATCTTCCTGGAGACGGTTACTGGTCAGCGCCACCTGAGATACATCGCGAAGTCGAGTGTGTCAAGGGAACTCTACAAATGCGAACGACTGTGCATCCCGCGTTGGAATATGGCTCTGTAACCCCAAGAATGAAAGAGAATAGCGAAGGAATCAGCATACGCAGCGCAAGGCACGAAATGGTCGTGTCTTCGAGTCTCCACTTAAGTGTTGAAAATGGTCGCGCCTCAAAAGAATTCTGGATGAAACAGGGTGACAGGGAGGCCTTCGTTCTGAGTTACGGGGAGTGTGAACCGCGAAGCGTTGACGAGTATCAGACTGATTTAAAGCGGCGGAAAACAGAGGCGTACTGGAAAGGCTGGGTGAGTGGCCTGACATACGACGGAATCTTCAGAGACGAAGTAATCAGATCGGCTCTCGTTCTCAAAATGCTGATCTTCTCTCCAACTGGGGCCATCGTGGCTGCACCGACAACATCGCTCCCCGAAGCTATAGGAGGTGAAAGAAACTGGGACTACAGGTACTCATGGCTCAGGGACTCTGCCAATTCCCTCTGGGCGTTCCACTTGCTGGGAGATAAGAGCGACTCCGAAAGGTATGTTCACTGGCTAGTGAGCAATAACCCCGTGCTTGATATGGGGCTCAAGCTGATGTACACGATCGATGGCGGTAGAAATATCCCCGAGAAAACATTGGACCATCTTGAGGGTTATCGGCGCTCCGCGCCCGTCAGGGTAGGTAATGGTGCGGAAAACCAGCTGCAGCATGATGCATATGGATATATTCTTGATGCGCTGTATTTTTCTTCAAAGCACGGCGCATCAGTGAACGAAGAGATGTACTATAGGTTTGTCAAACCGCTGGCGGGGAGGATCTGTGACATCTGGAGGAAGCCTGGAAACGGAATATGGGAGATCAGAGGCTCGAGAGCTCATTATGTCTACAGCAAGGTTTGGTGCTACGCTGGTCTGGATCGGGCATGCAAAATTGCGCGTGCCAGCGGTCACCCTGAGGATGTCGAGAAATGGGGAGAGGTCATGCAGGAGATAAAGGCAGAAGTGTTTTCAAAGGGCTGGAATGCCAGAAAGAAGTCGTTTGTGATGCACTACGGTACTAGTGAACTTGACTCGGCCAATCTGATGATGCCCTTGGTCGGGTTCTTGCCAGCTACCGATGAAAGGGTAATCGCCACTGTCGACGCAATTAAGAAAGAGCTCGGGGAAGGAGTCCTCCTTAAACGATATAGGGTCGATGATGGATTAAAGGGGAATGAGGGAGCCTTCCTCCTGTGCAGCTTCTGGATGGTGGCATGTCTGGCCAAGATGCAGAGGGTCGGCGAAGCTAAAAGAATGCTTACGGAACTACTTGGTTTTGCAAATAGCCTAGGGCTTTATTCTGAGGAAGTCGATGTGCGCACGGGGGAAGCTCTAGGTAATTTTCCCCAGGCGTTCAGTCATATGGGATTCATCATGGCAGCTCATGAGATAAACCGGGCGTTAACCATTGCCAAGAATACAGGCGGGTAGAGTGCGAGTAATCGGGCAAAACAGTCCGTCATTCGGATTTACAAACTCGTTTTGTGCGAGGCCATGCGCATTATTTGCTTTACGATTCTTTCGTGCTTCTCTTCGTCGGCGTCAATCCACTCAAGGAGCAGCTTTGCAACGGGATGAGCCGTATCCACAGTCTTCTTGAGACTGACTTCTGCAGCGGTGTCTTCCATTGACAGCATCTGCTTTAGGAGCTCGAGCCCGGGGGCCTGAAAACGCTCTCCAAACTCTCGTTCTACTTCGAACCAGGAAATAACCTGTTCTACTATGTCTCCGTGTCTTATGCTGTCTGACGCTATTAACCTGAGAAGTAGCTTGGTGTAGTCATCCGGCGTTCTATTTGCTAGCTCAAGGTATCTTTCAGCCACTTTGAATTCAAGCTGGAGTCTCTCTCTCAGAACACCTAATGAAGCCTTGACCTTCGCCGACTCTCCGGTCTTTGGTGGTCCTACCCTCTCGCCACCTTTGCTGAGCGAGGCAAGCTGGTGCGCGGCCTCCAAAAGTTCAGCAGTCTCTAACCCTCCGAGTCCCGACCGCATCCTCTTTAATAGCCTATCCGCAAGTGGATTGATGATACTTTCAGCATGGGCTGGTGCTGGTGAGTCTCTGGTTCCTCTCCTTCCCTTGAGGTACTGTGTTACGGCGGGCTGGGTAACATTCAGGGCGTTGGCAATGACCCTCGCTCTAAAGCCTTCCCTATTGAGTCTTTGCGCTAGCATGGCGCGTACGAAGGGAATGAGGTACTCTTCGCTTCTTGTCTCGCTCATGGACTTCCAGCTCCTCTGTCAAGGCCGTTAATAACGGCGTTAATATTTTTAATAACGGCGTGTCTTTTAAATATGCCGTATGTCATAGTCGTCGTGCGAGCCAATGCTCACTTTTTCGGAAACTCTTTCCCTATCAGCTCTTATGGGGTTTTCCATTTATCTCTCTTTGCCCATAATCCTGAGCAGGAGCATAGGCCGAGTGCCCACTAAAGTGCTTATCGGCATGGCTATAGGGATTCTGATTTTTCTTATGGGCGACGTTTTTCTAGACGCATCAAGCTCGTTATACAATGGCTCCCTCTATGGCTACGGCTCTTCACCAGAGTATGACTTGATATTCGCCGGTTCGTTGAGTGCGGGATTCCTTATTCTTTTCATTGCGGGGCACAGATGGAAGAGGAATCTGACACCAACAGTGCTCGCGTTCATTATAGCGCTCGGCGTGGCATTTCAAAATCTCACAGAGGGGTTGGTTTTTGGCTCTCTTGGGGTGAAAATGGGTCTGACCGGGGCGGCGCTTGTCGTACTCATAGGCTTTATACTTCAGAATTTCACTGAGGGCTTCCCGATAGCTTCTCCCTTCTTGAGTTCCAGCGAGCGGAAAATTGGTGTTATGTCGGGAGCGTTACTCGTCGGGGGCGTGCCGGCAATCCTTGGCGGAGCCGTCGGGTATTACTATAATTCATCTACGTTTGACATGGTTTTCTACGGGCTTGCGATTGGCACAATACTTTACGTTATTCTTCCAATGCTAAGGAATCTCCTTCAGGAGCCCGACTCCGAGATGGTGAGCGCCGTATACGCTGGAGTGTTTTTTGGGTTCATTCTCGGTTTCGCGGTTAACCTTCTCTGAAGACCTGAATCTGTAAATCGCTCAAGATATGAAAAGAAAGAAGCAAGAAAATGGAATCAAGTCAATCTTTCACCTCACGATTGCACAGGTATACACGCGCGGCATGGTTAGCTGGTTGTTCTCTAAAACAGATTTTGGCAGCACATATAGCTGGGTCGGTTCTCAGTTAACGGCATTTCTGTCTTTGAGCAGATTATCAAAAGCCCAAGTAAGCAATGTAACACGAACTCGCCCAGGTGAGAGTGGAAGAGACTGATTACAGAGCTGCAGTTACTTCCGAGGCATTACTGGTGCGGGATTCAAGTGTCGACACTGGAGTAGACTCCTTTCCGGCGTGCTTATTGGGAAATCCCCTCCAGAGCCCAGGAGGTCATTGCCTGAGTCCAGACCCGCTTCCCTAAGGCCCCGTATTGAGGGCCTGTCAGACCTTATCTTCGGATTGGCGCTCTCAATAGGCGCGATACAATTCCTGGGTAACGCTCCACATACGCAGGGGCAACTCATTACCGACTTAGCCGCTTTCGGCTTCAGTTTTTTGATTCTGATTAATGTCTGGAACCGCTATACTACGGTGATGTCTGCAGTGCCGGTTGAGACGACTGGGCTGATACGCCTGAACATGCTCCTCCTTTTTCTAGTAGCAATTGAGCCGTACCTTTTCAATTTGTTAGTGAGTGGGACAGTCTCAAGTCCATTTTTGGAACAGAGTGTTAGCTCGTATTATGGGCTTGATATCGGAGGAATGAACTTGGTACTTGGGTATTTCATATACATTCTCACGCAGGAGGAGAGGGGTCTGGTTCCCAAAGAACTGGTAGGCCGGCTAAGGCATAACCGTGATTCAACGCTGCTGTCAGGAGTAATCTTTGTGCTGTCAGCCATCCCTGCCCTTTGGTACTTTTCTATCTTCGGGACCCCGTTCAGGATAGTGCTCTGGATACTTGCGTTTCCGATTGCCTGGATTTCAAGGGCGATAGAAGAGAGAGTGTGAATATGCGTTGTACGCGCGGTGCCATACCTACAATCGTTCTCATGTCCGCCGAAAGTCACCCACAGCGTGGATGTATACCTGAAACACACTTATCCCCTGTCGAGCGATACTGGCGTGATAGGCCAGATTGACAAAGGCAGGACTTTTTGAGTGATTTAGGGTGTCCTCGCTTATAACCGACGACTACTTTAGCCCAATCGGCACAATCAAACCGTGATACCGGTTTCCAATCTAATGAAAGAGCCGAAGAGATACAGCGCAGCCGTCACCGCAAGTAGTATCCCCAGTATCTCAATAAAGTCGCGCAAGAAGGGTTTGCTTGAGATGACTGAACTATAATAAGTGGCCAGGGTTACGATCGTCACTGCCAAGGCAAGCGAGACGCCCAAGGCGAGCGGCTGGCTGTGAGTTAAGAAATAGGGTGTGGCTAAGACAACCGCCGTGACGAAATATGAAATACCTGTATAGGCCGCGGAGATGCTTGCTGAACCCTTGAAACCCTGTTTCGCCTGCGCATACGCGGCCGACGCCATGGCAAGAGACGCAGCGGCTCCTGCGATTATTCCTGCTAGACCGGCTATCTCGGTTTTGTCGTAGATGCCGAGCGAACCCGCGTGGATACCACTGATCTCTACAAGTGCATCTGCAAGACCCAAAACCACAAATGAGATATACCTTATTGTTGAACTTTCAGTCCTCGAGCTGAATTCTCCTTCGTGCAGTCTTTCGTCTTCGAGCATCTCATCGAAAGCTTTCATATCCGACGAAGGGATGAGCTGTGCAATTGATTCGTAGGACTTGATTGCCTTCTCTTCGAGTCTTTCGAGGTAGCGAATAGCAAATGTCAGGCCGAACAGGCGTTTGAGTAGTAGTACCCTGCGGATAAGAGAGCGATTCGGAGCCGGTCGGTAATCCGGGACGTACTTCTGCCAGAACCGTACGTGTTTCTGTTCCATTGCGGCAAGATGCTTGAACGTTTCGGAAAGAGCCGGGTCCTTAGTGTTCGCGGCAAGGGCATTATAAAGGGCATAGTCAGTTACTTCATTATCTAGGCTTTCCTTTGCAGTTTGGACAAGCGTTTGGTCAATCGTGGACACTGGCGTATTCTCTCCGCTCGCTAGGGGCATATATTGGCTTGTTCAGGTGACACTTTTTGTTATCGCCTCTCAAGAGGGGCCGCACGATGGTTACGGGCTTCGACTATTACCTTATGGGGGTTGCTTGGAAGACTTATATGCTGTTCACTTGAAAGTTGGCTCGTGCCCGACTTCGCGCTTTTCGGACCCTCTGAAAAACACTTCGTCCCGATGGGAGGCTTCTGTATCTCGGTGTTCGCTGTACTTCAGAGCGGAAGCGAATTGCTGCTAGGAAAGCCTAGACAGCACGGCAGGTGGCAGGATGAGTGGGCACCTAACTGGAGATTGTACGATTCTGGGCAACTCGAGGCAGAGCTCCGGAGGTGGAGGTTCCCAAGCTCCTATGTAGAGGAGGGAGAGTCGCCCGAGCACGCATTGGGGCGCGTGATGAATGAACAGCTCGGAGTGCGAGAGTACACGCTACAGTCTAGCAGATTACTCAACTTCTACGAGCCGAGCCGCCGCTATCCGGGACGATATCACTGGGACTACTGTTTTGTATTTCGAGTTATGGCCAATTTTTCACCTCACGACCTGCCTTGGTTCAGTGAGCTGCGATACATCGCTCCATCTAGTCTCGACGCTACTGACTTCGGGAGTGCACAGGGGGCGATACTCATGGCCCTAAACACTCACTAGCAGGTTTTTGGCCGCGTCTAACGTAACACTCAGAATGTATGCCATCTTGCCCACAAGGCATTAAGTGTCATGGCGAAATCGATAACCTCCTCCAGGGTCGACCTTATCGCGGGTTCAATAAAGCCCAGAACGGCGACACCCGTTAAAAGAAAGCTTGCACCAAGACAAAAGAGAATCCTTTGTTTCGCGACATTCAGCATCCTCCGACCGAATTCAAAATCTTCCGCGACTTTCGTAACGTCATAACTCAAGTGGCGCTATAATGGCAGCCCCAACCGAAATTCCCGCACCTTGAGAGCCCAAACTATCGATTGAGTTGTTCTGAAGCCTACGAATCCTTGAACAGGTCGGCAAGGGTGCAAATTTTTAGCAAGTGCCACGCTGTCATCTATCTCCCTGACAAGCTCCCCCCTTTCAATTTCAAATCTTGGTGAAAAAAAGGTTAGGCGTCCAAGCGCGCTTTGTACGCTTATAATTATAGATTAGCCGTCGACTTTTAAATAGCGTCGATGAGAGGCACTATTTGGAACTCTAATTCTGCAGCCCAATCATAAACCGCTTCCGCGGAAGTCTGATCGCTCTCAGTCAAGCCCGTCCATGGATGTATGTTTGCATTACGCGTCCGATTCCGGCCATCAATTTGCGTGTCCAACAGAGGTAACAAAAGCGGCGTTTGGTTTTCGCGTAAACGAGAGCATTGCCGCTCTGCCTATAGTTCAGTAAAGATCATCGCTTTCAACCAGCCTCTTCAGGTTGAAAAGAGTGATTCGCATGTTTTTGTTGAGGACTCTGCGCGCAAACAAGACGCTAAGTATCTTTGCGCGAAGGCCATTCGGTTCATAGTCCACGAGGACCCTAACTAACGTGCCATCTTGGACTGGTTCAAGTGTTAGTGTTTCCCTGCTTTGCGCGAATAGACGGTTGGGAGTATGGGTATTGACGATTTTCTGCTTGGGCACAACTTCGGTGACTTCTGAAAACGACTGCGCATCTCGATTTCCTCTCACGAGGACAGTTGTATGAACTTTCTGTCCCACCGAAATTCTTCCTGGAGGGTCTAGCTCGTACGTAAGCACGCGAGGGTCGAGTCTCTGGATGTATTCATCAGGATTCTCCAAGACGGACCAGACTTTATCCAGAGGAGCATCAAGCTTGATCTCCACTTCGACTTTTGGCAACTCCGCCCAACCATAATAATTCCTCAACATATCCAATTAAACTGTTCGGATAACGTTCTGCGCGTTGCTTTACGCGCTTAAGGAGTGGAGTATATTCACCCGAACTAAAGGCGGCGATTAACTTCTAATAGTGTCCTACTACCGGAGAGAATCGATGCCTCGTTCACGCAGCCGCGAAGGGACTCGTATCTGCGAAAGCCTGACGAGTCTACTTTGAGAGTCTATATCTATTACACGCCGCGACCAAAGGCAAAGCCTTGCCGACCCCGAGTGTCATTCTGGTAGCTTGAGGGCTCGACGGACTCCTCGGCTTGGGCGCAAGAATGGTTACCGCAGTCATGATGTTCTACGACCCACGTCGATTCACTGTGATGGATTTTCTGGCCCAGAGGAGTTTGGTCTATCTTGGCAGGATCTCTACGTTCTATTTCTGGTTCAAAAGCTCGACCAATTATCCGAAGTTCGACGGCGCCGTGTCTCGACTGGCGAAGGACTTGCACAGGAAGCTCAGAGAAACGGATCGCTCTCTCTGGAAGCTCTATGATGTTCTCCGCAGGTCCATATGTGCAAAGGGGAGCCTCCCTTATCCCCAAGTACAGTTTCCGACATAGACACATAGACACAAGCTGACTCACTTGCCCGTCACGCGTCAAGCCCATTCTCCGTGAGGAGCGTTCTACCTTCTGCCAGTTTGCAGTCGAGAAAGTCAGGAATGCACCGCGGTTCTCGGGAACAGATACCTTCTTTTCCCTCCGTGCAACATAACTCGGCAGCAGGAATCTACCCCCCATAGACATCGTCCTCAGACGCATCCGGTCCCTAGCGCTTTGACTGAGTAACAGAAACTTTGGAGTAAGGTTAAGCCTCTTCTATTCTTAGGAGAAGGTTCTCGGGCAAATTCTGCCGTTCATCTTAGCAGAGTTTCATTATTCTGCTCTTGTGCCCGCTGAAATACTGGTTATAATCGAGTTCCATTCTTGAGAATAGAATCTTTTGGGAAAGGAACGTCCTAAGCGAATATGGTCTGAACCTCTTACCGAACCGTTTATGACGTCCCGAATTCTCTTGGCCCGGTCCCTCCTTATCCCTAATTTGATAAAGTCCTTGGTAGATAGTCCTACTCTTCCACACTCAAATAAAAAGAGATGTCTTATAGTCACTTCCGCCGTGTTCTTGGAATCTCGAGATAGGTTCTCGTACCAGGATAAAACGTCCTAGCCATCCAAGGAGAGGAGCTTCTTCGTAGTTTCTGGGGCTGTTTGTGGGTCGTGCGTGAACGTGCGTAGTATGGAATCGAGAAGAACGAATAAGCGGGCCCGGAGGGATTTGAACCCTCGACTTGCGGCTCCGCAGGCCGCCGCCCTATCCATACTAGGCCACGGGCCCTACGATGCGAGGAGTGAAAGAGTATATTGAGCGTTATCTTTTTTGTAACCGCTAGCAGGTGAAGAACTTCGATATGACAGAGTAAGGCAGTTTGGAAAGCGAAGCCTGTTGGGTGTCTTCTGCGTTAGTCCTTGTACGCGCCACGCGAAAGGCAAAGGGTTTAACTATCTTTCGTTTCCTAAGTCATTCGGATGGCAGCAATCTCACTCGTTGGCTCAGAGCTTTCCGTTGAGGAAGTGCCAGAGCAAGAGCTTCCACCAGAGGAAGAGCCCGAGGAATCTGCCGAAGAGCCCGCTGTCAAGCTCCATTTAGAGACTCCGAGCGAGCTTGAGGAAGGGCTTCTTCTCACCGTGCAGTACGATGGGGAGGCCGAGAAGGCTGTAGCAATTCTGTATGGTCGCTCGGGAAAACTGTATGCCTGGTACGACAATACGAGGCACAAGCCTTACCTGCTTTCAGATATTCCTCCGGATAAGCTTAAAGAAATTCGCGAGGTGTCTTCGAATTCCGCCATCCTACGATTCGACTCCGTGTTCAAGTATAACGCGCTTGATGATCGAAAGTTTAGGTATACAAAACTGGTCGCGAGAGACCCGCTCGCTATAGGAGGAAATAGCTCGAGCCTCCGGGAGAAGATACCCGCTGTATGGGAAGCTAATGTTCGGTATGCCAACTGCTTTATGTACGATAGGGGGCTTGTCCCGGGTACCCCTTACAGGATATCGAACGGAAACCTGATTCCCATAAAGTCTTCCGCGATAAAGGATGCCGAAGAGTTTGCTGGCCAGCTCGCCACGGAAGCTGGCGTAGACCCGCAGACCGTGATGACTTGGTTCAACGCTCTCTCGCAGCCAGCCCCAAACTTCAAGCGGGTGGCGGTGGATATCGAAGTCGAAACAACGGGTGGCAAGCTTCCTGACGCTGATGAGGCAAAGCAACGACTAACAGCTATATCGTTCTGCGGCAGCGACGGCGTGAAGCGTGCGCTGGTACTCATGAAAGGCGACGGAGAGCCCGGACCCGGCGAAGGTCTGCCAAGCGACCTTGTGATTGACCCGTTTACAGACGAAGCCGAAATGTTGAGAGAGACTTTCAAAGTCATCTCCTCATACCCGATTGTGCTTACTTTCAACGGGGACAATTTTGACTTCAAATATCTCTACAACAGGGCCAAGGTTCTGGGGATTGCCCGAACTGAGAATCCTATAGTCATGGGCCGCAGAGAAGCAAGGCTTAGCACAGGCATCCATATCGACCTCTTCCAATTCTTTAAGAATCGTGCGATTCAGATTTACGCCTTTGACGCTAAGTACAAAGAGTACGGACTCGACCCTGTAGCGCAGGCGCTAATAGGGAAGACCAAACTCGATTTAGGTGGGAGAGCTATTGACGACCTTTACCCGCTTGAGCTCGCGAATTACTGCTTTCGTGACTCACAGATCACATATGAACTGACGAGCTTCAGCGACAATCTAGTGATGAAGCTGATTGTGATGCTAATGAGGACTTCCAGGACTGGCATGGATGACCTCGTCAGAATTGGAGTTTCGTCTTGGATTAAGAACCTGATGTATTCGATTCACAGGGAACGGGAGTGGTTAATACCCAACCCTTCCGACATAGCGGATCGCAAAAAGGGCTCGTCCACTACCGCCATCATCAAGGGGAAAAAGTACAAGGGCGCTCTGGTAATCAACCCGAAGACTGGCATTTATTTTGGTGTGACTGTGCTTGACTTCGCTTCGCTTTATCCCTCTGTGCTGAAGGAGTATAACCTGAGCTACGAGACGCTGAATTGTCCTCACCCTGAGTGCAAAAGTAACAAGGTTCCAGAAACGGAGAACTGGGTGTGCACCAAGCGCAAGGGACTGGCCTCGGAACTGGTGGGGTTGCTCAGGGATCTGCGGGTGCTCTGGTTCAAACCCAAGTCAAAGGATATGCATCTCTCGAATGAGTACCGATCATGGTATGATGTTGCGCAAAGGGCGCTCAAAGTATTCCTTAACGCTTCCTATGGCGTTTTTGGCGCAGAGACATTCCCGTTTTATTGCCTCCCGGTAGCTGAAAGCACGGCCGCGATTGCTAGGTATGTCATCACCTCCACGGCGGACAAGGCGAAGGCAATCGGGATGAACGTAATTTATGGTGACACTGATTCATTATTTATCAAACAGCCCAGCAGTTCGTCTATCACTGAGCTGATTGCGTGGGCAAGAAAGGAATTAAAGGTTGACCTTGAAATCGACAAGGAGTTCCGATACGTGGCTTTCAGCGAGAGAAAGAAGAATTACTTTGGCGTAAAGCCTGATGGTACGGTTGATATAAAGGGTCTCTTGGGGAAAAAGCGGAACACACCTCCCCTTATCAAGGATACATTCCAGAAGACTCTGACGGTTCTCAGCTCTGTACAGACGCCTGCGGACTTCGAAAGGGCCAAGGGGGAAATCAGGGAGGTCCTGAAAGAAACTTACTCTTCGCTGCGCGACCTCAAGTTCGACGTAAAGGATTTGGCAATATCTGTGATGCTGAACAAGGACCCAGCCAGTTATACCAAGACGACTCCTCAGCACATCAAGGCTGCCAAACTTCTTCAGGAAAAGCTGAGTATGGATATAACCGCAGGCTCAATGGTAAGGTACGTAAAAACCAACGACGGCGTCCAGCCAGTAGAACTTGCCCGCCCGCAGGATATAGACACGAAAAAGTATGTCGACCTCCTGAAGAGCACCCTCGGTCAGATACTGGACGCGCTTGACCTAGATTTTGACGAGATAATGGGTGAGAGGACTCTAGAATCTTTCTTCCTTGCTGGAGGGACCTGAATCAGGCACTCGCCCTTTCCGCGGTCTCGCCTTCCAGTCGCTCCGTCGTAAGTTCCTTTGACCATTGCTCGACTTGGCCCTTAAGCTCGTCATTGATATATGGCGCCACAACTACGACACATCTGTCTTTGTATTCGTTTTCCGAGACCTGCTGGATTTTGTAAGATATAACGTAGATAGGAAGATTGAAGGCCACTTTGTCGCCGCGTCTTTGTGGCGAATAGGGTTTTACCTTCTCCAATACGTCCTTGCTCAGCGGGGCGTCAAGCTGGCCCTCGCTCGTAGTGGAAAAAACCATAAAGTCGGATTCGATAGGGCGCCAGAGCTCCGTTGCTTTCGCAACTTCCTTCTTTACAACCTCCTCGATAGTGCCGCGGGCAATAGAGTTGCTAGAAATCACGCCGTCATCGCAGTGTATTACCAGATTATCGGGCAAAGAGGACATCTAGGCTCAAATCAGTGCCTTTTTAAGCATTTCTGTAGCGCCCGCTATGTCGGGTCTTCCGTCGTTTGTGAGCGGTATCCGTGTGAGCACATGCGTTATTTTCTCTCCGTCTATCACAAATACCTGAGGGATTTCAACACCCCCAAAGTCGTCCTTTTCTCCATGGTCTACGAGGAAGGCATAATCTTCAGTCCTGATTTCCAGTTCGACTCCCTGAGATTCGGCGACCCCTTTGCACACGGGTTCAATCAGTTTTCGCACGGCATCCCATGAAGCCGTAATGAGCAAAATCTTCTTCGGCAAATCGGTCGATTGCCAAGGGCACAATAGGAGAATTTAAGGGCTAATTCATCTCTCTCATTCGTACCCAGCGAGCACCACCCGGAACGAGGTTTGTCTCAAAGCGATCTCACTGGGCCGAGAGAAGCCTGCTGACGAGCATTGAACGGTTAAGTAAAAGAGCCTTCAGCTTTCATTCCCTGTCCGCCACCGGCAATGGAGCTCAGATGGTCTAGTCAGGTCATTACGAGTCTCTACCCGGATTCCTCGTCACAGCCCCGCCTTGCGACACTCTTCAAAGAATATAAAGACACCCGGACTATGAGGTGTGCTACCTTTGTTGCTTGCGATCAGCTATATTGAGTGGCTCGGTTCTCTCACCATAATCGGGATGCTTGGGGTAGGTGCCTATCAGGACCTGAGGCGTAGGGAAATTGACGACTGGGTGTGGTTTCTCTGCATCCCTGCGGCGGTTGCCAACGCCTATGGCATTTATTCGGGGCTGTTTCCATATGGCGCTAGGCTCTGGGGGGCGGAGCTGGGACTGCTCGCCGTAATGGGTCTGGCCTTCTATTATTTCGGATTATTCGGGGGCGCAGATGCAAAGGCCATGCTCGCCGTTGGGTTTGCCCTTCCCTTTCAGGCGTTTCCATTCCATTCCCAGATACCACTCTTCGGCCTGACAGTGTTTGACAATGGGGTAGTAGCAGCCATTATCTGGAGCGTCCTTTTCGCGATTTGGAACCTTTCAAGGTGGGCCAGAAACAGGACTTACTTTGGGCGATACTCTTCGTCCTCGTTTGGCACGAAGCTGGGTCTCGTTGCTTCGGCTTATCGAGCGACAGTTGGATATTACCTCGCTCGCTCGGACAGGCTCTTCCCAGCCGAGAGCGTTTCCGTCGACGGAGAAGGGGTGGTGAGCTTCGCGCCCACATTTCGCCCTACGATTGAATTCGAAGCTGAAGACAGCATAAAAAAGCTGAGGGAAGAAGGAAAGGTTCGAGACACAGATGAGCTCTGGGTTTCTCCGGGTCTGCCTCTGGTTACGTTCATGTTCGCAGGTCTAGCGTTTTCTGCTTTATTCGGTGACTCAGTCTTTCATATAGTCAGCATTATCTTCAGGCTCTGAGTGCAAATGACGTGGCGCCTCAGGAGCTATCCGGGCGTTACAGTCCTAGTCTGACGGTTCGCTCCATCTTTTGACAGCGGCAACACGTAGACTTTTTTGCGTGACCCTTATAACGAGTTAGAAGGAAATCCCCCGAACTGGGCATTCAAATACCGGTGCTGAAAGCAGTGGAAGCCAGATTCTTTGCATATAAGATAAGAGAGGGCCAGGAGGCTAATGTAGCGCTGTTCATAGACGACGTTTTGTCTACGCCCCCCTCCGGTCCGGATTCACCCACGGCGGGGATTGATACCAAGGAAATCAAATCTCTTCTTGTGCTCCCAAATATGGCGGGAATTGTAATAGCGGAAACTACGAATCCTAGGATACTCGAAACTGTGCTCAGCGGGCAAAGGCACTACCGAGGTAGAATTTTCGGCACAGTGACTTACCAGGAGCTAGAGCCTATGATCAAGCCACGGACGATAAGCGAGCTCCTAAATGTTGGCGACGAAATTGAGGTTGTTAGCGGCGCTCTGAGGGGGAGCAGAGGGAAAGTGCTACGTGTGGACAAGGCGAGAGGAGAAGTCACTTTCCAGCCCGCTGAAGTAGCTGTATCCATGCCAATGACAATTTCTATGGAGTCAGTCAAGATAGTGTCTCAGGTTCAGCCTCAAAATACGGTTCAAGAGGCGAGCAAACAGGAGGCGGTAACCAGTGGGCAAGGTTCGGGCGCTTAAGTTTCTCGTTCCTGCTGGGAAGGCGAACCCAGGGCCGCCTATAGGTCCAGCACTGGGGCCTACTGGTGTAAAGACCCCGCAGGTAGTCCAGAAGATCAACGAGCTCACCAAAGAGTACGAAGGCATGAGCGTTAATGTGCGCGTGGACATTGATATAGAGACAAAGGAATTCACTGTAAATGTCATGCCGCCTTCAATAAGTTCTGTCCTGATGAAGAAGGTTGGAGCCGAAAAGGGTCCTGGCACTCCCCATACTACAAAAATAGGCGATGTAGAGCTGTCCTATATTGCAGAGCTCACGAAACAAAGGCTTGACGCCATGAACACTGCTTCCGCACGAGCGGCCCTGAAATCGATACTGGGAACCTGCCGCTCTATTGGAATTACGATTGGCGGACAGGATCCAAAGGAATTAATTCCCAAGGTGGACACAGGGGAATACGATAAACTGGTAGCGTGAGTGCCAAAGATGATAGATAGAGAGCAGATTGTAAGCGTGGTTGAAAAGGCAAAGAAGGACGCCACTCAAAGAAGGTTTCCGCAGTCAATAGACCTTGAAGTGAAGCTGAGAGGAATAGATGCTACGAAGCAAGACACTTCGTTCACCGAGGTCTATCCGCTTCCTAAGGGTCTGGGGAGCAAGAGGAAGACTGTGTGCATCTTGGCCGACGGAAACTCACTTCCAAGAGCAAGAAACTCGGGTGCCGACAGAGTGATGTCCAGAGCGGAGTTAGAGGCAATGGCTGGCGACAAGAAGGCCATAAAGAAGCTAGCCCGCTCATATGACTTCTTCGTAGCTGACGTTACTCTGATGCCAGTAGTGGGCCGGGTGATGGGCCAAGTGCTGGGTCCCCGGAACAAGGTGCCCACTCCCTTCCCCTCAAATGCGGAACCCAGTCCAATCGTAGCAAGGCTGAATACGTCTGTCAGGGTGAAGTTAAAGGGCCAACCGGTGATACGTTGCGCAATCGGCTCAGAAGAAATGAGCCCTCAGGACGTGGCTGAAAATGTGAGGGGTGTGCTTGACCTAGTGGCTCAGAAAGTAAAGGGGGGTGCGGGGTCAATTGACAAGGTTAGCATCAAACTCACGATGGGCAAGCCATCCTCCGCCAAATCAAAGTAGTGTGAGTATGAACCATGTCAGTTAGTATTTACAGGAAGAGAAAAGAGAAAAAGTCTTCATTACTCAGGGAGCTCAGCTCTGAGATACCCCATTACAAGGGCCTGTTGGTAGTTGGGATTGAAGGCGTGGAAACGCCATCGGTTCAAAAGGCACGCAAGACGCTAAAGGGCCGTGCGCGGATAAAGGTTGTAAAGAATGTCGTAGCTCGGAGAGCTCTCGCTACGGCTGTGCAGGACGAATCAATTCGCAGTTCTCTTTCAGAAGCCCTTGAACACGAAAACGCCCTCGTTCTTACGAATGAGTCAGCGTTTAATATGGCGGCCGAGCTGAGTCGCCTCGCGCGGGCTACCTTTGTCAAACCGGAAAGAAGAACTAGCCAGGACATAGTTATCCCTGCAGGAGCTACTACCCTGCAGCCGGGCCCGCTCACAGACTCTCTCACTGCGTTCGGCGTGCCGTTTGAGGTAAAAAAGAACATAATCTACATCAAAGAAGAAAGTGTGGTTGCGAAGGCAGGTGGTGTTGTAAACTCCAGGCTCGCAGACTTGCTCAGAGCCCTGGAGATTGCTCCAGTAAATTCCAGATTTGTGCCAAAGGTCGCGGTGGATGGCGGCCTGATCATTCCCGGAAGCAGGCTTAGTATCGATTTTGAAATATTCGCTCTGGACCTTGGGCGTGCCTACAATCAGGCCTTCTCGCTTGGCGTGAACGCCCCGATTCCGGCGGCAGCAACGATTCCGTTTACGCTGGGAATCGCGGCTCGGCAGGCATTGGGTCTTTCTGTGGAGACAGGTTTGCTCACAAGCGAAAGCGCTCCCTATCTTTTGGCGCGAGCCCATGCCGCGGCTGCTGAAATCGAGGCAGCGGTGAGCCGTTCTAAAAAGACCTGAGCCCAAAACCGCATTTCCTTCGCAGTGCTTGCAAGTCCTTGTATCGGGAATACAACTTATATAACGACCCGAGGAAGACCCATCGACTGGTGTAACGCTATATGGAATATATCTATGCTAGTCTCCTTCTACACTCAGGCGGCAAGGAGATTACCGAGGAAAGCCTCTCGAAGGTAGTGGAGGCGGCCGGAATTCAGCCAGACCCGGTGCAAATCAAGGCCACTGTGGCAGCGCTAAAGGGAATCAACATCGATGAGGCGATAAAGAAAGGTGTAACAGTCGCATCCTCGGCTCCAGCTCAGGTAGCTGCCCCGCAGCCTGCATCCGCTGAGAAACCAAAAGAGGAAAAGAAGGAGGAAGAAGAGGTATCTGCCGAAGGTCTCGGTGCGCTTTTCGGCTGAAACGAGGCCTTTTTCCCCAAACCTTTTCATTCAGCTCTCCAGGATTCTTACTGGCCGACTAAATGCAGTTCAATTCGTCTCACTATTCGCTGCCAATCTTTGCGGAGATGGGTTATGAAAGAAAGAAGTGTAAGAGTTGTGGAGAGTACTTCTGGACTCTAGAGAAGGATAGACTTACCTGCGGAGACGCTCCGTGTGACTCTTATGACTTCTTTGAACACCGCTACACAAATTCTGCATTCTCGGTGGCCGAAGCCCGAAAAAGCTTTCTGAAGTTTTTCGAAGAGCGAGGGCACACCCCAATCAGGCCTCGTCCGGTTGTGGCTCGCTGGCGAGATGATATCTACCTGACTATTGCGAGCATCGTACTGTTTCAACCTTTTGTCACAAGTGGTCAGGTTCCTCCTCCCGCCAACCCGCTCGTGGTGAGCCAGCCCTGCATCAGGCTTCCGGATATCGACAATGTGGGTCTTACGGCCGGCAGGCACTCTACTCTCTTTGAAATGGGTGGGCACCATGCTTTCAACTACCCCGAAAAGGAGATCTACTGGAAGGACGGGACAGTAAGGTACTGCTTGGACTTCTATTCAATTGAAACGGGTCTCGAGCCCGAGAAGATCAGCTTCAAAGAGAGCGTCTGGGGGCCGGCTGGAGGAAATGCCGGCCCGTGCTTCGAAGTGTCGGCGGGCGGGCTGGAGATTGCCACCCTCGTGTTCATGGAATACGAAGTGAATGCGCTAGATGAGTGGACACTTCTGCCTCTCAAGATTGTTGATACAGGTTACGGCATGGAAAGGCTAGCCTGGCTCTCGCAGAGGACTCCGACCGCGTTCCACGCAGTCTACGGTGGACTTGTGCGGGACTTCGCAAAAATGCTCGGAGTTGTCATGCCTGAAGACTCAATTCTTCGGGAAGCCGCACGATATTCCGCGCTGATGAACTTAGAGGGCGGAAAGAACATAGTTGAACTTCGTGCGAGAGTGGCATCTGCGCTCGGTATGCGCGCGGAGGAGCTCTCCGAGCTTATGTCGCCTGCGGAGGCGGCCTTTGCTGTGCTCGACCACACGAGAACCATGAGCTTCATGCTAGCAGACGGGATTGTACCCTCTAACTCTGGAGAAGGATATCTCGCGAGGCTCTTGATAAGGCGGGCTCTAAGGCTCCGCCAGCGATTGAAGAGTGATGTTCCGCTCTCAGAGCTTGTAAGCAAGCAAATAGAGCTTTGGGGAGAAGATTTCCCGCAGCTCAAGGAGGAATCGAGCACTGTGTTGGAAGAAGTACAGCTCGAGGAATCGAGGTTCTCTCAGAGCGCAGCTCGGTCCATACCTCAGGTCGCTGGCTTCTTAGAAAAGTACAGGGCTGGAAAGATAAGTGCAGCCGAGGGGCTCGTTGAACTCTATGACACCCACGGTGTTGACCCGTATCTTGTAAGAGAGGAAGGAAAACACAGGGGTGTAGAAGTACAGGTACCGGACGAATTCTTTGGTCTCGTGGCTGCGCAGCACTCTTCGGCTGCGCCCAAGCCAGCGAAACCTGTCACTGCCGACCAAGTATTGCTCGCTCAGCCGCCTACTAGAAGGCTCTATTATGAGGATAGTTCAATGATGGAATTTGAGGCGCATGTGCTCGCAGCACGGAAGGATGCCGTGGTTCTAGACCGTACGTGCTTCTACCCCGAGGGAGGTGGGCAGCCTGCAGACAATGGAACCATTATTACAGCTAGGGGGAATCTGCGGGTGAAGGACGTTCAGTCGGAAAACGGAGTAATAATTCACTATATTGACTCTTTGATTGAGAGCGGGACCCTCGCACAGGGCGACACGGTAAGAGGAATTGTTGACCGAGAGCGGAGACTCCAGCTCACGCAGAGCCACGATGCCACGCACATACTTCTCGCATCCGCCAGGCATGTGCTTGGCAGGCACATCTGGCAGGCCGGCGCCCAAAAGGGGCTCGAACATTCCAGACTGGATGTTACACATTACAAGAAGGTAAGCGAGCACGATATTGAGAAGATCGAAAAGCTGGCAAACGACGTAGTCCAAAAAGATATAAAAATAACCGCTGAGCTCGTGGAAAGAGGAAAGGCGGAGGACGCATATGGCTATTCGATATACCAAGGTGGAGTGGTTCCGGGAACTACACTCCGCATAGTCAAAATTGAAGATTTTGACGTAGAGGCATGCGGCGGCACACACTCTCACTCAACTGGTCACGTGGGTTACATCAGGATCAACAAGACGGAACAACCCCAGGACGGGATTGCACGTTTTCTGTTTTCCGCGGGAAGGGCAGCGGTTGAGAGAGGCAGGGCAGAGGCGAACACGCTCGAAAGGGCTTCGCTAGAGCTTAACACGACTCCGGAGCAACTCGTCGATAGGATTATTGCTGAACAGAAAGACGGAAAGCGTCTGCGCTCGTCCCTAGAAGCGATAACACGAAAATATGTGTTGGAGCTCACGAAGTCAGTCTTACCAGTCAGAACGCCCGCCGGAGAAGTGCGTGTCTTTCTAATTCCAGCGGAAGATAGCTCGCTTGAGGTTTCTCAGCTTGCAAAGTCGCTTGCCAATCTCGGCGGAACTGCTGCTGTAGTGCTCAAGGGCAACAGCCTTGCAATCGCGGCGCCAGTTGGAGGAACGACGAGCATAGCAGTTCCTGCTTCAAGATTAAAGTCCGAACTGAGCGCAAAGGGCGGGGGAGGAAAGACATACGCTGAGTATCTTGTCCCCGTATCGAGTCTTCCGGCTTCCATCGCTGAATTGACGACGCTCGTCATAAGGAGCTGGTCGTGATGCCTCAAGTGCTCACAGGCAGCGTCGGGACCAGCGAAAAGATCCAGAAACTGAAGTCGATCGAAGCCAGTGTTCAGAAGCTTTGGCAGGAGAGCCGGGCTTACGAGGTGGAACCAGTTCGAGGAAGACCCAAGAAACTGGTCTGTGCGCCATACCCTTACATGAATGGTTCTCTGCACATCGGTCACGCACTGACCTACAGCAGGGTGGATGTCTACGCAAGGCTTCACAGACTTCTCGGTTTTAATGTATTGTTTCCTTTTGCGTGGCACTGGACGGGAGAGCCAATTGTTGGCCTAGCTAAGAGAGTAAAGGAAGGTGAACAGAGAGCAGTAGACAGCCTGACTAAGGGCGACCTCGTGCCGGAGTCTGAGCTGGCCAAGTTCACTGACCCGATTTACCTTGCGAACTACTTTACTAAGGAGGGCGGGCTGGCCGCGGCCAAGCTCGGTCTGTCAGTTGACTGGAGAAGGCAGTTTACGACCGCGCATAATACCGGTTACTCCAAATTCATAGAGTGGCAATACGTGACGCTCCGCGAACGTGGCTATATTGCTCAGGGCACTCACCCGGTAGTCTGGTGCCCGTTTGACATGAGCCCCACCGGTGACCACGACAGAGCGGAAGGGGAAGGCGTCTCACCGGATGAGATGACGCTGGTGTTCTTCCCACTTGAAGGGAATGCCTCTTTTGCAAAGGGAGGCGATGTTTTTCTCGTTGCAGCGACATACCGCCCAGAGACTATTTTTGGCGCTACGAACATCTGGATTAGAGCAGATGGGGAGTACGTGATTGCGCTTGTTGATGGCCGCAAATGGCTGATTTCAAGTTACTGCGCAGATGTGTTAGCTGACCAGAAACACAAGGTAGAGGCGGTCATATCGGTCAGGGGTAGAGAGCTTATCGGGGCTTTTGTTCGTAATCCTCTTTCTCAGACACTGCTCCCGGTATTACCGGGAGAATTCGTGGACACCAAGTTCGGTACTGGAGTCGTCTATAGCGTTCCCGCACACGCGCCATACGATTACTTGGCGCTCAGGGACCTTCGCAAGCTGACGCAGGCTGAGCTTCAGGGGCTTAATCTCTCGCGAGAGCTCATCGATTCTTTGGAACCCGTTTCAATTATAAAAGTGCGGGGCTATGGCGAATTTCCCGCAATTGAAGAGAGCGAGAAGGTCGGGGCGCGCGACCAGAACGACCCACTGGCCCAGAAGGCAACCGAAACCCTGTACAGAGCTGAATTCCACACTGGCACCCTCAAGGAAAACTGTGATGGCTTTGCGACCATGAGTGTAGCCCGGGCCAAGGTCGAAATTCAGAAAAAACTTGTGTCCCTTGGACTGGGCGGAACCTACCTTGAGCTCCCCCAGACTGTTATATGTCGCTGTGGTAACAGGTGTCGCGTCAAGATACTCGAGAATCAGTGGTTCCTCAGGTATAGCGACCCCGTTTGGAAGCGAAAGGCCAAGGAGGCGCTCTCCTCCATGGAAGTCTATCCACCCGAAGCCAGACAGTGGTTCGTGGAGGTGATTGATTGGCTTCAGGACAAAGCTTGCGCCCGTAAGTCAGGCATGGGCACGAAACTCCCCTGGGACCCGGAGTGGATTGTGGAGACCCTGAGCGACTCCACGGTGTATATGGCGTATTACACGGTGTCCAAGTTCGTGAATTCGGGGGAGATTGACCCCGAGAAGCTCAATCGCACATTTTTTGATTTTATTTTTTATGGCTCTGGCAGTCTGGATTCGGTTGCCAGAACATGCGGCCTGGACGCGAGCGTGGTTGAAGCCGTAAAGAACGAATTCGACTACTGGTATCCGGTCGACCTGCGGAATTCGGCGAAGGAACTGATATCCAACCATCTGACGTTTTTCATCTTTCACCACTGCGCGCTTTTTCCTGAAAAGGACTGGCCCCGCGCCGTCTCTGCAAATGGTATGCTTACTGTTGAGGGTGCGCACATGCACAAATCCAAGGGGAACAGCATCTCCATGAAGAGCGCGATTGACACTTACGGAGCGGATGTTACGCGCATCACGCTTCTCAACGGCAACGAAGGCCTTGACGACCCTGACTGGAATCAGAGGACCGCCCTTGAGGCGGTAGACAAGCTCTATGCATTCGTCGAGCTCGTCGAGGAAATAAAAGGCAGGCAGAAGAGGGGCTCCGAAACTTCTGAGGTGGACGAATGGTTCAAGGCTACGTTAAAACTGCGCGCGTCTGAAGTCGCTACAGCAGTTTCTGCCATGCGAATACGCGCTGGCCTGAACTCTGCTCTGTTCGAGACCTGGGAGGATTATCGGAGGTACATCAGGCGGTCGGCTAAGTTCAATACCTCGGCTCTTCCAGACTATTTAAAAGACTGGACTCGTTTGCTCCACCCATTCGTCCCACATCTCGCCCAATGGGCTTTCAATCAGCTGGGCGGGGAGGGATTGATTGAAGAATCAGGTTACGTCGAGCAGAATCTGAGTGGAAGTGAAAGGTTTGTGCTTGCGCGAGAGGAATACGCTAGGAAGCTCGAAGCGGACATACTCAACCTCTTGCAATTGGTGACAGCAGCTGGCACGTTGGAAATTGCCGTGGCATCGCCGCAGAAAGTGGCGGCTTTCAAAAGTCTCGTTTCAGACGGCGTGGCACCCGGGAGAATGAGCCCGGAGGTTGTGCAAACTGTTTCCGCAGCGATAGGCGATAAGAAACGCGCTCCCGCTCTATCACAGCGGTTGATCAAAGTATTCGCCGAGTGGAAGTCTCAGCCGCTGGAAGTTGTGGTTTCGCTCACAGAGTCTGAAACTGATACGCTCAAATCACTTGTCGAGTACCTTGAAAGGGTGTATGGCCTCAAGGTGCGTATTGTCCGGGAAGATGAGTCTGAAAATCCAGGGAGGGCCGCGAACGCCATACCTCTAAAGCCATCGTTAACGCTTTTCCAGACAGATTCAAAGACAACTTGACGCATTGGGCCCGTGGCCTAGCATGGATAGGGCGGCGGCCTCCGGAGCCGCAAGTCGAGGGTTCAAATCCCTCCGGGCCCGCTCT
>JAJYZJ010000030.1 GCA_021800035.1 archaeon
GATGATTTCTGGTGATAATTTCTCACAAGTAACCTGAATGGCTGGTTCCAATGACCCAAGGTCATTGGCATTCCGGCCCATGGCCAAAGCACTGCAGCCTTACAGTGCTGATTTCGTCTATAGTAAATATCCCGAGGGCATAGATAAGTGCAGTGGTGGCTAGCATTTGTCTGCCAGAACCTCCTAGAACTGGTCAATCTGAAACTGTCTTGGCTTTGACCTGAAAATCCTAGGTTCTTGGTAGGGTGATTCAGTACACTGCTGACCCTAAATGTGCAGGGATTCGGTCTGTCAGCATGCCAGCCCATCCATCTGCTTTGAGAAGATAAATATCACTTCTGAATTGCTGATCACCAAATGTTTGGGGTTGAATTGGAGGGGAAGAGGGCAGTACTCCGCTTATGGGCTCCTGATATAAGGGTGGCCAAGCTGAAAATTCTCGATAACCGGCTGTACCAGATGGAAAGAAATGACGTCGGATGGTTCGAATATTCGGTCGATGACATAAGGGAAGGGGCGCGTTATTTCTTTGTTGTGGACGGTAAAAGCATTCCCGATCCAGCTTCAAAGTACCAGCCGGATGGGATTTACGGCCCTTCCGAAATCGTCTCACCAAACTATCCTTGGCGCGACGAAGAATGGAAGGGTCTCGACAAAGAAGGCCTTGTGATTTACGAGATTCACACGGGGACTTTTTCCTCAGAAGGAATCTTTTCCGGCGTAGCAGCCAAGCTCGAATACCTGCGAAACTTGGGCGTCACTTCGATTGAGCTCATGCCAGTGAACCAGTTTCCCGGCAACCGTGGATGGGGTTATGATGGCGTTTTTCCGTTTGCTGTTCAGAATTCATATGGGGGACCCGCAGGTCTAAAGGCATTGGTGAACGCCGCCCATCTGGCTCATCTTGGGGTCATACTCGACGTAGTGTATAATCACGTTGGTCCTGAAGCAAATTACATGCAGTCACTCGGTCCCTACTTCTCGAAGAGATATCGCACACCCTGGGGTTTGGCCCTAAATTTCGACGATTCAGGTTGTGATGAAGTAAGGCGTATGGTTCTAGAAAACTTGGAGTTCTGGATCAGGGAATACCACATTGACGGCTTTAGGCTGGACGCTGTTCACGCGATCGTTGATAATTCTCCCCGCCACATTCTTGAAGACATAGCGGATGCGGTTCACAAGAGAGGAAGACTTGTGATAGCCGAAAGCGATCTTAACGATCCAAGAATAGTCAACCCCAAGGAATCGTGTGGGTACGGATTGGACGCACAGTGGCTTGACGACTTCCACCATTCAATTCATAGTTTGCTCACGGGAGAAAGAGCAGGGTATTACTCCGATTTTGGTTCACTTGACCATCTTGTGAGATCTTACCAAAACGCGTTCGTTTACGACGGGCGGTATTCCGTATTCAGAAAGAAGACCCACGGAAGTCCTGTTGACCCTGTCGGCTGCAGATTTGTGGTTTATATCCAGAACCATGACCAGGTGGGTAACAGGGGAAAAGGAGATAGGATTTCGACACTTTTGGATATTCAAGCCTACATGCTCGCGAGCGCCGCTTATGTCCTTTCTGGATATATCCCGATGCTTTTCATGGGGGAAGAGTATGGGGAAAGAAGTCCGTTCTATTATTTCTCTGATTTTTCTGACCCCGCGCTCATAGATGGCGTAAGGCAGGGAAGAAGGATCGAGAACAATCAATTCACTGACCCGCAGTCGGACTCCACGTTTCAGGCGTCAAAGCTGAGCTGGAACCAGGACGAATCTATATTGAGGTTTTACAGGGAGCTGCTCAAAGCAAGGAAAGCGTATTTGAATGGCTGCCGGGACTTCCGCGAGTTAAGCTGGGGCGAACACTGGTTTGCTGTCAAGACTGGCGGGCTGTATACCATTTACGCACTTTTCGATACGTTAGTCGAAGTCGCTCAACCGGGCTACCTCCTTGTGGCATCCAACCCGTCGTTCCCAGAAGTTATTGCTGCGGGCCGGGTGAGAGTCAATAGAGGCGTGGGAGTGTATAGAATTTCAGGCTGAGGCTCAGGACTCGCTACCTGGTACACCAGTGCAGGTGTCTGATAACCCAGACTGCCAATGGTGCGAATCGAGCCATCTTGGGACACGAGTGCGTCAGTCACCGCAGCCCACCGTTATGCATCGTGTTGTGGTGCCTTGCTGCTGCATTCCGAAGCAAAAAGATTTTTGTGCGCGCTCGCTTGTAGCAAATTGATCATGTTTGTAAAAGCAAGAGACAGGCCCCTTCGGCCCGGTCAGCCGTATCCCTTAGGGGCGAACTGGATTGAAGACTACGATGGCGTAAACTTTTCGCTGTTTTCCGAAAATGGGGAAAAGGTGGAGCTTGTTTTGTATTCCTTGAACCAAAAGTATCCCAAGGAAGTAATTGAAGTCAGGAACAGGACAGCTGACATCTGGCATACATTCGTTCCCGGGGTCAGGCCCGGTCAACTTTACGGTTATAGGGTCCATGGGCCGTACAAACCGGAATCGGGCTTCAGGTTCAACCCGAATAAGCTTCTGATAGATCCCTATGCCAGGGCCATAGGAGGTGATGTCAGTTGGAGAGATTCCATCTTCGCGTACAAAATGCAGGATCCGTCTCAGGACCTTTCATTTGATCAAACTGATTCGGGCGAGTTCATGCCGAAGAGCATAGTAATAGACCCCCGCTTTAGCTGGGATGATGGCTCATTTCCCGGGAGGCGGACCCCACTCAAAGACACCGTGATATATGAAACTCATGTGAAGGGGTCCACGAAGACGATGCAGGACCTCGACGAGAAAATACGCGGCACCTACTCTGGGTTCGCGTCAGCCAAAATGATTGACTACCTGAAGGATCTTAATGTGACAACCATTGAATTGATGCCAGTCTACCACTTCGTAGACCAGAAATTTCTCGTAGATCAGAAACTCGTCAACTACTGGGGTTACGATCCAGTGAACTTCTTTTCACCCGAAAGTCGCTATTCAAGCGCAGCTCGCCAGGGTGACCAGGTTGCGGAGTTCAAGCAGATGGTGAACGAGTTGCATAATGCAGGACTCGAGGTAGTGATTGATGTTGTGTATAACCATACTGCGGAAGGAAATCACCTAGGACCGACGCTGAGTTTCAAGGGGATTGATAACCTGTCTTACTATACCCTGCAGCCCGATAACAAGAGATATTATCTCGATTTTACCGGAACCGGTAACACCCTGAATCTGAGTCATCCCAGAGTGATTCAGATGATACTTGATAGTTTGAGATACTGGATCTTGGAAATGCACGTGGATGGCTTTCGGTTTGACCTTGCAGCGGCTCTTGCGCGCGAGCTCTACAACGTCAATATGCTGAACACTTTTTTCATTGCAATCCAGCAGGATCCGGTGATTTCACAGGTGAAGCTGATTGCAGAGCCCTGGGATGTTGGCCCCGGAGGATATCAGGTGGGTAATTTTCCGCATATGTGGGCAGAGTGGAATGGAAAATTCAGAGACACGGTGAAGAGGTTCTGGAAAGGAGAACCGGTTGCGTATGCTGAAACCGCGAACAGGCTGCTCGGGTCGCCAGATGTGTACTTGGGGAATAATAAAACACCATTTGCAAGTGTGAATTACATAACCTCGCACGATGGATTCACTCTGGAAGACCTCGTGAGCTATAACGGGAAGCACAACGAGAAGAACAATCTGAACAACCAGGATGGGCCCAATGATAATTACAGCTGGAACTGTGGCGTGGAGGGTCCTTCTGAAGATCCAGCGGTTGTAGAGTGCAGGGAAAAGCAGAAGCGCAACCTCATTATTTCTCTGCTTGTTAGCCAGGGCATTCCCATGATACTCGGCGGAGATGAGCTGAGCAGAACTCAGATGGGAAACAACAACGCCTTCTGCCAGGACAGCGAGACAAGCTGGTACAGATACGACCTAGACGAGAGAAGGATGAAATTCCTTGAGTTCATGCGGAAGATGATTAATTTTTACAGGGCCCATCCTGTATTCAGAAGAGGGAGATACTTTCAGGGCAAGAAACTATTCGGGCTACCACTCAAGGATGTCACCTTCCTCAATCTAGACGGAAAGGAGGTTGACGAAACCGTCTGGAGCTCGCAGACTCAGACGGTGAGCTTCATCCTTGAGGGCAGTGCAATGGACGAAATCAACGAATTTGGAGAAAGGATCGCCGACGACACATTCCTTGTAATGCTAAACGCAAACTCGAGTCACGTGAGATATCGTTTTCCCAAGGGAAAGTGGGAATTAGTTCTGACTTCTCTCGTGCGACCGGTCAGTGAGCAGGAGGGGCAGGTTGAAGGGGAATCCGAAGTAGAACTTGACGAGAGGACAGCGATGATTTACAGGAGAATCGAGTTTTGATTGCAAGCTACAGATTACAGCTCAATGCCGGCCTGACTTTCGAAGATGTTGAGGGCTACTTGGACTACTTCCGCGAGCTGGGTATTTCGCACCTATACCTTTCGCCGGTGTTTGAGGCTAGGCCGGGCAGTCTTCACGGATATGATGTTGTCGACCCTGCGCTCATAAGTCGCGAGCTCGGTGGCGAGAAATCGTACCTCCGGCTCATAGCGCGGGCTCGTGCGGCAGGCATCCGCGTAATTCAGGATATCGTCCCGAACCATATGGCAATCGACAGTCTCAATTGGAGACTGATGGACCTTCTGGAAAAATGGGAGGAGAGCAAATACTTCGAATTCTTTGATCATTATCACGAATCCTGGCTCATTCTTCCACTTCTGGAGGAAGACCTCGCCGAAGCTGTGCGCAAGGGCGCTCTAAGAGAAGACCAAGGATGGCTGGAGTATCGCGGACTACGACTTCCAATTAACCGCGCGGGCCAGAAGCTACTCGGAGTCATGGGTCGCGGAAGCGGTGTGGTACCAACTGAGGAACAGATACTCCGCCTACTTGACATGCAGTTCTACAAGCTCGTCCGCTGGACAGATTACCCGAACTACAGGCGCTTTTTTGCAGTAAATCACCTTATTGCATTGCGGATTGAGCTTGAAGAGGTTTTCAGGGAAGTTCACTCGTTGATTCTGCGACTTCCTGTGGACGGCTTCAGAGTGGATCACATTGACGGCCTATATGACCCAAAACAGTATCTCGACAGGCTGAAACATGCTTCGGGTAACAGGCTGGTTTACGTAGAAAAGATTCTTGGATTCGATGAAACACTCTGCAAAGACTGGGCGGCAGATGGTACGACGGGATATGATTTCCTGAATCGGGTTAACCTCCTACTAATTAGGAATGCAGACAGGATGGTCGATATCTACGAACGATTTGCGGGGAACAATTTTGACGTAAGTTCGCTCATAAGAAAATGCAAGAAACATGTGGCGGAAACCCTGTTCAGGGGAGACCTTGAGAGACTGTCCGGTATGCTGGGGATTGGCCTCGAGCACCTCATAGATTTGCTTTCAGAATTCAGCGCCTACAGGACCTACGTCCCGTACCAGGACAATCAAGAGCTTCGTGACCTTGTTGCTCGGAGCGGAGTCACCGAGCATTCGGTTATGAGGCTGCAGCAATTTATGCCCGCAATCTACGCCAAGGGATACGAGGACAAGGCACTTTTTATTTACAACCCAATTATTTCTGCGAACGAAGTAGGCAGTGACATAAGAAAACTCCAGATAAGCATGGAGGAGTTTCACAGCTTCAACGAGAGCAGGGTCGGCACACTCTCGCTAAACGCCACTTCGACGCATGACACCAAGTTCAGTGAAGACGTAAGAGCCCGAATCTCGGTAATCTCCGAGATTCCGGAAAAATGGTACGATGCGGTCAATCGCTGGCACGATAACTTACGACCCAGGATCGATAGAAGCGACGAATACAGATTTTACCAGACTCTGGCGGGTAGCTATACAGGATTTGATGATGAATACCGCAGCAGAATCCGAGATCATATGATCAAGGTAGTAAGGGAAGCTGGGCTGCACACTTCCTGGGAAGCCCCAAACCAAGACTACGAGCACGAAGTATGTTGCTTAGTGGACCAGACCTTTACTGACAGATGCTTTAGAGAGGATTTTCTGGAACTAGAACGCATCATCGAGCGCTACGGGTATGCCAAGTCTCTCATTACTGTAGCCCTGAAGTTTACCAGCCCCGGCGTACCAGACATTTATCAAGGAACAGAAGTATGGAGGTATCTGCTCACCGACCCTGATAACAGAGCCCAGGTTGATTTCAACATGCTTGAACGACTGTTGAGGCACCTGCCCGTCGATTTGTCCAGTCTTGAGCTGTCTGACCCGAGGAGGAAACTTGGTTTTATCAAGAGGCTGCTCGAGTTGAGAAGAGATAAATCTCTTGCTGGATATAAGCCGCTTGCACACGGCTACCAAGTTGGCGATGTCTTGGTTCTCTTCGATCCCGTTGTCACAAGAGCTTCCGAAGAGGTAGTATCGCTCGATGGTGCCTATACCGACATAATCAGCAACGAGAAAATATCTGGCAAACACAGACTCTGTGAACTCTTTCATGAGGACTCTGTGTGTGTTATTGTGAAACAGTAGAGCCCGAAAGGACGGCGAGGCCCCTAAGCGGCTTTCAGTATCACCTTCTCAGACGCAAGAAATGCCAAAGTTGACCATGTCAAGTTAGCCGGATTATTTATGAGGATTACAATGGGTTTGGGCACCATACAATTCCCGCTGCCTGACAGTCTGTTCGGTCAAACCAGTGGAGCCATCAATACTTGCAGAAAGAATGTTTTGCGTGAGAACACAGTCAGGGGATCTCACCTTGGATTATGCTAAATTCAAATAGGCAACGTTTTCGTGTCAATATGTAACCAATCACGCTCCATTTACCATGAAATCCTCCGCCTTGCTGAAGGAGCCTCGTAGAGTAGCACACTGCTGTTATCGCGCGCGGCTCGAAAACCTCTGCCTCGAATCCATCTATTCCGAACCAGTTTGCGGCTGGCAGCACGTTCTGCCCTGTTCTCGTGACTATCAGGTCAAATTCCAAGGCTTCCGCCACCGTCAGGAATGACATAGCACACGAGCCCTATAACTGTAGCTTCCAAGTAAAGTGTTAAGGTGTTTGCAAGGAACAACGAAGAAAAGAGCGCCACAAAGCCAAAGAAACCGAGCATGTCGCCGACATTTCTCCCTGCAAATGCAAGTGTGACAGAGGCGCCTGCAAACACACCTGCAAAGAAGCCGAACACAAGTGACTCTCCTGCGGGAAGGGGCGCGCCAAAGGACGTCTCCCAGGTGAGTTCAAGGATCTTCAACGAGAAAAAGTTTCCATAAAGCGAATACCAGAGGACAAGAACAAACGCCATTCCTAGGAGCAATGGAAAGATCTTCTGGTTGCGCTCAAGTCTGAGAAGTTTGTGCACACCCATGAACACTACGGACATGCCTAGCGACAGAATGGCTAGGTTGAACACGGCGCCCAGGAGATAACCGGATACATCGCCGCCAGGTAGGATGCCGCGGGCAAGCAGCGCGTTAGCGGTATAATAAAGGAGCATCACGGATACCGCAACTGACGACAAAAGCGCACCCAGGCGCAACCACACTGATCCCGACGCCAAGCCCAGCACCGAGCTGATGAGTAGATAAAGTGAAACCGAGAGTCCGAGAAGCTCGACGAGGATAGTGAGGAATAGCCAAGCGGATGAGCCGTACACCCTTGTAAACTCGGCAGCCGGCACTCCAAAACGCATCCCATCCATGAGCGCAACCGATGCCGCTAGCACAAGGAAAACCAGAGCAAGATTCTGCCTTCGCTTGAAGTTGTCCAAGCCGAGGCCAAACAGCGCGAACACGCCAAGCGCGGCAGATGTGCCGGTTGCGACTGATGCTGTGGCGAGGGCCGCCCGAATTGCGGAATTGGGGAGCCTGAGCGCGAAGAGGTAGGGAAGAAGCCTCACGAAAAGTTGTTGTGTGACCACCTGAACCAAGAAGACTACGCCAAACATGAGAAGAATATATAACCCGAACGGTTCAACCCGTGAGTCGGGGGGTTTCGTACTCAAGAGCATGGCTCATTCTCCAGGGCTCCGCTAATCTCTTCCCTGAGCCTTTCAACCGACGATGCCCCCCCTTCCTTCTCACCCGGTAATTTCCCAAGGTATTGGGATACATACCTTCTTTCTACCTCATCCGCGAGCCTGATGCCCGCTGGGTCTTGAAAAATCTTCTTTGTGACTGAAAGGGCAGGCGAGGAAGACGGTAAACCCGAAAGCACCGACTGCGCCTCTCCGTAAAAGTTTGCCCGAGGCAGGATGCGATCGGCAAGATTGAGCCTGAGCGCCTCTTCGGAGGTGATACTTTCGCCTAGGTAGAAGACTCTCCTGGCAACCGACTGCCCCGCGAGCTTACCGAAAAAATAGATGCCGAGAAACACTGTTGGTAGCCCCACCTTACCCTCAGGAAAGGCGAGGAGCGTCCCCTCCCTCGTAAAGCGAAAGTCTGTCAGCAGCGACAGCTCTAGCCCGCCGCCAAACGCGTGCGAATTTACGAGGGTCACAGTGGGCTTTTCAAACGATGTGATTAGCGACACGAGCGCCTTGGAGGCCTTTAGAAAGTTTTCTGGGTTACTCACGGAGCGCCAATCGACACCCGCCGAAAAGAAGGAGCGCCCGCTTCCGGTGATCGCAAGTACCTCAACTTTATCGTCCCCGTTCGCGACCAAGAGCGCCGAGGAAATCTGTTCTAACATAGCTTGGTCTATCAGGTTGAGCGGTCCGTGGTCAAGCGCGATGACGCCCACCCGACCTTCTCTCCAGAACTGTATCCTGTCGAACCCCGTGGAGCTGTTCATTTTCGTGTGTACACCGCGTAGTGGTATATGGCGATCATCTCAGCAAAGATAAGAAATAGGGTCCCGAGTCCAAGTCCGAAGAACGGTGCTTGGGTGATTGGGTCGTAGGTCCACATGACGGCGGCAAGTGCAAATGCGGTGACGACAAGAGCCGTGAGCAGCGCATATGCGGCGCTCAGTTTAGGGCGGGAGGCAGATACCTTTCCGGCGGGACCGGGGGATGCAGAATCCTTTGCGCTTATGAGCACGGCACCAAGAAACCCGCTTGCAAGAGTACCCGTCACGGCTGCCGGCAAGGTCTGGAGCGAAAACAGGTGTGAATAGGAGGCAAGAGTTACTGCAAAAACGCCTGCCATAGCAGCCAAAAGTGCCAGCGCAGCGGTTTTGGAAACCGTGGGCGAGCGCGTGTTTCTTGACATGAGGTAGAAACCGGTGAGAACGACTATAAACGGCTCGGCTATCACGGGGATGTACACATTTGGACTGACGGGTACCCCGGGTGCGAGAGCGGCCCATACGCTTGCCTGTACGAAGTTGATGATCGCAATGATGCCAATGGCCTGGAACACCCAGTTGTTCATAAAGTGCAAGTCATCGCTCCTGTCAAGAATGGGCACCAGAAGGAAGAAGAGGATGGGTATCACCGCGGCGATTATCGTCACGTCGAGCGGAGAAAGCGGCTTGAAGTCGAGCACCTTGTACATAAAGAGGAAGAACCAGGGCGGATACGCCGGTAGGGTCTTTGCAAGGGCACTAGTTGGCGACACCGATGGATACGGTGAAAACAGAATCGGCACCCTTGGCAAGAGCATAAGCACGGAAGGCACTATTACGATGATACCAAAAGTAAAGAACACAAGTTCGAGCATGTATATCAGGTTTCGGGGATACCACGGGTTCAGCGATGGGTCCTTCTGGTCGAGTACTGCAGGCGCCCTATTGTTTGCGGCCTTGTGAGAAGGCATGAAGCCGTTCATTTCAGCTAGATAGAAGTGGTACCCGAAGAGGATTCCGATAAGCGCGACTAGGATCACGTGATAACCAAGGAGGCGCGAAAAGAGGTCCAGGCTAGTTCCGTTTCCAAATACAAGAGGCTCGAAGGCCTTGCCGAATGGAATCGAACCCATTATTCCCCTTCCCACGTCAACGGCATCGGCCGCAAGTATGTCCCCGGTCATGCTGTAACCCAGGAAGGCTGCGCCCTGCACTATCGTAAGAAGTATTACGCCTATCATCCACTGCAGTTCGCGCGGTTTTTTGTATGCCTTAACAAAATAATTCCTGAACATATGAACGTATGCCAGAAGAATCATGAGATATGCACCGTAAAGATGGGTGCCTATGAGAAGCTGTCCATAGGGCACCTTCTGTATGATGCTCATGGTCGACCCGTAAGGGTTGCTCGGCTCATAGTAGAGAATTTCAAAGAGACCCGTGATCACTTCCCAGAAGAATGCGGCCGCGACCATCGAGCCGAGCCAGTAATTCACCGAATACATATAGTCGGGAACCCTTGAAAGGGGGACATCCCTTATGTGCAGCCGTTCGCTCCACCAGTTCACGAATTTTTCGGTCATACTCATTCTTCTCACCCTAGCTGAACGGGTTTCCTACATCCACTACCTGGGTGACGGTTCCAGTTGGCGGGTTTCCGCCGGTGAGATCCGATGAGTGACTGTATATCACAGGTCCTATCATCCTGGTTGCGTAAAGCTCGTCGCTCGAGCTGTCCCACTGCAGAACCACGCTCGGTAGCGGGTGGACTGTCGGCCCGGTTATGACAGCTCCTCCTCCGTACGGATCGTAAGTACTTCCGTGGCAGCTACAGTGTATCACTTTGGTCATGGGTCCATTGAACGTCTGGGCCGGGGGATAGTTTGGCGGATAGAAATGAAGTTCGGGATACTTACAGCCGAGGTGCTGGCAGATGGCGCTGTAGGCGACTACGGACTTGTTCGGCCCGACGCCACCCGGGAATACGTACTTCGAACCGTCGGCCGGTACTGTTACTTCTGTCTGCGGTACCTGTACGGGTTGATTATTTTCATCTCCAAGGTTTATGAGAAAATTGGGCTCATTCGTAAGCGGGTAGCTGAACTGAAAGGCCTGCGGCGAGTTCACGGGCAGCTGAGATGCTTTTATCGGGTTGCCGCTTTCGTCCACAAGCTGAAGCGTGGGGAAAGAAGAAAGCCCAACAATTGGCGGTTCAAGGTACTTCACTATCGGTACACCACCGCCGACCAGAGCCGCGCCTCCAAGAAGGACCATTAGCTTGAGGAAGTTTCTCCTACCTGCGTCAGTACCTTTTTCGGACAACGCCTAGCGCTTCCTTGTAAGCGCGCCAATCGCAATGAGCGCCACTACTGAAACTATTAATCCAAGGATGGCCACGAACTCGGCGGGGGTAAGCGGGCCGACGAGTCCCTGACCGGGTTGCACCACACTCGGGGGCGCCGCGTTCGAAATGTAAAGCGTCTGGAAGGTGGAAATGGACTTTATGAAAGCATTCTCACCAAGATAACCCTGCCAAGCAGCGAAGGCCACGTCATACGTGTTTCCGGGTGTTATGTTAACAAGATACGGCACCCCACCTTGAGGCTCGCCTGCTTGACGCACCATTTCTACGGTCCAAGAACCCGTACCCATCTGCGCGCCTGCCTGCACCACATACGGATTTGTCACGTTCGTGCCCACGTCATCGTAGAACAGACCCGTTCCCAAACCCACCTCGTAAAGGTCGGTAGCGTTGGTGTACAGGTTCAGGGCGAATCCGCGAGGCGGCGCGGGATAGTCTACTCCTGTGAAGGTCACGTTCCTGTTCCACCACGAATAGAACTTGTCAAGTGGCACCTCCTTTGCGCCTATTTGAGGAAGGAAGAGTGTCGTCGTATTCCATGTTGCGCCCGTCATAAAGTCCCAGATATTCGCTGCCCCTCCGTACTGCAGGGCTCCACCGTTTGACTGACCCACCACCATACAGTCATCGGGCGTGCCCGTCTGTCCACCGAGGTACCACATCATGGCCACCCTATCCTGGGAGTAATAAGTAGAATTCACGTAGTACTGCTTTACAACATTTTCCTCGACGCTACGCGGTGGGGCTACAACAAAAGTCCCCGATGAGGTATTGGGCCAGATGGGCGGAAATCCGAATGGACCGCCACCCAATGAAAATACGCTCGACATCCTGTTGCTCGGTTTTGTGGCGTTCCAGCTTAGCAGCACGAACACATCTGAGCCGTTCCAGGCGGCCTTCACGTCAATCGCCGGCGTATGACCACCATTCGGGACGTTTGCTGAAAGCGGAATTGTGGCCCAAGGTATTGACTGCCAGAATGTCTCGCTACCGGGCGTGGACAGGTTCGCACCTCCGCTAACCTTGTATGCGGTTATTGCGGCACTGTCCTGCGCAGAAACAGGGAGTTGGTTCACTGTGGCATACACACCTATAGACAGTGAGAGAATTAGGACTAGGAACACAGATGCCGCTCTTCGAACGCGCATGAAGAAAAAAAATTCTCATCTACTTAATATATCTTTGTGTTGGTTAGCACACAAGTCCACACAAATCAGTATGTCGTACATTCAGTCTTTATTGTAAGACATGCTGGCGTCTTCCGTGTAAGCTAATCGCATCCCTACCTCAGTGTGAGCAGCCAAATTACAAGTTATTGAAAGCCTATTCAGCGGTCTAATGACTTCACGTCGAGGGATGGATTCGGGTGTTGTCGCAAGATGCTATGCGCGTCGAATAATATTACACGACGTATTGGTACAGAGCCATCTCACATATGGCTCTGCAAATCCACGAACAGACTAATTGGAACGGTGCATGACCCTGACGTATAGAGGAGTATTTGGAAGTGGATTTTTGCGAAGCGCAAAGCCAAAGAAGCAAACCCATCAGCACAATACAATATTTGTGAACGCGAGGCAGAACTGTCGGCGCGGCTCTGGGCAAGAGCAAACATCGAGCAAGCGTCAGATTTTCACAGCTGTCTACAATCAGCCATTTTTTCAACCCAAACTGGCCGAGGAGAGACGTCTGCGGGCCAGTGGCAAAGAAATCCGCTGAAAAGCCTCCGTTTGAACAAGCCCTTACGGCCTGTGAGCCACACACCGAAGCGGGTCCTCCGCCCTCAACGGAGCACAATGCATATGGGAAGGTCGAAATCACGGCGGTATAATCCGGGGACGCTAACAACCCCACGGTAAAGGGTCATGCCTCTGTGAATATCGTACAATGAAAGTCCCGCAGGATTGGAACCGGAGCGCAGTCACACTCCGGTTAAATGTCAAAGTTTAAAACCTCAATAGAGTAATAAAGGGTGAACGGTAGAGAGAGCAAATTGGCCAAAGCGGCAAAGGAGATTGTGGGAAGGCTTACTGCTCCCGAGATAAGGCAGATAGTCAGGGAGGAGAACGAGTCTTTCAGGAGAGAAGTCGACGCAAGGTTCGACGGGATTAACGCGAAGCTAGACGGTCTTAGGAATGAGATGAACGCGAAGTTTGATGCTGTGAACCAGAAGTTTGATGCTGTGAACCAGAAGTTTGATGCTGTGAACCAGAAGTTTGATGCTGTGAACCAGAAGTTTGATGCTGTGAACCAGAGATTCTCCGCGCTGGATGATAAAATTTCAGGACTGGACAAAAAGATTGACGAACTAAGGCAAATTCTGATGCAGGCTCTCGAAATAAGACTAAAGCCCCAGAACTAGCTCTTCGAAAGGAGAACAACCACTTCCAGATATCCCGAATTCTTCCGCACTGAATATTGTAATCTGGTCACTTCTTGCAAAAGTAGTAGCCCCAATTTGCTTCGACAGCTTGCCTAGTCGCGACAGCGATTTTCGCCACTTATTCTCTTCTCAATACCAGACAATCTAATAGCAGTAGCAAGGACATCTCGCAAGGAATCACCCTTGACAATAGCCCTTTCAAAAGAAGGTGCAATGACAATGGCGAATGAGGGGCTCTACGAAGAAGAGTGCGAAACGTAAAAAAGGAGGGTTAGGAGTGAATTTTGATTGGAGGCGAAGCATGGGGTCCTGTGCTCGGCGCGCAGGCGGGCGAAGGGCACACAGTAATTGGCTAGGGCTAAAGAGTGGTGAATGAAAGTCGGGGTGAATTTGAGCCGGAGATATCCTGATCTATTCGGATTCCGTACTCAGACAATAGCCAGTTTCTGGAGGAAATGTCTTATCTGTCGGTCCTTTTACCCAGGTATACCAGTTCAGATTTCAAAGACTTGGTCTGATCCGGTTGAGGACTATCACATTCGCACTCCCACTTGCAATCCTTAGTGATAACATGTCCGGCAGGCCAGTGCGGCAAACCCTTGAGTTCACTCCTTGTGATGTGGTGCATCCAGCTTGAATTGAAATTAACCACGGAATGTCCACAATTCTTGCATACACCGAATTCCAAACGATTCATATTCAAACGACGTCCATTCTTTCAAAATTGTGCGACTTTAAATTTTTTATCTTACTAGTTACAACTGCCCTTGCTCTGAGCTTTGCAGCCATGAATGAACTGGTATTCTTTGTGCGCATCTCTTGCAGCAGTATTAATTGTTCGATGAGAAGGTTATTAACTCTATCGATTGCGTCGAAGCACTTCCTGATCCTTGTGAACGGGCAAGCCGATCTCTTTCACATATTCTCGAAACTTGCACTCATAATTCGTCCTCAAATAATCCATCCTGTCAGGATTCATGTTCTTAAGTTTTACACCGTGCTGTGTCTGATGGCTGACTCGACCGGTCGGAGCCCGTTGTTTCGACTTTGGGAAAAACTCGGTTTTGTCTTTGGGGAAGTTCGTTGACTGTGTTGGAGGTGCCCTCGTCGCAGTGCACAAAGTACGGGACGCCAAATTTTTCGAGTATCTTGCAGTAGCTAGCTACATTGCATTTTCCCTCCCCCTTACGGCCACAATTTGCCTGTCCGCAAGCGTTTCTACTTTTAGTGCTGTGGGTAGACTTGTCTGCGCGGTCCAGTACTTCGTGTCTCCTTTACACATTATGGCAAACTTCGAAAACATGCTTTCCACGCCCTTGGTCGAGCACCGCAAGCTGGCTGTTAAAAATGATAGTAAAGAGTTTCTCGAAGGAAATCTCTGGGTCCACCCAGCCCCGCGCTTTAAGGAAGCTCCAAAGGTGGGTGTACCTGGGTGTTTCGCGCAGCTTCCGGGCCTCAGGTCGAGCGAGCGCGTCTACCCTGGAGAGTTGGGTGTCTGAACCCGCATTGAGTTTGCGACTGCTTTAGCTACGATTCGATCCAAACCGATTCTTTGGAGGGTACCCGTCAGCGTCGCGGCGCGGTTTGGCCGAAAGCAAAAGCCCAGCCGCTCAAACTCCTTGGAAGCGAGCTCGGAAACGCGCTTCCCAGTGTTGGGTTGACCTTCCCACTTGATTCTCTTGAATCGATCGTAGGCGTGGTGCTGTGCAAGGAGCACTACGGGTATGATGCGCAAGCTGCACAAGATTGTGATGCTTTCGAAGTCTGCACGGCGTGAGCTTTCCAGCGAACGAGGAACACCCGCCCCCTCAAGGGTAGAGGCTCGCATCTTCGCGGGCCCGGATTCACTGCAACCTTCGGGTAGCGAGGGGAATCTACGCAAGACTATCTAAGCCATCGCGGGGAAGCCCTCTGTATCCTACTTAAAGATGGGAGTTCCATTGCTTTACCAAACACATAACCTGTCCAGACAGAGCGAGGCGTCAATATCTTCTAAAAGTCCATCGTAATCCTGCAAATCTGCTTAGGAACGGCCTGCGTCCCGTAGGGTCACTTACGTAACCGAACGAAGTTCAACATCAACGAGACAAGTGGCGTGGCTTGTACAAAGTGTCCGTATACTGTGAAAGTATTGCCGTGCGATCCCGCAGCACTGGTTCGATGGTCTTCACAAGAATTGAGACAGAATCCTGCCCGGCTCGGAACCATTCGTGGAAGGAGAAGGAGTAGAACCAGGATTCGACGCCAGACAAGTCCAGTGGCACCCCTGAGGCAGAGTCATGCGCGCATGACGCACGCGCGGTTCAGCAATTTCGTTAAAGAGGAATCTCTGAACTTGTAGTGGACGGTTATAAATACGTGGAATCCCTTGCAGCAATTGCAAGAGCTAGAGCTTTACCCCTAACCGGGGTGCGTGAATGCGCGAGGCGTCGAACCTCTCCCCTGTGGGGAACGCTCTTAACGAACAAACTGACATCCTCGAATCAGCGTCTTCTTCTACTAGCCGGAATCGCAAATGCACAGCCTCTCAGCAAGTCTATTAAGGCTCTCTGAAAAAATCCTGCAGACTGGTTTTCGCTGACCCAAGTCCACTTAAGTATGGGGGATGAACTGGAGAGTTGACCCGAATAATATGACAGACGAAAAGTTCCAGCCTTCAGGAACCCAGCCACAACCAGTGGCTGGCGGAGCCGGGTCTGGCTCAGGCGGCGTTACGGCTGGCCGAAGCCCAGGTTTTTGTCACTTCTGCGGTAAGAAGAGCTCCGAGGCGGAGCGATTTTGCTCGTCATGCGGCGCAAACCTAGATATCGACTATGATTTTGACTATACACTTCTCGAAACAACGGACCAGTCCGCCTCACTTAACGATTTCGTCCAAATGATTCCCACAACGAGAATCGTTGAAGTCTTCCTTGACAAACTGGGCACTCCCTGGATAGAAGCCCAGATGCTGGGCACCGCGGTCAAGGTTGGCAAGAGACAGTTCCCTGATATCTATCAAGTGGCCGAAGAGTGCGCTTCGATGTTCGCGGTACCGCGTATTCCCAAAATCTACCTTGATAACTATTCCACCTTCTTTCTATCTACTCCATATCACGTGATTACGGTTGGTACAAATGATGACCCGGTGATTCTGATTGATCCCACGATCATTAAGAACATTGGTTTGCCGGAGATGAGGTTTCTTTTTGCCCGTGAAATGGGACACATAAAGATGGGCCACCCAGTTTACATTACCGCGGGTGAGATTGTCAAAGCCATCGCCTCCAATGTTGCTGGCCAGGCATTGCTTGGACCTCGACTGGATAATATTGCGGGCGGGGTACTCGGTTCAATACTGATAAATCAGCCTCTTATAGCTGCAATGAATGCATGGATCAGGGCCACTCATTACTCGGCCGATAAAGCAGGAATGGTGGCAGTCGGCGACCTGCAGATTGTGAAATCCTTTTTTGCGATGTTCATTACCGGCTGGAATTATAGCCCGTCCAGCCTTGCGGCAAGAGTTGACATGGATGCTTTTCTAGACCAGGCAGAGGAGCTCGAGAGGTCTGTTGGGCGATACTCAGAGTACCTCGGCCCACTCGGAAATCTTGGACCCCTAGCCGTGCCTCAGCAGTTCAATCCCGGATATTCTTTGCCTTTCACAGTCAAGCGTTATAAAGCAATCTTGGACTTTGTCAAATCTGCGGAATACAGGGAGGCGCGTGAGCTCGTTGCAGCACGAGGTATTGGCCGCGTCAGGAATCGCTACTGCGTTTTCTGTGGGGCAAGTCTGGGCGAGAGTCCCGTCTGTCCTTCTTGCGGGAAAGCTACTGGACCATAACATTTTAGGGCATCAATAGACCAGCCCAGTGCGGCGTGCTGACGCGGAAAGCGGTATAACTCCCGCCTTGGTTGGGTTAAGATGCCCTTGCTTTCCACCCTAGTTGCTTTGGGCGGCGCCGCAATACGGGCAAAACTGCACGCCCTGCCGAATTCTTCCCCCGCACGAGGAACAAAATGCGAATTCTGAGCCATACGAACGCGGAGGCCGGAATCTCGAGGGCCCCCCGCCCATACCGGGGGAGCTTACGTAGGCCCAGGCGGCGCCAGCCAGCATTACAAGTACTCCCAAGATGAATAGAACTGGACTCACCCACCAGCCAAGAGCTAGGAGCACATAACCCACAATTATTACTATGAGCTGCATGCCACTCATGCCTGAGTTTCGAGTTTGACCGAGCATCAGGACCACCACCCCTTGAGGATAGATTTCATAATCCCGGGTTCAGGCAAGTTTGTAACCACAACCTCTGCAGAAATGGGAGCCTGGCCTGTTCGGAGTTCCGCACCTTCCGCACGGAATGAATGATGTTGGAACTGTGGCCGTCTGAGTAGCAGCAGTCGGGGTTTGCGGTGGCGGTGTCCCAGTTGGGCTCCAACCACATTGTTCACAGAACCTGTCGCCTTGGGCCATGGCCGAACCACACGAGGGACATCTCGTCGCAGCGGCCCCCGGAGCCGAAGAAGCGCCTGCTGGGCCCCCGACAAACCCAACCGCGCCAACTTGACGGTAGACATCGTAACTCAAATAGCCTCCAATTATTATCAGGGGAAGCATTGCGCCTATTATCGCAGCACCATTCACACCAATCGAAGCACAATATCCGTAATAGTAGTAACTACACGCAAGGAACAACCCCGCCCGACCAAGCACGAACGTCACGACGCTGTACAGGGCCAGTACAACCGTGAGGCCTACCCATGGAATGCCGCGAAAGCGGGGGATCCCCGCATAGGCGTATCCGGTACCCCATATGAAAAAGTTAAGAATCGCAGCTAGCGCTGGGCTCCTTTGAGCCTGGTCCGTGCTGTACATTGTTCCCGCCTCCGCTCAGATGATAATAAATCTTCTCGAAATCGGGTTACACTCGAGAATTGATGGTCAACTTGAACGACCGATTTCCTCGAAGGGGGTAAACAGCCTCCCCCCGAGGCAACAACGATTTAAGCTGGCTTATACTTGCCTGTACAGCATGTCAGTCTTTAGGCGAGAAGATGCAGTGGGCAAGAGCGTTATCATGAGTGACGGCAAGCTTTTTGGCACCGTGAAGGACCTTGGCTTTCGAACAGACGGGACCGTCGCGTTTATTGTATCCCGGCCTGACGGGAGCGAAGACGCAATATCCGTATCAGCGACTTCGGGCATTTCTGACTTCATTGTTCTCAAGCCCAATTATCAGCGGGCCACTGGACAGCCAACCACCACACCTGCTGTCGGTGCGTCTTCTAACATGCCCGCGACCCAAAATCCCGTCACTCCAGCGCAAACGTCTGGCACGGTGAGCCAAGTTACGTCCTCGAACTGCCCAAGGTGTGGGAAGCCAATCCGAGCTGGAGCCAAGTTCTGCCCGTCGTGCGGAGCAAAATTGATTTAAAGGGCTCTTGGGACCTTTTGGGCTCGCCTGGTGGAGAGCGCCGTCAAGACCGTCTTCATTTGGTCTCGTCCCGTGGGGGGTCGTCTGGGGCCAAGTCACGCCCCTTCCGTAATTTACTGGCTCTCTGGTTGATGTAGATACCTTCTGAAACTGAAAAGGTTCGGGTTCAGGTGGCCGACGAGTCGGCCCGGTCCAGCGCGAGATTGTAACATGTGCTACGGATTGGATGGAGTGTCTCTGGGAAGCGCGATACTCCAGATATGAAAAATTGGATTAAATCGATATCTTCAATTCTGGCCGGCAGAGGACGGAAGCCGGCGACCGCACACTGGCTTTTACTTACTGAAATCACAAAAGCAATTTCTATTGTTCCCACAACCAGTCGGAATCCAAGAGCACTCCTCTTGCCGAAATGGCTGACTTTTCTGGTTTTACTCAGTAAGTGGTTTCCTCCCTCAGTTAATCTTGTCATTGCGCTATGAATGTGAAACCTTAAGAGGTCGCTGGAAGCCACGTTCCCGTGCGACTAGGAAGACAGCTCGTCATGATTGCGATTCTCTCAATTGCAACATTTAGTGGTGTGCACTTTACGGCTACAACTGTCAGGGCCCAAAATCAAGCCTCAGTAAACGAAATTCTTCCGCCTGGTTATTATAATTACAGCACCGTGACTGTGGTTACGCCCTCCCTCTTTGGTTACTTCGCTGTCAGCAACTCAAGCGTGGACGTTGCCGTCATGACTCCAGAGCAATACAGCGCGTTCACCCAGAGTGCAGACATTAATAATTCTATATACTCTCAGTCTGGCGAAGAGCTCTATGACATACTCTTTCTCACTCAGGGGAGCTACTATTTCGTCCAGTATTCCCCCCTCTATACGGCGAAAGTAACAGCAGGCGAATATCTGGATTCAAACATCAGTGTAACGAACTCAACCACGAATGTCGGCGTTTTCCTGACTCTACAGGGATACCAAACACTACGCGCGCCAGTCCATCTCGAAACACTTGGCTCCCCATCCTCAATCTACCTCCTCGGAGCTTCAAACCAAACAGTCACCTACACTTTAACTGATAATAGCACCGGAAATGAAGTTATTGCGTCGCAGCCAGAGACAATCACCAACCTGACTTACACCAACGGAAACTTCACTTTCGGATACACTGAGAAGCTAGCTGAAGGTCTCTACGTGCTCGAGGTTCAGAACCCTCACCCCTCCCCGGCGTTCGTTTATGTAGGTTACACTCTCACGCCCGATTACGTAAACCCATACTTGGTGCGCGTAGGCGCGGCGGCTCCTACAGGCATAGCCGCTTTCGGTGTTTACAACGTATCGGGAAAGATTATTCCGTACACAGTATCCGCAAGTTCAATAGTGGGCTTCGCCGATATAACGTCGATTTCCGCACAGGATATAGTCAACGGGACAGTATCAACCGAGCAAGCATCGTTACAGATGAATAACGTTCTCGTGATTCTTAATTCTGACAATACGAGCTACGTCTACTGGCCCCAAAATGTGCTTGCCTTCGACACAGGCTCGGCGCAGGTAAGTTACCGCGACAACGTGCTGAACATAACGGGAGATGGAGCCCAGCTCAGCAATCAGACCATTTCTGGGTCGGGGTTCGTCTCAGGGACCCTGAACGGAGGACAATACCAGACCTACTACGGTAATTATCTTTCGAACAATACGTATCACTACAGGGTCCCTTTTGCTGTGCTACTCTTCATGAATGAGACTGTGCAACCAGGTCAGGGGGTCCTGATTCAGATGGGTGTGCAAGTGCTCCGAGACGGGGCAAGTGCAGCTGGGCAAATTGATTACTACGATAGAATCATGCTAAATGACCCTGGAGTTAAACAAGCAGAGTTTCTGGTGACAGGAAGGGCCTACACGCCAGCAGGAGCCGCCTCCCTTCTCGGCACTTACTACGACTCCGAACTTGTTTTTGGCGGTGGTGCAGGAGGGCAAATGGCCCATTACACTTCTCTCCAGGCTAGCCTTTCCTTATACTATGATAACGGGACGTTGCACACATTCCCTTCGCTCTATACATTTGGAGACGATACAGCGGAATCGGCTGATGACATACTAGTCACCGCTTCTGTCGGGGCGGCTCACCTCACAACAGGAAAGCCGTCTTATGCTCTGCTCACGAATAGTTTCACCTCTAACCTGACTTATCTTGAAGATCACCTTGGGGGAGCCTCCCCCCGCGTCGCCTTTACGGTTGGAGACCTCTTGCTCTCTGTTGCAGTTGTATTAGGTGTTATGTTTGTGGGTTTCAGAGTTCGCAGGCGTTCTGGTGCGAGCTCTCGCCTTCCAGTTCAATCAGTCCCCGCTTCGGCTACGTACTGCACGCACTGTGGGTTGCCGCTCGCCCCTGGGGACATTTATTGCAGCAACTGCGGGACAGCCCGATCATCTAGCTAATGTTGAAATGAAAGAGACCCAAGCCCATCTCAAGCAGTCTCCGCTCCAGAGCGCACAATCTCTAAAATTGTGCCCCTGCACAACAATTTCTCCTCCGGAGCTTCCGTTTCGAAATGGTGCGAGGGCCGGAATGAGCAAGTGGAGCAGCGAACGGAGAAGTCTGTCTTCCAGAAGCGAGAATCAAGGCTGCAGAAGAAACGCGATGTAATTTTCGTTTTGATGGACAAAGCCGGCCTCGCTACTTACGGGGCACTTAATCCAGCCATCGCACTCTTAACGAATGTTCGTCTCCGAAGTTGTCTCTACTACATCCCGATGTTGATAGCCATGGTTGGCGTGTTTGCGCTTACGCGTTTCTGCATGCCGCCTACCTTACGCTTGGGATACGAGTGACTCACTGGAGGTCGGACGTCGAACGGCGTCGATGTGGGAGGCTGTCACATTGAGAGTGCCTGATAATCGCCCATTAACGCGGTGTTCGGAGAGAAAGCGATGGAAGGGTTACCCGAACGTCCCCTGCACCCCAGAACAAGAAAAGCCAGTCGAGCACCGAGAGATAGAGCTGCTAAGTTATTATTGGCAATGCTATTCGTCCAAAGCTGAGCCTGAATCTAAGGAAACACGCTCTGAGATGGCTCTTGATTGCCACGCTGGTATCCCTTCTGCGGAGTATAGAATTCCCTTCAGACTGGATTCGTATCCGCTTTAAGGAAACCACAGCCCAGCACTTGACGGCGAGATATGAGCCACCCATGTAAATATCAAAGCTAAACCCAGGATTATCGCGAGCGTGTTGACCAATGGGTTGCTTGCCCTGAAATGTGCCAGCGCAAACCTCTTCCACCGACCGTGCTTTCTCACAAAGATCCCTCTCTCAGTCCAGACGTCCAAAAATAGGTGACCGACTCCAGCTGTCGCGCCTACCACCGAAAAAACAAGGTAGTCATAGTAGTCTGGAAATGAGAAAATATTCCGAATGTCTATGGTTGCAGTGCCGCCTGAGGGCGAGCCCTTCAGACTGTAGAAAGTCAGTGAATATCCCAGAGCGAGTGCAAGACCGCCAGCTATACCTGTCAAGGCTGCGCGCGGCAGAGTATGGGTTCTGGGGCTTCTAGAGATATGACCCCCCCTTAGGTCATGGCCAAAGCGATCTATGACAAGATTTACGCTCACTGAGATAATGAAACATGAGACAAGCAGAACGTCCATGGGCATTAAGGGAGCGCGAGCCAAATTCTCCACGGTTTCAAGATAGCTGCTTACTACAAGCGAACTCCCCAGTCCGAATATATAATGGGCGATGAGTTTCATG
>JAJYZJ010000096.1 GCA_021800035.1 archaeon
TATCACGCCGACTGGAACCACGGAAGGATGAACGGCTTTGCGGCAAATTCTGGTTCGCAGAGCATGACTTACTTTACGCCAAGCCAACTCGCGATTGAATGGGACTTCGCTGAAGAGTATTCTATTGGTGACATGTATTTTTCGAGCTATCTCAGCGAAACCGCCCCGAACAGGCTGATGAGCCTTGCAGGATACACTCCGGTTACGGCCGATTATGGCCCTCCCCCGTACCTTCCCGTGAATAACACGATATTCGGGGAGCTGAGCAAGCTGGGAGTGAGCTGGGGTTACTACGTTCCCTCCCCGTCGGGTGTCCCATACCCTCTCACCTATTTTCAGGGAATCTCGTCCTACTCAGGTCATCTCGGAAGCATCGCTGATTTCGAGCACTCTCTAATGAGCGGGTCGCTTCCCTCTGTCTCGTGGGTCATGCCCCTCGGCGGCACAATCAGTGGTCTCGATCAGCACCCCTCTTCCAACGTAACCACTGGTGAACTCTGGATGGCCAAAGTCGTCTCGAGCATAATGGGCAGCCCCTACTGGAACTCCACCGCCATCTTCATTACCTACGACGAAGGCGGGGGTTATTATGACCAGGTGCCGCCGCCCAATCTCGACGGCAATCAACTGGGGTTCAGGGTGCCTTTAATCGTAATATCACCATATGCAAAGGAAGACTATGTTTCGAACAGCATTATGAATCATGACTCGCTTCTAGCGTTCGTTGACTATAACTGGGGATTGCCAGCGCTTAACCAGTTTGTAGCGGATTCGACCTTGCCTTTGGACATGTTTGATTTCAATCAGAGCTACCCAGGCGGCTCGCTTATTCGGATGCCTCTCGAATTTTCAAATGACTCGGCTTTTCCTCTCGCTCCGCAGATATCCTTTGGCTCTCTACCTTATTCGAGGACTGGCTCAGATATGCTCACGCTTGCAGCTCTGGGGAGGGGGTTGTACACTCAATCCACAAGCACCTACACCCCGATTTATGAGACTCCTGAGGTCCTTGTCGCCGTGTTTGCGGCACTGGTAATCGCGCTCGTTGCTCTCAGACGGAGAATCAACCGCCATGGCCCCCCGACCTGAGCTTCTTCAGGTATGTTCCACGTTCTTCGTGTCTTTTGAGGGTCTCCTGAACGTAATAATTCCCCCGACTGCGACTGCGGTGGCAACGAACAAACCGGGAATCACGATTGCAAGCAAGCGCTCAATAGCTGCAATTCGGCTACTGGCAAGCGACGGAAGGTTCACATTCACTGGAGTTGCCAATCCCCCGTAGACCGCCTGCACAATACTTAGATTGTAATGACCCCGGGCGAGAAAGGTAAGGTTGTAAATCCCGTAGTGCAGGGTATAGTTCAGCGTGCCTCCCGGGGTGCTTATTCTGGTGCCATTTACGAGCACTACTGTATCTCTGGGATTCAGAGTTCCGACCAGCCTTCCGAAGGGATTTGTAGAAACCGAGTAAACAAAGACCGCAGAATACCCCCTGAGAAAGTTTAGGGTTGTAACATTCTCTTCTCCCATGGTTACAAGCGCGTCATAAAAGTCGATTCTGTAGGCGCTCGGTCCAGCCGTTGACTGGTTGGGTTGCAGCGCCTTTCCATCGAGAGTTGCAGCGCCGCACCCCGCCTCCTCTAGGCAAACAGCTGTCACGAATAGAGTTGAATAGTTTGAAAATGGGTAGGAGTAGGCGAGCGAATCCGAAAGCTCCGCTATAAGGTGCAGGCTCGCCCCAACGGAACAGCTCATCCCTCCGACCGTCCACTTTCCCGGGCCGAAGGAGTAACGGAGAGGTCCGGAGAGCTGGCTCCATAATATAGAGTAATTGGGCCCGTGCTCGAAAATTATACTACCCGTAGAAGCTGTCACGTCCTGAGAGTTTGCGGCGACGAGAAGTGTTCCTCCAGGTGCATTCCCAAACGTAAGGTTCGTTGTTGAATTTGGATCTGTCAGAAAATAGGTCTCGGTACAGTTAGCAGCTGGTGTCGAGCTGGGAGCGCTAGCAGCTGCAGATTGGGAAAGGGTGCCCGCGAAAGTGTATGCCACGATCAAGAGGATGCTTCCAACTAGCCGAAGGCCCACCCTGTGGCCGTGCGTTGTTGAGATTCTCCCTCCTTTCTTCACGTTTCTCGCCGATTAGCAATCAGGTTGTGGCTGGCATGGTAATTTCATTCCTCAGGTGACCTTCGGGACACGACATGCTCGGGCGGCTTGCCTGTGCCGCTACCCAAATATTCAGCGTCCAGTTCCTGCATGAGCTGACTTTCCGACCCGACGTGATATTCATGGACTATCCCCATAAAGAGGGCATCCTCAATCAGTTTCTCGACTGCCTTGCTGACATCGATATTGTTTCTGCGTGCGTACTCCTTGAATCCTTCCCAGAGATATCGATCTATCCAAATGTTTGGCTTCGTCTTTGCCAAGAATCTCTTCCATTCGTTGGCGGACGAGCTAATAAGGACTAAGTTACTCGCTAACGGGGACTTTTGAGGTATAATTCCCCGCGGCCAAAGTACATGTTTATTAGGATGTTCTCGGGTTCACTACAGCGGGGCTCTGGTTTCGAGGTGGAAGTGGAAAACATTGAGGACATTTGATAAAGGAATTTCTACGACTCAAACTGTGATTGCTGTGGTGGTCGTGATTGTGATTATACTGGGGGGCTATTTTGCTCTTGTGCACCACGGCCCGTCGAGCGCTACCACGTCTGGGATTACGACTGGCGTGGCATCCACTTCAGGGTCGACTTCGTCGACTGGAGGGGTGCCTAATCAGCTTGTAGTTGACGAGGCTTCTAATCCATCCAGCAATGATCCTGGAACAGTAGTCGACAATAACGGACTGGAGCTCGCGCAGAATACGAACTTACCTCTTGTGTTCTATAACGAGACTCATTACTCCCAGATTATTCCTGTGCTGGCCACGTCTTGGACTGGAAGTTCAAATGGGCTCACTTACACGTTTTACCTCAGAAACAACGTCTATTATAGCAACGGCGACCCGTTCAATGCATACGTGGTCTGGTACAATGTCTACAGGGACATGCTTATGGACCAGTCTTCTGACTTCGTATTCTACCTCTACTTCAATACCACTGGCGTCACCGCTTCTGACGTCAACTCGTTTGATACTTCAACCAACGTTCCCACAAACTCTACTCTTCTCGGCGTCATGCAAAACCCGCACAACTCCGTGACTGTGGTCAACGCAACTACGGTTCAATTCCACTTGGACACCCCGTTCGTTGCTTTCATGCAGACGATTGGTACGGCACCCTGGGTTTTTATAGATCCATATGTAGTTGGTCAGCATGGCGGTGTTGTTAAGGGACAACCAAACACCTACATGGCCGCGAATGGCACTTATGTGGGTGACGGCCCTTACATAACCCAGATCTGGGTTCCTAACCAGTATGCCATACTCATTGCCAATCCGCATTACTGGGCGCAGGGCATCACGAATAATTTGATTCTCGACCCGGCTCACATCCCCAAAATCGTCATAAACTACAAGACGGATGAGCTCACACGCTCGCTGGACCTCGAGAGCAACAAAGCTCAGGGGGCAATAATCACCTTTAATAACATTCCGAGCGTTTTGGCCGCTGACAAGAACCTAGTGATTCCAAATACGGGTCTCTCTGGGTCGCTCGAGTTTCTCACGATAGACACGGAGCGCGCTCCGACAAACAACACCCTGGTCAGGCGGGCTATTATTGCTGCGATAAACGTCACGCAGATTGAGCAAGAAGTTTACAACAACTATACAGTCCCGTTTGTCGGGCCCACTCCGAAAGGATTCTTTGGGTATAATAACTCGATAACCCCGCCAGCTTACAACGTGCAATATGCGAAGCAGCTGCTATCGGAGGCGGGCTATCCCAACGGGGCGGGGCTTCCTGCGATAAACTTTGTCTACCCGCAAAGCGACTACCTAGGGCTCGTAGCCTCCATCATTAAGCAGGACTTGGCACAGGTGGGTATCACGCTCAATCCCCAAGAGGTAACCTTCGATACGTGGCTCAGCCTTTCGCTCGTGCCTGGCACGAACACTACGTCTCCGATTATCAACTATGGATCATGGACGTATATTCCAGACTTTTCGGGATACGAATTCATAGTTGATGAGCAGTTGGGGGCATTCTTCTTCCTTAACAACCAGACAATCAACAACTTGGTGACCGAGAGCAACTCGCAGATCAACCCCACGCTTCGCGCGCAGGAGATATCTCAGGTACAGCTCGATGTAAAGCAGAACGCAGCGGTGATTTGGCTTGGACAGGCCGTGGACTTTTATGATACAGGAGGAGGATTTGGGCCCACGGTGTGGAACAATTGCGTGGCAGGTCTCTGGTACAGCACTGCGTTCAATGGAGTGCCCTTCAATTCAGTATACTATGCCTGCAACCCGAGCTAAATACTGAGTCGGTGAGCTAACAACGGGGTTCGTTGGGTTCATTCTCAGACGTCTGCTCCTGCTCGTGCCCACGCTCCTCGGTGTTACGCTCATCACATTTCTGATTTCCCGCGTGATCGTTCCTGATCCAGCGAGAACCTGGGCGGGGTTCCGAGCTACACCCGCCGCCGTGGCAGCGCTCGCGGCGAGGTATCATCTCAACGCCCCCCTCTACGTACAATATTTCTATTATATGGGAGGGCTGATTACTGGTCACTGGGGCGTGTCTCCAACTTCCGGCAGGCCGGTGCTTTCGCAGATATCCCAGTACTTTCCTGCCACCGTGGAGCTTGCTATAGCTGCCATCGTTATCACCATAATTGTAGGAATACCACTCGGTGTTGTTTCGGCGCTGCATCACAACGGAAAGTACGACCACGGGATCAGATTCCTCTATCTGGCTGGCTTCAGCTCGCCACCATTCTTTGTCGCGCTCGTGATTATACTGGTTTTTGGCTATGTCCTGAACATTTTCCCTACGCAGGGTGAGCTTTCCAGCAATCTTGCACCTCCTGCCCACATAACGGGCATGTATATTGTTGACAGCCTTCTTACGGGGAACTGGACTGACTTTGTCAATTCTGTGTGGCATATTGTCATGCCGGCGACCGCTCTCGCGCTCACGGTGTTCGGAATCGTTACTCGAATAACTAGGTCATCAATGCTTGAGGTGTTCCAGAAGGACTTCGTGCGAGCTTCATACGCCAAGGGACTGGCCCAGCGTGCTGTGGTCTACAGACACGCGTTGAGAAACGCACTTATTCCAACTACTACGGT
>JAJYZJ010000031.1 GCA_021800035.1 archaeon
CACCAGGCTGAGCCGAGTTAAGCTGGTTCCATCTAAAGGATTTCTGGTGAAAGGCGGGCTGGGGATAAACCAGCGCGAACGCCACAGGAGAAAGTCGTTTGATGCAGCAGGGGAGATCGAGGAATTCGAAATATTGAAGGGGGCCCCGGACGCGGTAAAGCCGCTGGCAAAGAAGCTGCCTGCGGAGTTCGACACAATTGTTGATGTGATATCTGCGTCGGGCGATACGGCGATGATAATTATGAAGAACGGGATGCCGCTCGGGGCTGTCCGACTGAAGGATGAGCTAAGACGGGGAATTATCGAGAAGATTGTCTCCCTAAAGGAAATGGGCATACGGCCGGTTATGCTCACGGGCGATCAGTCGCTCACGGCTGGAAGGATTGCGAATGAGGCCGGAATAGAAGAGTATATCGCAAGAGCGAGGCCCGAAGACAAGTTCAGGGTAGTCCAGTCGGAGCAGAGCCAGTCGAAGATTGTTGCGATGATTGGCGACGGAACGAATGACGCTCCGGCGCTAGCGCTCTCGGACATCGGGCTCGCGATGAATTCTGGCACGCAGGCTGCAAAGGAGGCGGCTAACTTCGTGGACCTGGACTCGGACCCCGCGAAAATAATTGATATCGTTGTGCTGGGTAAGCAGCTCCTGACGACGCGGGGGGCGGTCACCACTTTCAGTCTCGCAAACGATGTGGCAAAGTACTTTGCTATCCTTCCAGTGCTCTTCGCTGCTTCCGAGCCCGCACTCCGCTCGCTGAACATACTCGGACTGAGCCTGCACACGGCTGTGCTTTCTGCGCTTCTCTTCAATGCGCTCATAATCCCGATACTCGTACCGCTTGCACTGAGGGGCGTTCCGTTCCGGCCCTCTTCTACCATGAGCTTATTCCTGCGAAACTTTGCTATCTACGGGCTCGGCGGGCTGGTGGTTCCGTTCGTCGGAATAAAGCTGATAGACATTGTTCTTTCGACGCTTGCGGGGTGGGTGGCGTGACTAAATCCGGAGGGCCCGGGTGGCTCGGGAAGTCGAACCTTGCTCCCGCGCTGCGTCTTGCCTTGATTACGCTCGTAGTTTGCGGCATAGCTTTCCCGGTGGTGGTAACTGCAGTAGCGCAGACGCTATTTCCCTATCAGGCAGACGGCGAGCTCGTGAAATTAGATGGCAGAGCCGTGGGTTCCAATCTGCTTGCGCAACAGTTTACCCAGCCAATCTTCTTCCAGCCCCGCAACAATTCTGCTTCTGGCGTGGACCCGGACATCACGCTCGAAAACGCTCTCAGTCAGGCTGAAAGGGTGAGCAACGCAACTGGTATTCCGCTTGTGCAGCTCGATAGGCTTGTCTACGAGAACGTTCAGGGGAGATTTCTGATATTTGGTAGCCCCTACGTCAATGTTCTCAAGCTCAACCTTGTGCTTATCCAAAGCTACCCTGAAATCTACGGCAAGTTCGGTTGAAATCGCTGGCTACGCCCCGATTGATAACCTCCGTCGCTGCCCCTGTTTTCTCTTCTGGGCCTTGCGGTAGTGAACTGCAGCCCAACCCATTTAGGCAAGCCCCACGCTCAAGGGCTTGGAGAAGGCTCCAAGCTCGGAAGTGGGTCTCCGGGGACCCTGCTCGATTTTCCCTCACGGGGGGGGGGGTTCAAACCAGCAGGTTCGTTTCACTGGCACTTTCTCGCACTGGCGCGGGCTTGGCCTTCTGTTTCATCCAACCCTGAGTGGGCTTGGATTTCGTGGCGTCAGCGATTTCGGCTGATAGCACAGGTAGAGCGCGCTTCTGCTGGCTCAGTTTTTGAAGTGTCTTGCCACTTCTGAAGCGTAGGCTCTTCCCAGGCCCTCTCGTTCCGATTCCAGCCAGCTAGTAAGCCGGGCAGTGCCGAGAGGGCTTGCGCGTATAAATAGCAGGTCGTCAAGAAGTGCACCCATTTCGTCCCGTGTGACCACCGGTTCGTGTACTAGCCATCCGAGAGGCGCGGAAAGCCGCAGTGCAAGCGCAGGAGTGGTCCCGAAAAGCAGCGCCCGTACTCCTATTTTCTTCCTTATGGTTTCAACTAGCTCGCGAAAGGAGAAGCTTTCCGGTCCGGCGCAGTCGAGCGTCTCATTCCCAGCATGCTCTGAACACTCGACAGCAAGGCGCGCAAGGTCTTCAACGAATACTGGAGAGAGGCGGAAATCGCCGAATATTGGAAACATCCGGAAGTGCCTGAGGACCCAGGCGATGTTGTTGATCAGAATATCTCCCTTCCCGAAGACAAGGGCCGGTCGCAGTATCGTGAAAGGAACCCCCAGTCTTGAAAGCTCGAGCTCGACAGCAGCCTTTCCTCTGTAATACGGATAGGGAGAGTCTTCCGAAGGATTGGCTATGCTGATATGCACTATCCTTTTCACCCCTGCCCTTTTCGCGCACCCGAAGAGCAACCTTGTGTTTTCGATGGCTTTCGCGAATGTGGTTTGGCCCAGCTCGAATCTTACCCAATACGCGTTGAAAAGCAGACTGCAACCCTGCAGCGACTTCACGAGAAGCTCTGGTCGATCAAAATTGAACGGTGACAGCTTGACCTCAGCCAGTGGAGGCCTTCTCGAGGTGTGCCCCGTAAGCGCGAGCACCTCAAAACCCTTACGAACCAAAAGAATTGAAATGTGGCTACCGGTGAATCCGGTTCCGCCAACTACAGCCGCGCGTTTCAATCGGTATCCTGAGCGTGTTTCCGCCGAAGCTCTTGAAGATTGTTCATGCAATTGTTACGAATCCCCTGCCTCTCGTCCGTCGAACTGCGCGTCACAGATTTGCGGGGGCCGCTCGCATATGCGCGAAGCTTTTTCGATTTGGCGCAACAAAAGCGGCAATTCCGTGCAGGAACCGAAATCTTAATGTGATAGCCAACGAATGCGACCCATGGTTAGTACATACGCACTTTACCTGGGCGACAGCCTGGGCGACGTGCCGGTCTAAAGAGTTCCACGGATAAGTGGATGAAAATGGGCAGACATCAATCTCCGCCTGGCGGAGACGCGATACCTCTCGTAAGAGGGATCGTCGAACTCGGGCCCCGCGACTTGAAGCGCGTGGCGAGTTTGACGGGCCTTTCGTATGAAAGGGCGAACAGAACGCTGAAGAGGGCTAAGGAGCAGTTCGGGATACGTATCATCGGCTCGCCAAACCTGTCGGCGCTCGGCCTGGTAACCGGTTTCTTTACTGCTGAGCTATCTCCTGAAAACCGCAAGCAGGGAATGAAGGCCATGAGAGAGCTTCCGAGCTTGGAAGCTGTCGCAACTGACCCGGCAAATCTGAGCCGCTTGTTCGGGTTGATTTATCTTCCGGGCAATCAGGCCGGAGTCACGTATGAAAGCCTGTTCAACAGACTGATAGAAGCTGGATTCCTCGAACGCTATACGCTCGAGCGCTACTCGAAGCGAAGAAGGTATAGCCTGATACCGGAGTTTATCGACTGGGAAACGGGGAAGTATTCGTTTTCATGGGATTCTCTGCCTGAACGCGCGGCGGAAGAAACCCCGACAGAGCTTCAAGAATGTGCGGGTGACCTTATCGACATACTGATTCTGAAGGAACTGGAAAGGGACGCCGCGGTGCCTCTCGTGGAACTATCGAAGAGGCTCGGGAAGCTGCATGCTATAAAAATAACCGACAGGGGACTTTATCATCATCTGCTGCACCACATTTCTCAAAGGAAGCTTCTCTCGCGCTACCGCGTGTTCATGCCATTCGGCTCGACCTTCCAGATTGGGGTCAGGTTAACCGGAAAGGACGAAGAGGCGGCTGAGAAGATAAGAAGGGTGCCATTCCTGAACATGGAACTATTGGAAGGAGAGAAGCGCTTGGCGTGGCTGAACGTGCCTCCTGCGGAAAAGGCAAACCTAATCCGGTATCTCTACGACAATGTGTTTGGCCACACCATGGCAGTCGAGTCGTTCGTGTCACTTCCGGCGCTGAGAGAGACCTTCACGATACCCTACGAGCTCTATAACAGCGAACTGGGTGGATGGTCATTTGAACCCGAAATACACGCCGAGCGTGTGCTAGCGAAGGCAAAAGAGCTGAAGGAATCCGTTCCAAGGATAACCTGAATATCCCTCTAATCGGCCCAGTGCTCAAGCTCCATAATGCCGGGAACTGTTTCCAGCCTGAACGAGTGGGCTGGCTTGAGCAGGCATCTTTTTCTATGCTCTGATTCGGGGCCCGGAAGCGGAGTGGACCTGCCAGAAAAAACCAGACGATTTAATATTTTGGGGATTCAACCGAGCCCTCATGCTGGACCCAGAACTGGATAAAGTTGTAGAATTTTTCAGCCGACGCCCAAGGCTGAAGGATATGAGTGTGTCCCAGGCGAGGGCGCTGTCGCGCGACTGGATAAAACTCGCTCCACGTTCGGGCGTTCCCTTGAATGGTGTTGAGGACGGCGCTTTTGCCGGAAGAGAGGGAAATGTGCGCATTCGAATGTACTTGCCTCTTCAGACGGTTCATGGGACGGTCGTCTTCTACCACGGCGGAGGGTTCGTCTTGGGAGATTTGGATACCCACGACGAGATCTGCAGGCTGCTCGCCCATAGTTCTGAGTGCAGGGTGATTTCGGTCGATTACCGGCTCGCCCCGGAGCACAGGTTTCCAGCGGCTGTGACTGATGCTCATGACGCGCTGAGATGGGCGATCGATACCTACGGGGGGGAAATCGTTGTGGCTGGAGACAGCGCAGGCGGAAATTTGGCTGCGGTGGTTACACAGCTCGCAAAGAAGGATGAACTACGAGAGCCCAGGTTGCAGGTGCTGATCTACCCGGCCTTGAATCTTATGGGACTCGAGCCTTCCGTAATTGAGAATTACGACAGCCCATTTCTCGCGGCGGATGACATGCGCTGGTTCTGGGAGAAATACCTTACGAGTCCTGCTGATGCATCTGACTTGCGGGCGTCGCCGATTCTGGAAAAGGATTTGACCGGATTGCCCCGGGCGCTGATACTGACAGCCGAGCACGACCCTCTAAGAGACCAGGGCGAGCTGTATTCCGCGCTGCTCAGGCGATCGGGGGTGTCGGTTCTGGGTGTGCGTTATTCGGGAGTTGGCCACGGATTCCTTTCACTTCCGCTCGCTACAAGCCGTGACGCAATACGCCAGATTGGTGAGTTTGTCAGGTCCCGGCTGAGCCAGAGCTAAAGCTGAACTGTGCACGGAATACTCTAGCGCGCTCATAGCTGACCGAGACTTCGGGCTGTCCGGATAAAGCCACAAATTCTGGGCCGGAACCTTCTACGTTGAAGAGGGGGATTATGAGGAGCGCGACCGAGTTCGGCTGCCTGCCACGGAATCTGCAACCTTGGGTCGAAGCAGGATAACCTGCCCAAGGGTGGCCCAGTGGCGTTGTGCAGCCGGGGTTAAATGCAGTCGCCGGCTCGCACCCTGGGTTTCAGGCTTCCACTCTACCCGCAACACGCTGCTGCCCTAGGGCGTCACCATCAGCGCCTCTGGCCTGGTCAGCATCGATGAGGGATTGGCGAGCTTTTCGACGGGGTTAATCAGCATTGGCTCACCAATCCAGCGAAGTGAAGCGAAGTCTCTGTAACGCTCCATCATTTCGGCATAGGTCTTCGCGAATGCTGTTATGCTCAGCTCCCCTTCATAGTGGTTGTTGAGAGTGAGCCATGACGACCCGAGAGCCCGCTTCAGGTCGGAGGGCATCCCATCCACCTGCCCGCGGGTCGATCTGGAATAAAGAATGAATACCATTCCTTCAGTTATTCTGGAGGAATCAAGCGTCGGCCTGAAACGGAAGGCGCTTATCTCAGAGAGTTTTCGAAGCCTACGCCGAACTGTCTTTCTATCGACCCCGATAAAGGAAGCGAGCTGCTGAATTTCCGCCTCCGGCGACTTGACCAGCGCGCACAGAAGCTCCTTTTCGCCTGTAGATAGCTTCGCGTTTGGTTTTAGCATTCGTTTGTGCTTCGAGACCGAAATCAGCCTGCCAAATTTGAGCGACTTTTCGAGCAATCCGATTCTGGTCTTCAACTCCTCTTCCCCGCGATGCAATACTTCGAATCTGAGCCAGAAGTCTCCCGCTCCTCCTGCAGAAGATGACACCACTCTTCCTACATGAAAGAAGTCGACAAAATCCAGGTAGGGGAGCGCCCTCATCACATCATTCAGCTCGGGTTCGCCCATAAGGGGTGGCCTCTGAACTGCCGAACGCTTCTTCGTTGAACCCTTTCCCCATACCGAACCGTTTACCCGTGCAGCCTCCGAGGTCAAGGGCTTCTGACCGGGCGACCTGAGCATGGTGACGATTGAGCCGGAGAGCCCGAAACACTCAGGGTCGACCTCTATACTGATTCCGTTTAGAACTCTTGCGTGTTTCAGGCTGTCAAATCTGCGCTTGACGGAGGCAGGAGAAGCACCTATTGCTCGAGAAATTGCGGCATAGCTCGGACTTCTCAAGACATGGGTATGGTCGTCGCCCGGGGCGTGCGGACTAAAGCGTCTGAATATTTCAACTTCGAGTTTGTCCATTGTTTTCGCTATCTCGATCCCGACGGGTAAATCATATTTCTGAACTCCCCGCGGTTTAGGCGATAGCTTCTGCACTAGTATATATCGTTATTTCTGTGTTGCTTGCAAAGCGAACTACCTCACTACCATGCCTCATAATGGGTTCGGCAGGCGATCTCCAGATTTGGCCTCAAGTCTACCTGCGGAGCGGCGCACAGTCAGCGCGGCTGCACACCTCGGGCGCCGTCCCGCAGGCTGCCTGACGGTCAGCTGTTCAGGCTTCGGGTCTCGCGTCTGTTAGGAGGAGGCAGGAGAGAAAGTCATGAACTTGTAGCTCCAGCGGCTCTTCGGGCATCTCCTCCGGCATCTTGATTCGGACGTGCAGAAAACAGCCCCAGGAGTCCCGCTTGCCACTTCGAACAGTTCAGAGCCGAGAGTTGTGCGCCTGCTGGAAGTCTTATGAACGTCTAATCCAGCTCATTGCCTTATCTCGGCTTACTCCAATAAGGGTCTCGGTTTCAGCGAAATCGCGATCGCCCGACATCTGGAACTGCGTCAAGGTTTTTTCGTCAGGAGCTTCACCTATACCTACTACATCATACCTACCCGAGGGTGGAGAGCACGGTGTGCAGCTTGATTCTCTTTGGCTCGAATTCGCGCAGCCGCCTGTTCTCAGCTTCTTCAGTCTCATTCGTGGGATTTCGCTTAAGCTTCACTAGTGTGACAAGCCACACAATTGTTCAATATGCTGGGTTCGCCGCAGGAGATAGGGATTCTTATCACTAGCGCGCGCGGACTTGCGCGCTCCGGGGGTGCCAGGCCCTCACTCTCGTCGGGTTAGCAACGTCATACGCTAAGGTCCTGCCAAAATAAAGCGGTTCTCTTCGTGAGACATGAGAATGATAGTCCCGGGGCGTTGGCGAGGAAGGTGTGTCTGGGGTGTTACTTCAGGGTGCAACCTCTGGAAGCCGGAGGTGCCAGTTGGTGACCTCCTGGAATCTGGTAGCCAGTTCAAGCGCAAGCTCGCTCACGAGCTACGTGCTCTACGCGCCGCCGGACCTCAAGACGGGAGCATATAAAAGGCGCACTGGATTGCAGAGCTCCATCATGACAACGTTCGTACTCGTGCCAGGGGCATGGCTGGGCGGCTGGGTGTGGAAGAAAATTGAGCCTCCGCTACGGGAGAGGGGTCACTGCGTTTTTCCGATAACTCTTACAGGTATGGGTGACAGAGTTCACCTCGGCTCAAAGGATGTAGGGATGGATATCGCAATCCAGGACGTGCTTAACGCGATCAGGTACAACGACCTTGAGAGAGTCGTGCTCGTAGGGCACAGCTTTGCTGGGAAGGTAGTCGCGGCGGTTGCTGACCGCATTCCTGAAAAGGTGAGCTCTGTTCTATATTTGGACGCGTTCCGCCCCGAAAAAACCCGGGAACCCCAGGGAGGTTTCGACCCGACACGCGAATTCGGAAAGCTCCAGCCCGGGGAATGGGCCATTCCCCTGTCAGATAAGATTGTAGACAGTATCGGAAGGGATGTTCGGGGCAGCGACCGGGAGTGGTTACTTTCGAAAAGCACGCCTTGGCCCCTGAAAATCGCCATGGACCCAATTGTGCTTTCAGATAAGTTCGACAATGTGAGGAGCAGTTATATATTTTGTACTGCAAGCGGTGACCCTATCGATGAGATACTGGCTGGAAAGTGGGGAAAACTCGAAGGACCGTACAAACTGATAGATTCGGGACACTGGCCGATGATCACAAAGCCCGACGAGCTGGTTGAGGATATGCTGGTTTTGGGCTCCTAGTTGAACTCTTTTCATCTCGGCCGTCCGAACTTGATCGCATCACCTCCTCTTTTTGCTGTAGAGAGTCTTGGATAAAACAAATAATTGCGCTAAATGAACAAGAAAGCTCTGGCCTTGGGGGGTAGCTGAATTGCAAAACATAGATAGGTCATTGTGACATTACGTTTTGAGAGATGGGAAGAGTCAACGAAGAGAAGGAAAAACATCGTGGAGACCATATGGTGTGCATCTGTCAGTATGGAGTGATATTTTGGCCGAAGCTTGGAATCAGCTTTCAGCGGTCACAAAGCCAATCAGCAGGCTTTGACACTCGCACTACCGGGTGGTGAGGGCTTGACATCCACAACTCTTAGTTGGGAGCAGGTGAACGCATTCAGGCTCAGGAGACACGGTCTGGATGGTGTGGGCTTGGTCGACACGCCCGCTCAAGCAGCCGCAGCCATGGCGGGGGCACGGGCCCAGATTCACCCGGCTGCGTTGCCATCTATCATGGCAAGGTCGCGTGTGATGAAACACGCCGACATGGAAGCAGCAATCTGGAAGCATTGAAGCCTCGTGAGAGCCAGGTGTATGCGATGCACTCCATTTCTTCTTCCCGCCGACGGATTTGCCCCTTTTGCGAGGAATCGACCCAAGAGTGCTGGATATCGCCTCAGTTGGGTGCTTAAACGCCTCCCATACCGCGAACCGCTGGAGCGCCTTTTAGGCAGAATCCTTGGAGAGTCCCAGAACCCGCAACGAACTTGCCCGGACACTCTCAGATACCTACGGTTACACCGTAAAGTCAAAAGAAAGGAATCTGGGGAAATAGTAGGTTGGTCCCGTGTATCGAAGTCCCAGGCCTGAATCTGTGAGTAGGCTTCCTTCTGCACGTATTATCAGCCAGAGAAGCCATCTGTATGGGTCTGGGCGCCGTAGGCGAATCCACTTTTGTCCGAGCCGACAAGTGGCTCAAACGATGGAAGGATATTCCCGTAGAGAAGGCCGAGGAACAACTTGTCCGGGTATATCTCAGGGCTTACGGCCCTTCGACTGTAGCTGATTTTGCGTAGTGGGCGGGCTTCTATGCTCGCGACGCGAAAGATATCTGGTGCCGTCTTACAGATAGCGTAGTCGAAGTGGACCTTGAGGGATGGAAGGCTTGGGTTCTCAAGTCGAACCTTTCGGTAATTATGAATTCCGAGTTAACCGAGCGGGTTGCAAAACTGTTTCCCTATTTCGACTCTTACCTACTCGGCCACAGGCGACACGAAATATATCAGACGAGGCTCACCGCAAGCAAATTTACCGGGGTCAGGGCTGGGTGGCTCCGGTGCTGCTGGTTAACGGAAGGGCAGGAGGGGCGTGGTCTTGTTTCAGCACAAAGGCGAACTCGAAATACAAGTCAGGCAATTCACAAAATTGTCGCGAAATGAAAGTCGGTTGCTGAAAGACGAAGCAGATGGGCTATGCGCATTCTTGGGCACCCAACTCGTCCGTCTCAATGTGAACTGAGTTTTGCAAGATAGTCTGCTTTATTTAGAAAGAGTTTCCTCCTTGTGTTCGAGCTGGTGTCGTCCTCAATTTCACCAGAAACACTTTAGTTGGATTGAGCAGAGAATTATCAAGAGCGAACTGGAAAATCCGCGTGCTTAAGCGGTGGGAGTACTCCACTTCCTTAAGAATACGATTTTGACCAGCTCAGTCGGATTAGCAATGCGCTTTCCGGCTCAGTTTCGAAATGCAGTAGCCCCCGCAGCCTTCCGATTCACCTTGGTTGTGTTCAGCCTGGTGTATCTATCCAGACAACTCCTTAAGCATATGCCGAAGCGCCCACCGCGATTTGCGGAAAGGGACTGGGTATGGAAAGGAATTTCGCCGCTATTACGGTGCCAAGGGCTCGTAAAATTTCTGGGGATGGGCTGAAGGCAACGATAGCTCGGTGACTTCGGTGTGCGGCAGAAGTTTTTTATGGCGAACTGTCTGAGATAAGGCGGTTAAGTCTCCGCGTTTCTGTCTCGGTCAGATGGTGAAAATGGAAAAGTATAACACTTCTGGCTTTTACCAGTGTGCAATGAGTTGTTGCCGTAACCCGGCCGGTGTGGCGCGATACAGTTTTTCTTCTTTAACGCCGATACCTAACGCTGCATTGAAAAGAGAGATACCTGCCCCGGACCCTCCTCCTTCTATCACGTTTGCCCAGCCTCTCAGTGTCCTTCTCCTAAGCGAAGTATCTTCGGCTATACCTCGATTCTTTTTTCGGAGAAGTGTCGAATTTGAAGGGCTCGTCTTCTCGGTCAATCCGGTGCCTCGATTAACTTGAGCGGCTCCCAAGGCTCTGGGCGTGGGGTAGGGCTGATGAAAAAAATTGTCATCATCTGCCTTTCTGCTTCCGGCTTACTACTAGTGACCTTGGGGGCGAGGTCGTACGCCGGAGACTATGCTGCGCCAGTATCACACTACTCGCTCCTGACTACATTTGGCGCCCTGATTTTGTTATCCGCTTCAGCTGTTTCGCTTCGCGGACTGGGGGGGAACTTCTTTGCCGCTCCGGCTTCAGTCGACACGTCGAGGACTGCACTGGGGGCGGGCGTCGGGACAGGAACGGCGGTAGCCGGATTGTTAATCACCTGTGTATCCCAGTTCCTCGTATTTCCGATTGGTTGCGTTGTAAAGGATTGCACCCCGGACCCCGCGTCGACCTGGGCTACCATTCTACCGAACGTGTTGCTTCTCGTAGCGGGAGTGGGCATTTTCCCCTGGGGTTTGGGCAAGAGGGAATCAGTTCCGCTCTCTAGAGCGGGTCGCGGTGTGGGCGCGATATTGGGCGGCCTTGTTCTCCTTGCATTTGGGTTCTCTGTTGGCTACTCCTCCTACTGCGCTGCAGCCGGCTGTCAGGCGCCCACGCTAAAGGGCTGGTGGTTGATCTACTGGCCCGACATTATTGCCGAGCTCGGCGGTCTTGGATTGATTATAGCTGGGTCTGCTACGCTGCAAATAGACCGAAATCAAACGGATGGATAGCAGATGTCAAGAGTGTAACCGACCGACGAGTGTTAGGCATTCAGAACTTTTCCCAGGTTGGATGACGCAAGCTAGGGTTATCCATGTGGGGTCGCTTGGGCAAGCTGCGAAAATTTATCCCGCCCCTCGGAATGTTCGAGCGGGGGGGATTATGGGCGATTGTGGGCGATTGTGGGCGATAGCCAAGCTGATATCGGGGTCAACGTGCGGGTTTTATTGTGTCTAAAGCGCGACGTATCGTTCGGAGGCTGAGGATCTTTTGAAGGCAGTGCTCCTCCTAAGTTTCGGATCTCCACGTTCAATCGAGGATGTGCCCTCCTATTACACGCATATCCGGGGTGGGCGTACTCCCTCGGAAGGGGAGATTGAGATACTCCGTGAAAGGTATAGGAGAATTGGGGGAAGATCGCCACTTATCGATATAACCGAGAGCCAGAAGCGTAAACTGCAGGAAGCGATTACGCGGGAAGGGTCTGATACACGCGTTTACTTCGCCATGCTGCACTCCGCTCCTCTTGTGACGGATGTGGTCAAGGAGATGAGCGAAGCTGGCGTCACTATGATACTGGGGATACCTCTCGCGCCGCATTATTCCGAAGTAAACACCGCAACCTACACTCTTTCGGTAGATTCCGCGATTGATGGCCTGCCCAGGGAAAAGCGGATGAATGTAGATTTTATTCGGTCGTGGCACACAAGACCCGACTTTATAGAGGCCTGGGCGCGCAGGGTAAAAGAAAGGGCCGGGGAGCTTCCAAGGGATTACTCGCTCGTATTCTCGGCTCACAGCCTGCCCGAAAGCATACTTGCACGAGGAGACACATATCCAGCGCGACTGCTCGAGACCTGCGAGCTCGTTGCTTCAGCTCTTGATGGAAAGGAGTGGAGTTTTGCGTTCCAAAGCGCGAGCCACACACGTGAGCCATGGTTGGGGCCAGATCTCCTGAAGCATCTTGAAACATTAAGACAGGTTGGCTCCAGTAGTTTCTTGATAGCTCCGATTGGGTTTGTTTCGGACAACCTAGAAATACTCTTTGACCTTGATGTGGAGTGTAAGGAATGGGCGGGAGAGCGGGGTGTCACGCTCAAAAGAGCGAGGATGCTAAATGACGAGCCAGATTTCATAAGCTGTCTATTCGAACTCGTCTCGGAGTATGGCTATCTATGAACTCGTGACATAGATCGCTAGACTATCACGCCCTTTGAGCTTGCCCCACAGGATTCTCAAGATAGCCGAAGCATCGGACCTTATCGTTGACTTGAGAATTCAAATCGGCGGATTGACCAGTGCGACTCGTCGTTTTCGGCCAAGGAGGTCTATATCTGGACGTTTTTGCCAGTTTCTTGCTGGCTGACATTTAATCCACAGTTAGTGAAAGAACAGGACAAATTTCGGGGTTAATTCCCGAATGGTTATATGTGACTCAAGAAAATGGTCATTATGAATGGATCCCGGAGCTGTGCTTCGCTTATAGTCGCGCTAATAATGGTCTCTGGTCTCTCGGCAATAGCAGGCGGCGCTGCTGCCCAGTCTACTTATTTACCTCCGTTTTCGATTTACGGTACTCCATCGCCACCGAGCAACCAACCCGTTCTGAATATGACCGGGGAATACTGGACTTCCTACATAAATGAAATCTACTACACTTGGTTCACTTCTTCTCAGGCGGTGATTGAAGCGTTGGTGAATGGCTACATACAGTATGACGCAGCTGGTGTCACGAGCATACAGGAGTACAACCAGCTCCTGCAGTACCAGAAAACTGGAGCAGTCGCGATGAACATAACCCCAGTAGACACCATGTCCTACGTTGCTTTCAATTACAAGATCTATCCCTTTAACAGCGTGTATTTCCGCAGAGGAATCCAGCAGCTAGTGAATTATCAGACAATCTCGGCAACTCTTGATAACGGCGTTCTTGGTGTTGCGTCGCCCTACTATCTGTTTCCCCAGGTTTTCGGCAGCTATTTCTCAACTGCAGAGCAGCAGGCCTATGAGCAGTACGGCTCATTCAATCTGAGCGCTGCTGTCAAAGATTTTGAGGCTGCGGGGCTGGTTGACCACAGCTCTCAAGGTTACTGGACCTACCCCAACGGGACAAAACTCGGAACGTTCGATATAGTCACGATAACTGGTTATGATCTGAGTAACCAGGTTCTCGCGAGTCTGGTATCGGAGGCTCAGGCAGTAAACATTTCAATCTCAGTCTCTGAAGTTGGGTTCGTTACCCTTCTCGACGACCTCCTCCCTACGCAGAACTATCAAATGTATTGGCTTGAAGTCACTTGGTCTCCTCCAACGCCTACGCAGCTCTGGGAGTATTTTGGCAGCTCCGCCGCAAACGCCGAAATTTTCCATTACAACGATTCTCAAGCGTGGGCGCTGCTCGACAAATTAGAATACGATTCCACCACGCCCGAGCAGGCTGTGAACAATGCCGCAGCGGCGGCGACCTATCTGCAGCAGCAGCTGCCGGTGGTCACTCTCTGGTGGGGAAGCTCGATTGCACCCGTGGGAGTTACGGACTGGAGAGGGTACGGCTTTGAACCCCCATACGGCATTCTTTTCCCGTCCAATATTCACCCCGCAAATGCGACCTTTGGGGAACTGTACAGGATTGGGGGTGGAGGGGGAGGAATCCCGGACACGTTCAACGTATACTCCTATACAGCCGCAATCGATGATTTCTTCTTTGGTCTGGAATACCCGAGCGCGCTGTCGGTTGCCTATGACAACCCAACGGGTTATGCTCCAGCGGCAGCTTACAACTGGAGCGTATCGCCAGGAGCCGGAACTATGCCGAACGGCCACTACTTCAACGGCACAGTTATAACATTCAACTTCCTCAATAATCTGGTATGGGCTGACGGGGTGCCCTTTACTGCACAGGACTTCAACTTTACACTCTGGTACCTTGACGTGGGAGCGTTTCTCTCAAACCCGTATAACCCGAGCGTCGACACCGTGGACTATGCTCCCGGTGTGACCCTGAACTATACTGCCGAAGTTCTTGCGCCTTCTCCCGTCTGGTTCGGTACAGCCCCGGGTCTTGTAGGTAGCTATGTACCACCGAACAATCCCTATGAGATAAAGGTCTACTTCAACACATCTTCAATCTTTAACCTTCAGGACATCTTCGGACTGCCCATACTCCCGGAACATTCGCTCTATAATGTTCCTCCGAATGTGATTGATCATGAGACCGATCCTAGCGTTTACCTGAAACAGTACGTGCCCGGCGGACCCTACGACTTTGGAACTTGGAATACGGTTCAGAACTACGTAACTGTCAACGCGTCCCAGTCATGGCCTCTCCGCAATCCTTACACCAACGAGATGAACGTCACCCAGGGCGCGAACGCCGACTTTGTGATGACCGTCACAGCGTATAACACAAGCGCAGTCGCGACGAGTGCATCCGGGGTGAGCGCGGTTTACAGCCCTGTGGACAATGCGAACGGTGAACTTTATGTCCTGAGCTCAAATGGCCAGCAAGTCCTGCAGACCATTCCTCTGCAACCAGGCCCTTCAGGGAAATACACTGCAAGCATTGGAACATCCTCGCTTTCCACGGGGAGCTATTATCTGGTCGCCGAAGTCAACTGGACAGGGGCTCCCTACTACTTCTATACCCTTGGAGGCGGCACAAGTGCAAACTCCTACTCCTATCACGAGTACGGTGTTCTTAATGTTGCCCCCCGAGTAACAAGCCAAACATCGCCAACCACCCAGACTTCCAGTAGCACGAGCTCTACTGGGACGTCAAGCTCTTCAAGCATTTCTTCGACAACAAGCTCAGCAGTCAATCTGGACTATGTGTTACTAGCCGTGATAGTCGTGATAGCGCTTGCGCTGGTGGCCGCTGGAGTGTTTTATTCCAGACGAAGCAAGTAGGCCTTGGAAGCATAGAATGGGGTTACTGAACCAAAGAGCCCAAAACATGCGCGACTATGCAGTGCAAACTGTTCCGATGAGCACAGTTGCCAGTCCTATGCTGACTTCGACAGGAACACGCAGTCGGAGGGGTTCAGGCTTTAATCAAATTTTTGCAGCCTCTTGGCCGGAACTGGGGTCAAGCTGATATCGCTCAGGGTGAGAACCAACAGGGCCAGTCACAAGGCATGACCAGTCGTGGTAGTGACTTGGGTCGGGCTTCACTGGATCCACCTTTTCTTTCCATTTGTACTAAACAAGTGGCGGGGGAAGCGGTGTTGAGGAGCTTTTGGACTTGAGCCCTAGAAATACTTTCTGGAATTGGCCGGCGGGCCGGGCCGCACTTAGTCCTCGTAGGAGGCTGCCTTTGGTTTGGGCTGAAGTAATTACGAACTAACCCTTTTGTGTCACTCAATACTAGGGAAAATATATTGGTCAATTCATCCCTTCTACCTTTCGGTTTGTGGCCCAACTCGGCAATGCCGAACGCAAGTCATCAAAACATATTTAGCGGTTATCACTCTCCCGTTCACAAGCAGCTTTCAAATCCACCCCGCTCAGGCGGATGTTGAATCCCAGTCGATTTCGGAAGGGAAAATTAATTTGCAGACAGGGCCATCTCCGTCGCGTGCCGAGAAGCTGGTACAGATTTTGCAAATTATTGACGAGCGATGGGAACATAGCGCCGATTGTGAGCATGATTGCTCCTGTTTGCAAAGCATACCAACAAAGGAAATACATTCGGTTTGATACTTACGAACGGCTGATCACATGCTTTGTAACGCTAAACCCGCAACTTCTGAATAGCCCGGCGACACTTGCATGCATTTACGGGGAAAGTCACCCTGGAAGGGGAGGCTCTTCTGAGGATAATTTGTAGAGGAGGTCTGCATTTTACCTTATAGATTAGGTTACGAGGTTGGTCGAGAGAGCTTGATACATATACATAAGCAGGTCGGAAGTCCAAAGAACAACGGAATAACTGGTAGCAATTGTCTGTATTTAAGTCGAAGGAGCAAACTTTTCAGCGTTCTTTAGACAAGAGCAAGTCGTACTACTAGGAAGGTTTTATCAGAGGGGTAAACAGGATCATCAAAGAAAGAGAAGAAAAATCCTAATGAAGCTAGTGTTATCCAAGTTTGTTGAGCCCATGTTTACGAAGGAAGTTTCTGTTAAGAGTTCACTCCTCGGAGGCAAGGGGCTGTTTGCAGAGGAGGCAATTGCTAAGGGAGAAGAAATACTTAGGCTCGGGGGAAAGGTCACTGGCAGGAGACCCCCTGATCAGCCGTATTCCATGCGGCTAGGAAAGAGACTGTTCCTAGTCGATAGCCACAATGTGGACAATTACGTGAACCACTCCTGCGCCCCGAGTGCACGCATTGACTTCAACACGCTTTACCTCAGAGCCAAACAGGATCTGAACAAAGGAGAGGAAATCACATTTAATTACTGCGCTACCGAATTCAGAATAGACAAACAATTCTGGTTTACGTGCAGATGCGGTTCTGAAGGTTGTTATGGGAGAGTGAGGGGCTTCTTCTATTTGAGCCAGGTCAAGAAAAGAGCGATCTTGCACGATGCATCACCATACATCAGAAGTAAATGGTCCGTTGCTACCGGAGGCCCTATACCGGAGCAGCGGCGTTGGACGGGGGGACCACCTCGTTCCTGATATCTCAAGTTTCTTGTGAACAGTAAGAGCCGGGATTCGGCCAATTTGGTGCGGGCCAAGTTTCCAAGCAGTATAACCGGCTGATTAAATTTGGAGATTAACAGAATTTGGTTGCTGTTGAGATATTGGCTGTTCCATTATTTCCACCAGTACAGGCATCAAGAACGTGCAACCAGCAGTGGATTCCGCCTCCGGAACCGTTGGTTATGGTTCCGAAACCCCCGCATTGCCAGTCCGCGCGTTATGATAAGGTAGGAGGGGAGGCAGAGAGCTACAGCTCCCTATTTTTTTTGGGTCTCGGGTCCCTCGCCAACCGCTCTCCAGTTCGTAGAATGGCAGTTCAGATTGATTGCCTCTTTCGACCCAGAGTGAATGTTCCGGATTGACTGCCCTCCAGTCAGCAAAGGCCGGCTCGAATCATTGCCAGCTCCGAGGCTGCAAGCGGTCTCGCAGAGACTCTGCTATTTTCCAGTGTTTGTTGGGCTGTCTTTTGTCGGCTTCGAATCCCTCTATGTGCGTTGGCTTGAAGCCATCTTCCAGAGGATACCGCGATGCGGAGGTTGTGGAGGACCGGGTCTCCCCGGATATATTCGTGCTATGTAGACGCCTTGGCCGTGGGTCTTCTCCGTAAGACAAGTGCGAGTGCAGTGATGATCACAACCATTATTATGACGACTGACAGGTAAATCACAGGCAAAACTGACGAGCTCACGGTAGTGGTTGGCTGCAGGGTTTGGGTGCTCGTCGCGCTGGAGCTTGACGGGGCAACCGAGGAAGAGGTGGGAGTGCTGCTAGCGGTGCTTTTCGGCGTCACTACGAGCACCCCGTACTCGTGATAGGAATAGCTGTTATGCTGAGTTGTGGAGCCTCCATCATAGTAATAGTAGGGGGCACCAGTCCAGTTAACCTGACCTATGAGATAATAGGTGCCTGGAGCAAGACTGGAAGTGTCTATCGCGGCGGTATAGCCACCGTTTCCGGAGCTAGTGAGCGGCGCAGAAGCAACCTCTGAGAGAGTAGAGTTGTTCAAGATGTAAACAGTGCCAGTTCCATTGTCCACTTTGTTGAAGGTAGCGGAATAGCCCGCAGCCGTTTGCACCACGTGGTCGCCGTATACAGTGACATTCATTCCGAAATCTACCGTGCTTCCTTGGCTACCCGTTATAACATACGAATAGGGGTTTGCGAGAAAATACGATGGGAAGTAGATAAGAGTGGCATAGTTGGCAGTCTCGCTCCAGCTCTGGAACATATAGGCCCCGGCCATTACCTGCTGGCTCAGGTAGTCCTGAACTGGTTCAGTTGAGTAGCGTGCCTCCGTGACATTGTAGAAGGCATGTTCGGGCATGATTGGCATCTCCCAAATTGCGGGATAGGCGCTGTAGAGCGAAAAGACAGAAGTGGTGTTCATGTATATCGTCAGGGTGTAAGGGTCGGAGGGGGGTACGTAGGTACCCACCATACCAGGAAGGTTTCCGAACCAGGTGGGGGAAGGAGAGAGGGTGTCAGCTGTAAGATTCATGGTGAGCCCGGGCGCGAAGTCGATTGTATCTACGCCGGGGTTGTACGGGTTCGCAGCAAATCCTCCGGAGTCAAAGTACCAGAGCGTGAAATTAAGGTCGGCCGCTGTCAGAGGCGTTCCATCCTGCCATACCGCATTATGCAAGAGGTGCAGGGTGATCGTAGAGCCATCGTAGGGGTGGCCGTTCGGCATCATCCCCGAGCCCGCGCTAATTGTCCAGTTGGAAACGGCCCATGGGAACAAGTTCGAGCTGTCGTAGGAGAGCTGCATACCGGAAGCCCATTCAATCGCAAGTATTGCCTCGTCCGGACCGGTGACTTCAGTGTAGATATTCTGGTCCGCAAGCGGCCCTATATCGCCGTACCTGTAGAGCCCGCCAAACGTAGAATTCGCTGGGTGCACATTTCCGGGGAATACGTAACCCACGCCCCCCTGAAGTATGTTTCCAGACCAGCCCACCGCGCTCGCCGGAACTAGCGAGGTGGCCCAGCCGATCGTGACAAAAGGCACGGTCTCCTGCAAGTAGACAGCCGCCGCGTTCGCGTACTGTTTGGCAAGCGCTATAGAGCTCGAGTCGAAATAGAGCTTGTTGATCAGGTTCCAAGTAGTCTGGTTGTCGTAGTGTTCGTAATACTCTGCAAGAGGCGAATTCGAAAGCAGAAGCCAGAACCAGTTGGGTTCGGCCGGAGGACCGAAGCCGAACTCGGCAAGGTACATGCCCATATCTTCTCCAGGAAGGAGGTCATAAACAAACGTGGAAAAGCTCACAATCACCTCATTTATCGTAAGATTGATCGACGCAGCGTTTGAAATGAGCGGAGCTATCAACGCCTGATCCAACTCAACCCCCAAGTCCCAGATATAGAAGGGCAAGACCAGTTTTGTCCCGTTGGGGTATGACCAGTAGCCCTGAGCCGAATGGTCAACCAGCCCCGCAGCCTCAAAATCTTTGACAGCAGCGCTAGTGTTGAACGCCCCATATTTCTCGTAAGCCTGCTGCTGCTGGGAAGTAAAATACTGGCCATAGAGCCCTGGATACAGATAGTACGGAGAGGCAACGCCCAGAATCCCATCGTCGAACGCGGCTGCGATATCCTGGTAATTCTCAAGCTGCTGTATGCCCAGCCTGAACTGTGTGCTGTTATATGGATAGGCATTATACTTGAATCCTATGAACCAAATGCCGTTATACGGAGTCGCGTTCAGGCCTATTTGCCCCGCCTGAGCATATGAAAGTAGCTGGTCGTATTGCTGGATTGTGCTGACTCCGCCGAGGTCATACTGTATGTAGCCATTTACGAGTGCTTCGATTTCCGCTTCTGTTGTAGTAAACCATGTCACGTAAATGGACTTGGCATATGGTCCCCAGTATTCGCCCGTCCTATTGAGGAAGGGCGAACTGCTTGGGGGTGCAGGTGTTCCGTATATCGAAAACGGTGGAAGAGAGGGTTGCGCCGCAGCGCTGTGGGCTAAGGGGGTGAACATGGCAAGCGCCAGTACGAAAAGCGCAACATAGCCAACCGAGTGTCGCATATGGGTAGTCTTGCGTGATTTCTGGCTCTTTCCGATAAAGCTTGTGGCCGAACCGGTGTAAGTGTTACCTTGCTAAGCTGGATGTGCAGCGACTTGCGTGGTTTCGATCCCGTCTCATTATGGCTCCAACTTATGAGGAAATAACCACCCTGGCCAAACTTAATCAGTCGCCTCTGCACAAAGCACTTATGGTGCAGCTCACAGAGCAGGCTAAGAAACTCCTTGATGGGAAAAACTTTGCGTGTGTAGCAACTGTCATGCCGGACGGCTCTCCGCAGGTCGCCCCGGTTTGGGTGGAACGCGATGGGGAAATGGTGGTCATAAACGCCACGACTACGAGGCAGCGCTATCTTAACCTGAAACGCGACCCTCGGGTTGCGCTGTGCGTGTTCGACATGAACAACCCCTACTCGAAGGCGATTATACGTGGCAAGGCTGTTGAAATAACAAAAGAAGGCGCGGAGGAGCACATAGACAAGTTGTCGATGAAATATCACGGCCGGAAATATGACTATCATGGCCCAGACCAGGAGAGGGTCATAATCAAAATTCGCCCGGAGCGTGTATCCAACTGAAAATTTCACTAGTCCGCTGAGCCCTTCTGTCTCACAAAACGGACTGTAGCTTCGCCTCTAGCGCCAAGCTGCCATGTGCGCGCCGTTACGAAGCTGAATTTCTCAGTGGTCGTGGTGTTCCGGCCATTACTTACACACTCTTTCCATGCATCGCAAAACTACTAAAGAATTCTAACGGCAGTGGATTGGCCCTTGGGGGCAGCGAAACGAACATGTCGCTCAGCAATTTTCCGAAGCTTTATTCTTGGTTTTGGCTACCGTGTAGCAACTGTTTTTTAGATTCGAGCGCGAAATCTGTTAGTTATGACTTTTATGATGCGGACTCTCGAGTAAGCAATAAATGCTGGGCCAGTTAGCCTGAGCCGTGCCAGCTGAAGAACGTTTTAGCCCCGGGTGGGATGAAAATACTTTCTCACTTTTGGCATATCCTTCTGACCCCAAGATTTCGAGAGACGGTCGCTTGGTAACCTACACTCTGACCAGAGTGGACATGAAGGGTAACAAGTACGAAAACACTGTGGTGCTGGATGATCTCGTAACAGGAGCAAGAAAGTTCATAGACAATGCGTCTATGGCTAGGCTCAGCCCCAGCGGAAAGAAGCTGGCGTTTGTCCGCGAGGTAGCAGACGGCAAGACCGCCGAACTCTGGGTAGCGTTCACAGACACAACGAGCGCGCGCAGGTTAGCCGAATTCAGGGAGATCATCTCTCTCGAATGGAATCAGGACGACAGGCGACTGCTGCTTGCGGGAGCCAAACGAAATGATGATGAGGACTATTTCTATCACGACGGGATTCCGTACAGGTTCGACAAAGTTGGTTTTAGTGATTCGGCGAAGGTGGTGCTCTCAGTGCTTGACTCCGAAAGCGGAGCTAAGCTTGAAGAAATCACTCGCGACTTTATACTGATTCCCTACTGGCAGATTGCCACTTGGCACGGCGACGGTATTCTGCTCAACGCTCCGAGGTCGGAGAATCCTTACGAGCGAATAGATGTCCTGCTCTATAAGAATGGCAAAACCGAGACAATCTTCTCTGACTGCGCCTATAACGCGATTGATTCAGACGGGAAGAGAATTCTGCTGCATGGCAAGGCCCACACAAAGACTCACACCGAACACCGCTATCTGCACATTCTTGAAGGCGGGAGTGTAAAGCCAGTTACAGAACAGCTCGTATATGACAACCTGTTGGGAAAGCTTGGAGAAGGAGGGAGGGTCTATTTTGTAAGCGCCCGTGAGGGGCGTCAGACTCTGGAAGTGGTTGAACCAAACGGCAACCCACGCATTCTTGTATCCGATGACTCGTGGGTCACATCCTTTGATGTGAGTCTGGACGGCAAAGTCGTTTTTACAATGGAGAAACCCGAAGAGCCCGCCGAAGTCTATGTATTTGATGGCGAGCTAAGGCAATACACCAATTATAATGCTGAGGTGCTGAAGAGGCTCTCGCCATCCAAGGCGAACCATTACCAGTACGAGAGTTTTGACGGGAAGAAGCTTGATGGTTGGTTCATAAAGCCCGCTAGGATGCCCGAGGGTAAGGCGAAGTGTCCTGTGGTGCTGATGGTCCACGGGGGACCAAAAGGGATGTATGGTTACAACTTCAATATGACCGCACAGATTCTGGCCGGAAGAGGGTATATGATAGTCTACACCAATCCCAGAGGAAGCGACGGTTACGATGAGGAATTTGCCTCTGCGGTACTTCTAAAGACCGGCCTCGAAGACTTCAAGGATATAATGTCGGGTCTGGATTCGGCACTCGCGCGCAATCACGATGCCGATAACGAGCTTATTGGGGTAACAGGAATCAGCTATGGAGGCTATATGACCAACTGGGCCATAACCCAGAGCGACAGGTTCAAGGCGGCGATAAGCGAGAACGGCATAAGCTACTGGTTCACAAGCTACGCATTCAGCGATATCG
>JAJYZJ010000032.1:0-18835 GCA_021800035.1 archaeon
TCATACTAGCGATGAAGAAGAGAGGAGAGCTGGGGGTCCTAGGAAAGAAGACTGTCGCGGTGATTTCAGGTGGTAATGTGTCGCTCTCACTCCTTAAGCAGCTGCTGGAAGGCCCACTAGTGGGAGCTAGTTGAGCTTCCCCTTCGAATAATGAATCAGTAGCCTGACATAGAACTTTTCGCTGTCAGCCAAACCTCTGACTTTATCGTTTCCTTCAATGACATAATATTCGTCCGGGGCATGTGCACGAGCACCGTGCCCAAGACCAGCACCTATGAAAGGAATTGAGAGTGGTGGTTTTGTGAACATGTACCTAGGGGCGCTACCCAGACTGTATGGCCAGACCTGGGGCTGCAGTCCTACTTCGCGGTAAGCGTCAATCGTTTTCTGGACAATCCCAGCCTTTGGATCAGTTCTCGACCAGTCATCGACTGCGTTTTCCCCTTCGAATTCAAGAACCTCAATGTCTGAATATCCGTGCTCTTCGAGGTGCTTTCTTACTTTCTCGACTGTTTCAGTCATGGTTTGATTCGGTATGAGCCTCGATTCCAGCTTGGCCGCGGCTTTTTCAGGGAGGATAGTCTTAACGAGCGGTCCGGTATATCCACCATAGATTCCCTGAATGTTCAGCGTAGTGGTGTAAAATGCTTTCATCAGTAATTCCTTGCCATGCAGATCTTTGTAGAAATGCTGTATGCCGTTTGCTTTCTTGACCGACTCCTCGTCGTACACTTTTGCGAGCTCTTCTATGAGCTTCAGGTCTTCTTCCTCTGGTTTGGCGATATTATCATAAAAGCCCTTAATCAGTACTTTTGAGGGGTCACCAGGGTCTGTCATCGATGCGAGCGCCTGCACGAGGCGCCAGACGGGACTCTCAACTATTGCATTCATGCTGCTATGGATGGCTCTCTCGGTGGGTCCTCGCCCCCACTTCTTCCCGGAGCAAACGAGTTCGAACTCGCTTACCCCTTTACAGCCGAGTGCAAGAGTCACGTCTCCGTTTAGGTTTTGAGAGCCCCCCGGGGAAAATACCGCTGTAGCGTCTCTCAGCCTCCGTGTATTCTCCCTCACAAAATCTATAAGATGCGAGCTTCCCAGCTCTTCCTCTCCCTCGGCAACGAATTTCAGATTGACCGGAATCTCAAAACCAGCCCCCTTGATCGAAAAGAGGGCGTTCATGAAGGCTGCAAGCGGCCCCTTGCTATTGGTGGCACCCCGCCCAACAATCACGCTCTTGAACGGAGCCATCGGTACCAATTCGGGCTTAAATGGCTCGCTTATGAGCGTCCAGTGCTCGCCTGACACCTGTTTTACGTCGTACATAAAGTAAACGGCAAGTGTGTTCTCGGCACCCGCATCATAGTGGCCGTACACCACCGGCTGGCCCCTTGTTTCATAAACCTCGGTCTCAGAGCATCCCAGCTCCTTGAATTGACCCTCGAGATACTTGGCGCACTGCCTAACACCTTCCGGGTCTTCTGCGGCCACGCTAGGAATCCTGATAATCTCTTTGATTTTTTCGATATGCTCAGCCTTGTGAGCGTCAATATAGTTTGAGATTTTCTCAAGCTCAATCACAGAATGTGCTTGCGTCCCCATCAAAGTTCAATCCGTATCGCCTTTCAGGAAATTAAATGCTTCTGTCCCTAACCCGGCCCCGCTAAGGTTGTGTCAAGCGGTCACCTAAGTAGTGTTCGAGTTCACCGAGCAAACTGAATCACCACCTAATTGCCTCTGGGCTCCGAGCCATTGAATGGCCGGTTCCGTGTTCCTCCTCTCGGTTGATTCCACTCAAACTTGTGATGGGTAACTGCTGCTCAAAACACTTTACCGGAAAAATGGTGTATTCGCTTAATGCCGACTCATGCTTGGTAATGCACGGGCGGAGTGAACTGCTCTTCTACGCAACCTTGAGGAATGGGCTGGACTGGCAGCCAGAACTTTTTCCAGCAATATTCAAAGGATGCCTTGATCGGTCGCTCGCGCTGTAAGAAGTTGCTGATGTTTCGCCTTAGAAATTCACATATGGACAGGCGGCGAAGTGTGCAAAACCTTTCTTGCCTCCTCTGCGCCATGGGCTCCTGAAACCAAGGCGGATAAGCGCGTATTTCTGTAGAGTCTGGAATCTCAGTCCTTCTGCAACCATGTCACGAATGTGGATACCTGAGATTTGACGAGAATATTGCGAAACCCAGCTGGGCGACAGGTTAGGTGGCAATTGACGCAGTAGCCAGTGCATATGAAAGTCGAATCTGGTTGGTTTGCTTGTAGACCAGTCCATAAAGCAGAATAAAAACCTCCCGTGACTCTACTCAGAATCTCTTATATTCGAGCCTGACTTCGTGATTTCGAATTGACCGCACAACCTGGGCTATCGCGATATCTCCAGCTTAACCTGAATGTAAATGGCAAAAGCTTTGAACTGAATGTGGAGCCAAGAATAAGCCTTCTCGATGTCCTTCGAATAAATCTGGGCTATACAGGTGCTAAGAAGGGTTGTGACATGGGCAGTTGCGGCGCATGCACAGTCCTCGTAGATGGAAAGACCCGCCTTTCCTGCCTTACACTGGCCGCGAGCGTTACAAACTCCAAAATTGAGACGGTGGAAGGGATTGAAAATGACCCCAAAGGAAAAATACTTCAGGAGTCTTTCATAAAACACGATGCGCTTCAGTGTGGTTTCTGCACACCAGGTCAGGTGATTTCAGCTTTGTTTCTCCTGAATACAAGGAAGTCACCTACAAAGAACGAAATAAAGAGGTTCATGGCCGGTAACGTCTGTCGCTGTGGAGCCTACCCGAAGATAATTCAGGCAATAGAAGACGCCTCAAAGGTGATCTGATTGGTAAAAATTGTAAAGACGAAGGTAGAGTTCGAGGGTAGGTTCAGAGACGAGTACGTAATGGTCGAAGGCGAAGAAATTCAAGCCTGGCCCGGAAGCTACAAAGGAAAGCTTGTGGGCAGCCCTTCCCCACGACTTGAAGCTGGGGCAAAAGTCAATGGTAGCGCAAAGTATACTCATGACATCTATCTACCTGGGATGCTTTACGGCAAGTTTGTCAGGTCCCCATACTCCCATGCAAAGGTTAAGCACGTTGACCTGTCAAAGGCATTAGCTCAACCAGGGGTAGTTGCGGGTTATACTGCGAATGACGTTCCCAAACTGACTGGCGAGAAACAAATAGAACTTTTTAGCGACGAGGCTCTCTACCAAGGTGCCGAAATTGCACTACTAATTGCAGCTGATGAGATCACGCTCCACGACGCAATCGAGCTCGTTGAAGTGGAATACGAACCACTCCGTCACTTGGTTGACCCGGAGGAGTCTCTTCGACTCAGAGGGAGTCACGCGATTGGAGGAAAAGACAATCTGAGCGGGGGAACGCCAAGAGTCTACGAACGAGGTAGCGTGGAAAGAGGTTTCAGTGACGCCGATGTCGTGATAGAGCAAGAGTTCAGAACACAGGCTGCGATGCACAACTGTATGGAGACCCATGGGAGCGTGGCGACGTGGGAAGGCGATTCTCTTACGGTGTACACTTCTACCCAATCTATAAACAACGTACGAGCCGAACTTGCGGAGAAACTTGGAATCCCACTTAGAAAAGTAAGGGCGATCAGCACATACATGGGGGGAGGTTTTGGGAGCAAATTCGGAGGAGGAAAGTACACTCTGGCTGCCGCACTCGCCTCCAGAGCCCTCGGAAGGCCTGTGCGAATTGTTTTAGACAGAATCGAAGAAAATCTGGTTACCGGGAACCGCAGCCAGACCATTCAGAAGTACAGAATAGGTGCAAAAAAAGACGGCACCCTGACTGCAATCCAGTTGACTTCTGTAGTAAACGTTGGTCTCCAAGGTTGGACGGCTGACATAGGGGGGCCCACCAAGATGACTTACAAATGCCCCAACGTCAAGGTGGAACTATACGGAACCCGAACAAATCTTGTATCGTCTACGGCTTTCAGAGCTCCCGGATACGTCGAAGGAAACTTTGGGCTAGAGTGCGCTCTCGACGAGCTCGCTTCAAAGCTGGGACTTGACCCGATTTCTCTCAGGCTCAAGAACTATGCTGACGAGGATCAAGGCGATAAAATTGCATACTCCTCAAAAGCGCTGAAAGAAGCATACGAACGTGGCGCCGAGATCATTGGCTGGAAGCCAGGAGAAGGACCCACCCGCAGAGGTACGAAGGTGCGCGCCAAAGGGATGGCCAGCCTCATCTGGTGGGGAGGAGGGGGACCGCCAGCATATGCACAGGTCAAGATAAACACAGATGGAAGTGCAACGGTGGTCACGGCCTCCCAAGATATTGGAACAGGTACTCGGACGGCAGTTGGCCAGATTGCAGCAGAAGAGCTATCTTTGCCACTAGAGCTAGTCTCTGTTCAAATAGGTGACACGGTAACTGAGTTATATTCGCCTGGCAGCGGTGGAAGTCAGACACTTGCATCGATTGGGCCGGCCGTCCGCAGTGCCGCGCATGACGCAAAGTCGCAACTTCTGGATATTGCCTCGCAAACCCTAGACGTCGCCAGAGAAGCTATTGCATTGGACTCCGGCTGGATCGTGCGAAAGAGTGGCGAAAAGTTAAGCTCAGTTGCAGATCTGCTCGACAAATTCGGTGGGGCCACCGTGACTGGTAAGGGAGCGCGAGGACCCAATGACCCGAAACATCAGGTAAACACATTTGGTGCACAATTCGCTGAGGTCGAAGTTGACACTGAAACTGGAGAAGTTGAGGTACTAAAGGTTGTGTCCGTGCACGACTCGGGTAGAATAATCAACCCTCTGCTACTCAGCAGTCAAATCGAAGGGGGAGTGATTCAGGGGATGGGCTACGCGCTTTGGGAGGGAAGACTGATTGATGCCACGTCGGGGGTATCGCTGAACGCAAATCTCAACGATTACCTTGTGCCGCGTTCTACCGACATACACGAAATCCAAAGCGAGTATATAGAGGCGGAAGACACTAGCAACAATATCGGGGCGAAGGGAATTGGAGAGCCGCCGATTATCGGCGTCGCTCCGGCCATTGCAAACGCAATCAAAGCGGCCACAGGTATCAGATTGAGGGAACTACCGTTGACTCCAGAACGAATCTACAGGGCGCTGAAGAAAATGGATGATTGGACTAGTTCCGCTCGCTACTTTTAGAATTCAGTTCTAGGAGGTGCCCGAGCCCAGTTGATGTTTCTAGGTACCTGATCGCTCCTCTGCGAGTTCGTCGAATCTTCTTGTTCAGAACCGTCCGGGTTTACTGGCGGCAAGGGAGTGTCCTTAGTAAGCTTTCGGGGTCTCAGTGCTACATACGCTGCCAGTCCGAGGAGCAAGAGAGCGAAGCCCAGTAAGCCTGTATGAAAATAATTCAGAGAAAACCTTGCGATGATTGTTTCCGGAGAGTTCACCGACAGGTCAACTTGCCCGCTGCGACTCGTAACGTTCCCTGACCAGCCGACAAATTCATAGAAGAAAGGAAGCGACGAAGCGACCAATTTTATTTGCGAGCCCAATTGCACATGAAGCGTATTGGTACCGCCGTTTAGAGTGCCGGAAATATTACCGTAAGAGTATGATACAGAAAGAGTATGATACAGACCCCCCAAACTCCGTCTCGATTACGAGAGCCGGCTCAAACTCTGCGGTCTCTGCAAACGAACCATCTACAAGAATCATCTTCGTTGTGTCATTTCCGGTATATGAGCCTGCGCCAGAACCTATCCATCCAGTGAATAGCCAGCCATGAGATGCTGATTCTGTGAGCACAATGGAAGACTGAGAGTCATACCAGCCACTTGTCGGACCGACTTCCCCCGCAGTCATGGAATTGCTTATTACGCTTACATAATACTGGTGCTGGTAGGCAAAAGTTATTTTGGCTGGACTCTCCACCGCGCCACGATTTTGCGTTGTTACGATCCACCTCTCGCCTGTGACTGTCGACGACAGCACGTTAGTTACAGAGTAATCGGAGCCTGCGTCTATCCAGACATCCTGAGCTGCTTGCGAGAGCTTTAGTTGATGCTGGACACCGAACTGGGTATAATTCATCTCCGGAGCTGGAATCGAGCCTCCCCCGGAAACAGAGTAGCCAACTGCAGCAAGATATTGGTGATAATAATCGACGCGCACCAGTAACACACTGGATACGTTCATTGAGCTACCGAGGAAACCCCTGGTCTCGTTGCTGGCCCATCTCTCTGTCAAAGTGGAGCCCTCCAGCGGGTTCGCAAAGAAGTAAGGTGTGCCCGCGTCCACCCACGTAGCACTTGGAACGGATGTGAGGTTGGGCTTTCCGAAATAGCTGAAATTTACACTGGGACTGCGATAGCTTGAGCCTCCTCCACTTACGGAGTATGAAAATTCCACATAATATTGATGGTAGTAAACAAGACTTATCGTGCTTGCTCGGTTAGCAATGCCGCTGACACTCGCCGGGGTATCCCACCTCTGGTATTGGGTGGACCCAATCAACGAGCTCGGCACGTCCCAAGAAGAGCCCGAATCAGCCCAGATTATTGTGGGCGAAGTTAAAAGAGTCTGAGACACAACTGACCCAAACTGTTTGTAAGAGATAGAGGGGGCCTGATAATCCGCGCCCCCGCCGGACACGGAATAGTTTGCAGTGAGCGCGTACTGGTGAAAGAACGTTAGCCTAACCGACATGCCCAGAGAGGCCTTGCCCGTCGTTAAGTTTGATTCCCACCGCTCACCTACCCCCGATCCAGCCAATGGATTTTCTACGGTCCAAGACGACTCCGAATCTAGCCAGAGCAATGACCTATTTGAAAGAGCTATATGGAGGCTTTCCCCCAATGAATCTATGCCCAACTGCGGAGGTGTCGGATTTCCGCCCCCTGCCACAGTGTAACTGAAGGTCGCGAGATACTGGTTGTAATAGCTTGCCGTAAGGGACCTGCTGTTTACGGATACTAAGGTTTCCAATTGTGGCAAGATTTGGGAATAGTACTCCCCCTCCTGAGAAGTCCCCCAAGCATAGCCATAAATCCTTACCTCCGCTATCGCGTGGTCAAACGCAGAATAATAGGAGGAGATTCCGCCACCAACATAAAGCTGGCCCCTCGCAACCGCTACAAAACTGGGCGCAAACGTTTCCTGCAAAACGCCGTTCGAATAAGCGAATTCTTCTGTGCCATTATAGGCCACCGCAATCTGGTTCCATCCATCGACGAGATTTGTTGCGGTCCAGACAAAGGGACGGGTACCCAGTACGCTGACAAACTGATCCGGAGAAGAACCCGTTGCGAGACAGTTAGACTGAGAGAGAACTATAGCGCTTCCCCAGCACAGTATCAACCTGTTGTATTCCTGAGGACCCAGCCCACTCGGAAGATACACCCACACCGACTTCGTAAAGGCGCTGTCACCCACGGGCAGTGAAGAACCAGAAGCCCTCACGAACCCGCCCTCGAACTCAAGACAAGAAGAAAACTGACATGAACCACCAGAATACCAAGTCGCACCGCCGCTGAGGGTGCCTGTATTTTCATTTCCGCTGAGGTCGAAGGCGTAAGTGCCCGCGCCTTCTGTCAGTGGCCAGTAGCCACTCATCCCGTAAGTCAGAGGAGTCGAACTATACTGTTCAGACGACGAGCCTACGCTCGTGGAACTACCTGCGCCTACGGGCGTTCCGGCATCAGCCCAGAAGGAGGTCGAGCTAGACGCGCTTCCATAGGTTGTTTGATTGAAAGCGACGAATGCGTAATGAGCTACGTTAGAGCTGGACAGAGAGCCTCCAACCGCGCTCGGTGTGTATGTAAAATAGAACTGGTTATAGTACACGATATTGTTAATCCTGTTAATTCCTGCAATAAAGCTGGACTGATTTGTTTCCCATCGTTCCGTTGTTCCTGACCCACTGAGGGGCGACTGAACGTTCACAGCTGTTCCGCGAATTGCCCATATGGCCGTGCCTGCAACGTTCGTGCCGAGCGTCAGGCTCAACGAACGAGGTTCGTAGCCAGCAGCATTCGTATCCGGGGCGGTATCATAGACTAGATGCGGAGCAGCGTATCCACTCCCGCCTCCCCTTACAGAGTAGTAAGGACTGTACTTCAGCAAGTCGTAATAGTAACGGCTGTAGGACATGGTTCCTCCTGACGCAGTTACGCTGACTTTCTGACACGTAGTAGTATTGAATATACACCAGACTTGTTTCGAACCGGAGTCGCTGGTCTCTGCGGATATGTTTACGGTCGAACCGGTTTCTACAGTAAGGCTCAGGGGCACAACCGTGCCATTATACTTTGCAATGGCCGCACCTCCGGTTGAGTCGGTATAACTTATTGTAAAGTAATTGGTAACATTCACGGGCACAGAACCGGGAGCAGGCGTCAGTTCAAACACAAAGGTAGTCGTACCAGCAGCTGATACCATCCCTGAGCCGTCAGAAAGGGCCAGAAACCATCTCGGTAGGGACGCGAAACTGGAGGCTCCAGTAAACTGTACCGCACCAGCGCAAACAAACACTGCCAAAAGTAGTACAAGGACGGTGTGCACTCTCATTAGGAAGCGGATTTGCCAAGCGAAGATAAATGCCTTTCCGATCCGTACCAAGACAAGGGCGGCGTGGGAGGGTGGGGGTTATGGATGTCTCGTCAACTAAGCTCCACAAGGATCAGGGCGTCACAAGGAGGCTCCGCACCTGTACGCAAGCGTGCAGATGGCAGCCATCGGCACATTTATTGCAGTGGGCCCACAAGCGGAGTCAGTGCCATGGATTACAACAAAGTAGCAGTGCTCGGCGCGGGCGCCATGGGTCATGGTATAGCGGAGGTTGTGGCGCTCGCGGGGCTAAGCGTGAGATTGATGGATACTGCGCCAAGTGCGCTCTCGAGGGCCAAGATGCTCATAGGGGAAAGTCTTGGCAAGCTTGCGAAGTCAGGAAGAATATCTCCGGAGGCTCCCCAGACTGTCGCTGCACGTATCTCATACGTAAGTAGTATAGCAGAAGCAGTTCAAGATGCCGACATCGTTATTGAGGCCGTACCGGAACTGGTTGAAGTGAAGAGAAAGGTACTCACGGAGGCGTCTCAGTATGCACCCGAAGGTGCCATAATTGCATCCAATACATCAAACATTCGGATAACTGAGTTGTCAAAAGGAACGGGAAAAGAGGCGTCAATCGTGGGCCTGCACTTTTTCAATCCGCCGGTTATAATGAAGCTAGTGGAAGTAATAAGGGGAGAACAAACGTCTCAGAGAGCGTTTGACTTTGCGTTCGAGTTTGTAAAGAAAATCAACAAGACTCCGGTAAAGGTGGAAAGGGACTCAGCAGGGTTTCTAGTTAACAGAATCACCGCCCCCGAAACACTGCTGTTCTGCTTGGTATACGATATCGACTCGTCACAAGTGCAGGCAATTGATGCCTACTTCAAAACCCAGGGCCTCTCCATGGGCCCATACGAACTCATGGACTACGTTGGGCTCGACACGGTTGTCCATTCGCTGGACTACTTCTCAAAGGAGCTGTCTCCCGACTATTTGAAGCCCGCGAAAATACGCGACCTTGTCAAGAACGGTAACCTGGGTTCAAAAACAGGAAGCGGCTTCTATGTGTGGAAAGAAGGAAAATCGCAGAGCGCCAAGGTCAATCCCTCCGAAAGCGTGTCTCTTCTGGATTCAATCGCGCTTGAGGTAAATGAGGCCGTCCGGCTAGTGGAAGAAGGTGCTGCCTCCCCCCCGGACATAGAACTTGCAGTCAAACTGGGTATGAACAGACCGTTCGGACCGGTCTCTGCCTCTCAGGGGTTTTCGAGCGCTGAACTCAGACAACGCCTTGAGAGCCTTTCAGTTAAGTTTGGTGCGAAATTGTTCAGCCCAGCGAGAAGCATCGCCGAGGGTAGGCTGCATGAGATTATGACCGGAAAGCCGAGCCCGCAGAACATGTCCACTTCAACCCCGACCCCTGTTGCTGAGCCGGTTGGAGCCGGGTCAACAATCCCTCAGTCCACGGAACATATCCTTATCGACCTGCCGGCACCAAAAGTGGCAAGGCTCACCTTCGGTGACGGAAGGCATAACCTCTTAGATTCCAGACTCCTGGATGAGCTGGAGCGTGCCATGCGTGAGCTCTCGCAAAACCAAGATGTCAATGTAATAATTATTAGAGGAAAGGGATCCAACTTCTCCGCCGGGGCAAAGCTGGATCAATTCATCACTAGTGGTTTGCAGTTATCCGACCTATCCAGACGCGGCCAAGCAGTTTTTCGAGCTGTATCTGACGCTCCCAAAATAACGCTCGCGCAGATAGGCGGATATGCACTTGGTGGTGGCTTTGAACTCGCTCTTGCCTGCGATATACGAGTAGCGTCAGAAGACTCGCAGATGGGTTTTCCCGAACTGGAGCGCGGCCTCCTTCCAGGATGGGGCGGCAGCCAGCGCCTGCCGAAACTAATGGGGGCTTCTAGAGCAATGTACCATATTCTAAGCGCCGAGCGTTTGAATGCCAAACTGGCGCTTGAAACTGGATTGATTTCAAAAATCTACCCTTCGGGTTCTATTGAGGAAGAAACCATAAAATTGGCGAGCGACATCGCAGGAAAGATTGCGCCAGTTGCCGCCGCCCTTACAAAGAAACTGATTAGTAGGTGGAGCAACGAGCCGCTAGAACTTGGCCTTGAAGCCGAAGCTATTGCCTTAGGGGTCCTGTACGGGACGCATGATCTGAAGGAGGGAATAGCTGCTTTTTCTCAGAAGCGAAAACCAGACTTCGTGGGCAAGTGACTTCAACATTCACTTTATCGCAGGCACCTTCCGGTCAGCTGATTTTTGCTGTCACTTACGACAGCGTCACATTCGCGCTGCACACGGTGCGGTCGTCCACACTCTTTTTGGAAACTTGTAGGCCTTCAGGAACATCTTTCGATTAGCATTGCATATCCTTGCCCTCCTCCGACACAGAGTGTGGCCATCCCTCTATCCTTCCCAGTTTCGCGAAGTAATCTCGAGAGGGTTCCAACTATTCGAGCTCCTGACGCCCCCAGAGGGTGACCTATCGCTATCGCCCCGCCCTTCAGGTTTACTCTGTCGTTTTGTATCCCCAGTTGCCTTTCCGCGTTGAGCGCAACAACCGCGAACGCCTCATTAATTTCCCAGATGTCGATGTCGTCCACACCCAGGCCCGAGCGCGACAGCGCCTTTTGAGAGGCAGGAACTATCGCGTCTCCCATTATAGATGGGTCGACTGCGGCCCACCCGAAGGATAAAATTCTAGCTTGCGGAGTGATACCATACTCCTTTACCTTGGCCCCCGACATTAGCATCACAGCAGAGGCGCCCGCATTAAGCGGTGACGAATTTCCTGCAGTTATTACTCCGTCAGGCTTGAACGCCGGCTTGAGCTCTGCGAGTGCTCCGCGAGTAGTGTCTCTTCGTATGGACTGGTCCCTATCAACTACGAAAGTCTCAGACCCCTGCTCGACCGCAATCGGCAATATCTCCGCTTTGAAATAGCCCTCTTCGAGTGCTCGAGACGCCTTCATGTGACTCTCATAGGAGAACAAGTCCATGTCTTCTCGGCTAATGTTCCTCAGTTCAGCCAACTTTTCTGCGGTCAGCCCCATCGAATAGGATGTTTTCATTGAATATCTCAAGTATTCGGGGCGCAGCAGGAGTTTCATGTTGGGCTTGATATGCTCATTTTCAGAGATGGGCACATGCGTCATATGCTCCATACCTCCAGCAATCACGATATCGGCGTTGCCTGTAGCGATTTCCATTGCCCCAATCGATATTGCGTTCATACTGGAGGAGCACTGTCTGTCGAGAGACATTGAAGGCACGACGAAAGGCAGTTTTGCGAGAAACACGGGATGGCGCCCCCCAAATGTCCAGTTCTCATCAACGGGAAGAGCACAACCAGTGATAACGTCGCCGATATCTTCTGGAATTACTTCGGTATCCGTAACCATTTTTGATATCAAGCTTCCCAAGGCCTCGTCCATCCTGATGGAGTTGAAAAGGTCCTTTGTGGGGTCGTTCGGCCTCGATCTTGAGAAGGCGGTGCGCAGAAAGGAGACAATGTACACGTCAGATTCCGGGGTTGGGTTCACATCTCGCAAAGTGTGTCGCTTGGTTCTCTGGAATTCCAGTTATTAGGATACTGGTTTCTCAATCTCTTTCTTCTCCCTCCCCCTCCCTCTTCCTCTCCCTCTAGTGAACGTCTCAAAGCGGCGTAGCCTGCACAATCTCGGGTTTGTACGAAGTAAAGATAGCCTTTTGTAGGGTAAGCTGGGATAGTTTCTGATGAAATCAGCGTTTCTGCAGGCATGCAGGGGGGAAAAATCTGAGTACGTGCCAGTATGGTTTATGCGCCAGGCTGGACGCTATCTACCTGGGTACAGGGAACTCAGGAAGAATTACTCGATGCTGTCGTTGATTCGCAACCCGGGGCTGGCCGCGGAGATCGCGATAGAACCTGTGCTCAGCCTTGGGGTGGACGCTGCAATCCTATTTTCGGATATTTTGCTTCCATTTCCGGCAATGGGGGTTAGGGTAGAGTTTTCCGAGCTGGGTGGACCAGTCTTTCCCGAACCCCTAAGAAAACCGGAGGACCTGCAAAAATTGCAGTCTGTGAATCCTACTGAAGAGATGGCGTTCCTAGGAGAGCAAATACGCTTGCTGAGCGGGAAACTAGGAGGAGTGCCGATCATAGGCTTTGCGGGTGCGCCCTTCACATTAGCCGCATACGCAATCGAAGGAGAATACTCCCGTGGATTCGAAATTGCCAAATCATTTATCTACAGGAACGAAAAAAGCTGGCACCAAATGATGAAAATACTCACGGAGATGACCACGAATCTGCTCAAAGGACAGATCAGGTCGGGCGTGAGTGCTGTGCAGTTATTCGATAGCTGGATTGGGGCACTGTCTCCTGCGGATTTTAGAAACTACGTCCTCAATTATCTCGAAGAGATTTTTTCCGAGACAAGCCAGGTCCCCCGCATATATTTCGGAACAAATACTGGGGGGCTTCTTCGCGATATTTCCAAGCTAGATATTGAAGTCGTTGGACTGGACTGGAGAGTTGAACTTGAATCTGCCTTTCAGGCTCTGGGGGGAAACAGAGCCATCCAGGGAAACCTTGATCCCGCGTGCCTGCTTGGCCCGATTGAGCACATTGAGAAGGAAACTTCGAATATAATTCTGGCTGGCAAGTCGGCACCGGGTCACATCTTTAACCTTGGCCATGGCATTCACAAAAACACTGACCCTTCCGTCGCCAGGCATCTCGTGGATTTTGTCCATAAATTCAGGAACTGAGGGTTATGGGTGATACGGCAATACTTCTGATGGGTTATGGAAGCCCCACGAAACTTAAAGAACTAGAAGAATATCTCTCCGGGATTGTGCCCTCTGGTAAGCCATCCACAGATATGATTTCTGATTTCAGGAAGCGCTATAACCGGATTGGAGGCACTTCGCCCATGAATTCCATTCTTTCAGCTCAGAAGCTTGCATTCAGTAAAGAGCTCAAGACACGAGGATACGATTTGGAAGTTTATCTCGGGACGAAGCACTGGAGACCATCGATAACGGAGGCTCTACGGAAAATCGAAGCCGGGGGCTACAAAAGGATTGTCGCATTTCCGCTCAGCCCGTATGACTCTTACTGGATAATGAGCTCATATGAAAGGGCCCTCATGGCTGCAATGGGAGAAGTCGGAAAGAATTTTAAACTCAATTGGGTACGGGGCTGGAATACCACCCCAAAATTCATAGAGTTCTGGTCTCGCAGTGTCACCGAAGCTATGAGCGGAAAAAGCCAGCCATTGCTCTTTTCTGCTCACAGTCTTCCATCCAAAATGCTGCAATATGGTGACTCGTATCCCGAGGAGGTGAGGAAGACCTCGAGGATGATAGCAGAAAGTGTGAACACACCGTACTGGGAATTTGCGTATCAGAGTGCGGGGGACGAGAGCAACATGTGGCTCAAGCCTGACGTAAAGGAAAGAATGCAAAACTATAAGGCAAAAGGGTACACAAATATCGTGCTTGCAAGCATCGGTTTCATCTTCGAGCACCTCGAAGTGCTCTACGATCTGGATGTGTTCGCGAAGGAGAGAGCCAACTCACTTGGGATTGAGCTCAGGCGGGCCAGACAACCAAATGACGACCCTCTCTTTATAGGCGCCATGGCTGACGCACTTGAAGAAAACATCGATTGGCAGTACTACAAAAATTGAGCGAAAAAAGACAGGTATTCTGCGAAGTCACGGGACGGACGCTTGAACTGCCAAAAAGACTGCAAAGAATCGTGAGCCTTAGCCCGGCGATTACTGAGACTCTTTATGAATTGGGCCTAGGCGACAAAGTAGTCGGGGTGTCGGCTTTTGATGTTCATCCGGAAGAGGCTAGGAAGAAACCTATCCTAGGCAGTTACAGCCACACAAATATCGATAAGCTAATCACTCTTGAGCCGGAGCTTGTTTTCCTGACAACAGGTTACCAGCGCGACCTAGCCCTAAAGTTGGCTGATATCTTCCCTGTTTATGCCATAGAGCTTCCTACCAGCGTGGGCTCTATCATTGACACAGTTCGCCGCATCGGATTGGTCACGGGAGAACTGCAGGCTGGAAACATGCTTTCCAAGCGCCTGTTTCAGACTGTGTGCGAAATTCCCAAGGTCACCCACGGTCGAGCATATATCGAAATCGACCTTGGTGGGCCGGTAAGTTTTGGGGCCTACAGCTACTTGACTGATGCACTGAATCTTCTGGGAGGAAGTAATATCTTCGCAGATGAGCCACGCGAGTGGCTTACACCGGATTTTCAGGTTGTTCGAGCGGCTGCTCCCGAGATAATTCTTTACGAACCAAAGATGTTCAGAAGGGAAAGTTTGATTGAGGTGAGTAAGAAGTTTATATCCCGTGGGTGGGCGGACTTGGAGAGCGTCAGAGGAAACAGGATATTCATCTCGCCCGGCCCGGCGGACATGATGGCACACCACGGCCCCAGTTTCATTACAAAGACAATGCCCTGGATGGCCGAGTGTCTAAGGCGTTTGGTATAGAACAACACTCACTTACGTTGTTCTGCAATAAGTTCGGCATAGTGACACGCAACCAGTGAGTTACCCACTATTCTCGGCTCTGGCTCATCTTCAGAGCAGTTTCTGCGCGCATATGCACACCTCGGATGGAATCTGCAACCAGTTGGGACTCTGCTTGCGCTCGGAATTTCTCCCGTAAGTATGCTCTTGTCTGCAATCCGACCGCCAACCTTGGGTACTGCGGAAAGTAGCGCCTGTGTATAGGGGTGGACCGGGAAGGAAAGCACGTCTTCGGTCCTTCCACTCTCGACGACCTTTCCGAGATACATCACCGAGATCCTGCTTGCAATCTGGGCTGCTACGGCCAAGTCGTGTGTAATCAGTAGAAATGTGGTTTTCAGGTTCTGGTTGATGGTCCTCAACACTTCCAGAATCTCTGACCTCAGCGAGACATCCAACATGGACACGGGTTCATCTGCAACAATAAAGTCCGGCCTTAGAGCCATGGCCCGGGCAATCGCTACTCTCTGGCGCTGCCCGCCAGAGAGCTCGTGCGGAAACCTATCCATAAACTTTTCAGGAGGACGCAGACCCGCGAGTGCGAGCACATTCGAGATGTCCTCCCGAGAATGACTTCGCGAATTCACTTGGAGGGGCTCCGAAACTATACTGTAAACCGAGAGCTTTGGATTTAGAGAGCTGTATGGGTCCTGGTAGATCATCTGCACTCTCGGTCTAACATGCCTGAGCATTCTTCCGCTGGCCTTGGCCAGCTGTTCGCCATCAAACCAGACCTCTCCTGCCGTCGGTCTCTCGAGCATCGAAAGAAGTCTCCCCGTTGTTGTTTTACCTGAGCCGGACTCGCCTACGAGCGCTGCAATTTCGCCGCGCTGCACCGAAAGGTCGATACCATCGACCGCCCTGATATACTGGGGCCTTTTGCCCATAAAAAAATCTGCAGGCGAGCGGCGTATCTCAAAGTATTTCTTCAATGATTTTGCTTCTACGAATGACTCGGACAATATGTTCACCCGCCCACCAAGACACAGGCAGCGTAGTGGCCATCTTCTACGTAAAGAGGCCCCTTCTCAAAGGTGGAACATACATCCTTCGCAAAACTGCACCTCGGTTTGAATCTACAGCCGGCCGGGGGATTAAGTGGGTCTGGAGGGTCGCCCGGAATTGAGGAACTAGCCCTGCCGATATTTCTGACTGAAGGAATCGATCCGAGGAGACCCTGGGTGTAGGGATGGCGCGGGTTTCTTACTATCTGATCCCTCGAGCCTATTTCCGCAATCTTGCCTGCATACATGAGAATCAGCCTGTCGCAAGTCTCCGACAGCAATGCAAGGTCGTGGCTTATCATGAGAATTGTGATCTTGAATTCGTCTCTTATTCTGCCGAGCAGCCTCATTATTTGAGCCTGAGTCATTACGTCTAGGGCTGTGGTGGGTTCGTCTGCAATGAGCAGAGCAGGATGAGTAGACAGGGCCATCGCGATCGCGACGCGCTGCTTCAGTCCTCCGCTCAGCTCGTGGGGGTAGTGCCTCCCCTTTTCTTTGTCGACCCCGACCAGCTCGAGAAGGTTTCTGGCCTCGACAACTGCCTGCTTCTCATTTGCTTGTTGATGAAGAATCATAGGCTCTGCCACCTGTTCTTCCACCCTCATTAGCGGATTCAGGGAATTCATCGAACCCTGAAAAACCATTGCAATCCGCTTTCCCCTTATTTCTTCCAACTTGCTCTGAGTGAGAGTTAGCAGCTCGATTCCATCAAAATTAATACTTCCCTGCACCAAGGCGTTTCGGGGTAAAATTTTCATTATCGAGTAGCCTAGGGTCGACTTGCCGCTCCCAGACTCTCCTGCCAAACCCACTATCTCTCCCTGAACCAGCGAAAGGTCAATTTCATCTACAGCGTGCACCAAGCCTGCCTGGGTCTTGAAGCCGACTTTGAGCCCCTTTATCTCAAGAAGAGCCAAAAAGTGAGCCTCCACGAAGTCTGGGATTGAGAATTTCGTCCAGCGCGTAGCCAGTAAGGGCAAACGCGAGCACGGAGAGCACGATCATAATTCCCGGAGGAAGTGCATACCAGTAATCGCCAGCCGTGATCGCCCCGGACGAATATGCGAAGTGCAGAGTCTGCCCCCAGCTAATGTCGCTCACGTCTCCCACCCCGAGGAACACGAGCGCTGACTGCGTGAAAATCGCGTTTGCGATTGTTAGCGCGGTGTTTGCATATACGAGCGGCATCACGTTAGGTAGAATGTGTTCCCGAAGTACGTGGAGAGTGGAACCCCCCGCTCCCTTGCTCGCTTCTACGAATGGCATCTGCTTGTAAACCAGTGTTGCTGACCTCACTACCCTAGCTGTTGCCGGCCAGCTCAGCAACCCAATTATCAAAACAACGTTCAGCAGAGTGTTACCCAGAACCGCTGCTACTACGATCGCAAGTACAACGGCAGGTATTACAAGAAAGAAGTCCGTGGTACGCATTAGCACCTCGTCGACAATGCCTCCGATATAACCCGCAAAGATCCCGAAAAGTGTGCCAACTACCATTGCCACTGCGGTCGCGAGAAACCCCACAAGGAGCGAAATTCTTGAGCCCCAGATTATGAGAGAGAGAACATCCTGACCAATCTCGGTCGTGCCTAGGAGGTGCTGGTATGATGGCGGAGAGAGTATTGCGTTAAGGTCAATCTTTGTCGGAGGATATGGTGAAATAACAGGAGCAAGAAGCGCAATGAGAACCAGCACAATCAGCATAGCCAATCCGAAGGTGCCTTTCCGGTTACGCAGAAACAACCTCCACGTAGATGGCTGGGCGCTCAACTGTATTTCACCCTCGGGTCCAGATAGGCATAAACCAAGTCGGCCACAAAATTGGCCACAATCACGAAAAGTGCAACTATAAGAAATGCACCCTGCAGCACGGGATAGTCCCGCCTGCCGATAGAGTCATAAATAAGTGAACCCACTCCCGGCCACGAAAACACTGTTTCGGTAAGAACGGCCCCGGCTACAATCGTTCCAATACTGATGGCAATTATGGAAACAGTCGGAAGAAGCGCGTTTGGGACTATGTGCTTTCTGAGCAGTCTCGAGCCGCTCATTCCTTTCGCGTAGGCAGCGGTGACATAGTCCTCTGTAAGCTCGCTCAGCAAGCTACTCCTCATAATTATGGTGAACTGCCCGAGCGTCACAAGGGCAAGAGTGGTCATTGGAAGCAGTATGTGCCGCGCAAGGCTCTCCAGATAAACGAGCGGGGGGCCACTGCTAGCCTGAATGCTCACCATCCCTGCGACTGGGAGCCCGCCGACGCGCACGATTAGCATTATGAACAGAATCCCCAGCCAGAAGGTAGGGATGGCGTAGAGCACAAGTGACGAAGTCAGTATTCCTACGTCTGTCTTTGAATTTCGCTTCCAGCCTGACAATATCCCGAGCCCTACGCCAATAAGAATCGCTATTATGGTGGCTGGCAGCAGAAGAATAATGGAGTTCAGCAAGTCCGGAAATAGCACGCTAGTGACAGGAGCTCGATAGAAAAAGGAAATCCCCCAGTTGCCCTTAAACACGTTCTCTACGAAAAGCAGGAACTGCACCCACAAAGGTTTGTCCAGCCCGAACTGTTGGGCTAGCAGCACAATCTGGGCGTGGGTTAGCTGCGGATTTCGAAAAAGAATGGTTACAGGATTGCCGGGTAACAACCGAAAAAGTATGAAGGTTAGTACCAGGGTCCCAAAAAAAGTGAGGATGGATGTGGCGATCCTCTTCGCCACATACCTGCCCATTCCCACCGATTACTGACCTCGTCTCCTC
>JAJYZJ010000032.1:18935-22431 GCA_021800035.1 archaeon
TTGTGAAGTTGTCGAGAGCGAAGGCGTCGAACTTGATGAGGGTGAAGATGAACTGCTCTGACTCGTAGGCATCAGATCAATAAAGGTAAACCAGTTCACATCAGAGAATGGTCCCCCAGTCATGTTGTAGTAGTAACCAGTGAAAGCTTGGGTGTTGAAAGCTTCAATGCTATCGAGGTAATAGAGATTGATGTATGGCAGGTCGTTATACAGCATTGTCTGGAGCTGATACGCGTCCGCCATTACCTGGGATGCATTGGGCGTAGAAATCATTTGACCATATAGTTTGTCATACGCGGAATTGTTGTAGCCACTGTCAGACGTTCCGGTTTCAGTCTGGTTCGCAAGAAACACGTCGAGAAGAGTTGGCGTAGCCGGAGTCTGGTACCAATCCCAGAGGTCGAAATCTTGGGTGAAGTTCGGCCAAATGGTGTTCGCGAGGGAACTGCTGTCTTCGGGTATCACCTGAGCGCTCACCCCTATCTGCTTCCAGGAATTGGCTATTTGCTCAGCCGCGGTAATTTCTTCCGGGTCTTCGCTAATCACGTAAAGCTTGTACGAAAGAGCTGTCCCATTGGGGCTCACTCTTACGCCGTTACTCCCCATTTTATAGCCAGCATTGTTCAGGATCTGGTTTGCTAGTGTTACATTATAGCTATATGGTTGCAGATTGGGGTCGTAATAGGCATTGCCGTAGGGCAGCAAACCTGCCGCGGGCCTTGCATAGCCCTGCCAGATAAGCTGAGCGAGTTCAGTCGTGTTTATTGCATGAGCCAAAGCCTGGCGAACAGCGAGATCCTTTAGCGTGGGGTTACCGTGTCCGTAGGGATATACGTTCACGGCGAGATACCATAGTTCTTCGCCCGGGTTGACAACTACCTTCAGATTGGAGTACGTCTTCAGGGTCTGGACCTGAGCGGGAACCATAGAAGGCGCCACTCCGTCGATTTGGCCGTCCTGAAGCGCGAGAACCATAGTATTGGTATCACTGAAGAACTGAATAACAATGTGCTGCACGTGTGGTCTCTCGCTCACGTAGAAGTAGTTGGGGTTGGCCGTGAGCTCTATGTACTGGCCTTGCACATAGTTTGTGACCTGAAATGGTCCGCTACTCACTAAGGGGTAGTCCTGATAGTTCGATAGCTGAGTTGAGTTAGAAGGGTTAGGCACATACTGCTTCCAAATGTGCTCGGGCACAATGGGTATGGCTGCTGCAACGTTGATCAGAAACAGAGCCGTGGGAACGAAATGGATGACAACTGTGTGAGAATTTAGCGCTGTTACATTGGTCACCACACCAACATTGGGCGCAAGTCTCGAGACGGGATTGGCCGCGACTTCGTAGCTGTAAACAACATCCTGAGCGGTGACGGGCTGTCCGTCAGACCATGTAGCGTTGGGCACCAGAAAGAATTCAGCTGCAGAATCGTTAGGAAAGACTGTCCACTTGTAGGCGAGGTCCGGCACGACCGGCGCGAATGTCGAATTGTACCTGATAAGATAGTCATACACGTCGTTCGTGGCCATGGTAGAGACTACGGTGTATGTCGTAAACGGATTGAAGGTGTCGAACTGAGTGCCTCCATACCCCACGGTAAATGTCGACGTACTCTGCGCCGAAGCAGTAACATGAAGCGCAAAGCTTGCTGCCGATATGGCAAACAAGAAAACAATTGCCATAGCAGCAATGCGCCCTCCGAAAGGCGAAAGCTTGCCTAACAGCATGGGGCGAGTGGGACAGTTTTTTATTTAAACCTTTGTCTTCCGTCTGTGCTTGCGCCAGACTTTTCATTTGTCTAAAAAAATTTCTGGCCATGTTGGCACATTTCCAGTCCCGAAAAGTTCAACTGTATGGAGCCGCCAGTCCGAACGAGACAGTTTGCGTTATGGGTCGGGTACCTTTCCTCTAGCTTTGGCAAATCTGCGGCTCTTGTTCTATTCGAATCACTACTCCAAGACTCCCCTAGTTAGCTGTCAAAATCCACCACGGCACAAATTCCAAATCTGTGCAGTCCACCGAAAATGAGATACGTCAGGTGAGGTAAATTCGCTCACAATATACCAGAATGGTGGTACTCCGCTTAAGTCAGGCCAAATTTGACCTGCGCCTCATGCAATTCAGCAAGTAATATCTTATGCCAAGCTTCGAAACCGGCTGAACTCTCAGGATACGCCAAATTGTGCTGTATCAGTCGCTCGCTCTTATCGGAAGTATATTTGAGCCCGCGCGCGAGTCCAGATCTTTCGACCACTCTTACCAAGTTAACTGGGTTCAACAGATCGACGTTACGAAACCTCGGATGCTTGCGATGTGTAATCAACGAGATGTCTTCCTCAGAAAGAAAATACCGCATCCCGTAGCTTATGTCATCATTCGAGAGTGTTTGCAAGTAGGTCCTGAGCACCTCGAAACTTGCCATTTGGTAGCCATAATGTCGCATATATTCGACGTTGTACTTCCACAGTCTGTCCTCACTGGTATCGTGCGCCTCCAGAGCATCAGCCACCACCCTTCCCAGAATTACACTTCCGTAGAGCGCGGGACCAATCCCGCCAGCGTCTATCGGTCGGGGCATCCAAGCGGCGTCTCCTACAACGGCGTAGCCATTTGCCACCATGCAGTCGTTCGGCCTTCTTACAGGCACCTGCCAATTGCCCTTCTGATTCCCTGCGTCGTCTGGACTTGTCGAGAGTCGCGGATTCTTTATGGATTTGTTCGAGGCAACATAAGTATCGATCAATTCGTTCAGCACGGATTTCGAGCCGCTCTTCTCGTTGCGTCTGTCCAGCGCTCGCTTCTGGACCCCTAAGCCGATGTTCACCTTGTTTTCTCCTTTTGGAAACGTCCAGCAATACCCCCCTGGAGCAAGATACTGGTCGAGATGGATAATCGCATACCTCGGGTCGAAATAGCTCAGGTCATCGTCCCCCCTTTCAAATTCGTAGATGTACCTGCCTGTGCTCTCGAGGTCGTCTCTGTTCAGCTCCCTTTCTATTCTGCTTGGTATCGGAAGATTTGTCCGGAGAAGAGAGGCACTACCCGTGCTGTCAATCACGAGGCTTGCAGTCTTCTTGAAAACTGACCCTCCGGGCCCCCTTCCCATCACTCCAGTTATCCACCCGTTCTCAGCCAGAAGCTTCTCAAGGCTCACTCCAAAGGCGAATTCCACGCCTCTCTTGCGAGCGTGCTCTACTTGCTTCTGCGGGAAGAGCTTGCGATTTATAACGAACCCACGACCTTCGAACAGCACTTTGGTTTTGTGGTCAGGAGAATACACTAGCACCCCCTCGACTTCGTGCTCAAGCTCAGGCTTCTCAAAAGTAATCCCGGTGTTTTGTGCAAGATAGTCAAGACTGTTCTTGCTTACTGCGTCGCCACATATCCATCCAGAACCAGTCTTACGACCTGCTAAATCGGGTGTATTGCGGTCTACTACCAATATCCTGAATCTTTGGTTCGAAAAGTGGGCGATGCTTGCGGCGGTGGTCAACCCGG
>JAJYZJ010000097.1 GCA_021800035.1 archaeon
TAGCGACGCCGGCACAGGTGATATCAGGTTACCTGTATGCCGACGTCTCCAGACTGGCACCATTCATCATTTCAGTTCCTTTTTATGCGTTATCTGTGGTTATCCTTGCAAAGGTGAATCCTCATGGGGAGCGTGAATAACCGCGAATCGGTAGGAAATCTTAGGGGTGAGCTCCCTGTCCCGGGGAAGGTTTCAGCGCCCTAAACGGTTTTAATGGGTTAATCTGCCAGATTTTCTAAGCGCCCAGAATTTCGGCTACTGCGTCTGCAAGCGAGGCAAATATGAGGTCAGCGGATTTCACTTCTTTTCCAGCCCTTTGGACAGCAATTGCCAGGGCGCCAATTCGGTGAGCGGGCACGGTATCATACTCTGTGTCGCCAACTACTGCGCCCATCCTTGGGGTGACCTCTATTCTTCTAAATGCTTCGATATATATTTCAGGGTCCGGCTTTCCAAGTAGAACCTCATCGCCTCCAACAAGGGCGTCCGCATATGGCCGCAGTTTGGATTGCTCAAGCACTCTCAATGCGACAGCTAGTTCGCTCGATGATGCTACTGCGATTTTGATTCCGGCCCTTCTCAAGCTCGAAAGCGATTCTGGGGCCTCAGGGAAAGCCTTGATTTCATTGATGAGTTCGCCGAAATAGGTCTTGTAGTCGGTATCCACCTTTTCCATGATTTGGTCGTTGACGTTTCCGACAAAGGCCCGTACAACTTTCGGGGAAGATAACCCGATGAAGGGCCGCAGCTTAGCCTCTTCAACATGGAAGCCATTCCGTTTAAATGCCCTTGCCCATGCACGGACGTGTTGCTCCACCGAATCGACGAGGGTGCCGTTTAGGTCAAATGCAACTCCTTTGATTCGCCCCGCCAAACAAGTTCAAATAACCGAAAGGGAGTGTATGAAAAGCCTTTCCAAATCGGGCATTGGTCTGGGTATGATATTGGCGGTTCTGGCTTTGAAAAACAGTCTCAAGAGCTCATTTCCGTATTTAGGGCGGCTGGATTTTGGCCAATCACTTTACCGAGAGCTTTCTTGGTCGAGCGCACTATTGAAATGAACTGTTGCTGGCTTCACAAAATAACTGAAACCTGTTGTTCGTGCGTCCCTTCTTGAAAGAATGGTGGGCCGGTGGTTTGTGTGACGACCCCGCTCTCCCAGGGCCGGAATATTTAGAGCGGAGCGAAGCCAGTGTGTGGAGATAACGCTCGCACTAAGATTCACTCCGGAGTAAGACAATTTCGAAAATAAGAGACTGAGTGAGACACCGATTAAACCTGTGCTATCAAGGCTTATAAGCTCAGAAACGTGAGGCTTGTGGAGAAGCGCTGGATGGCAACTAGCACTACGTCGGAAACAGATTCTGCCTATATTGGTTGGGACAGAGACTCTCTCGACTATCAGCTTTTCCTGTTTAGAGTGTTGCAAGCCGCTAGGGGGTTGTTCGGCGGGGACAAGATGGTAGTTCTCGGGTCAGTGGCCGCGAGTACCTATCTTCGCGTTCCCGAACAGCGACTGGTGACAGGAATTGACATCGCTCTCCCACCTCCTTTGGCATTGCCATTGATACACGACGCCTTCTCCCTATCTACGGCGCTAAATTCAAAACTGAAAGACGTATCCGGCAGGAGCCGGCTGGCTTCTAACGGGTTTTCGATTGAACTGGGCGTATTTGAACCGGTGCGAGGGAATGTGAACGGCAGGGCCAGGTTGGTGAGTATTGTAAAAGGCGGCCATTCGACTCTGAGGAGTTGTGGAAAGATCGCCTCACAGTTGGGCTCTAGGGTCTCGCTCTTGGAGGGAGATTCCGCGACAGCCAAAGCCCGATATTCTCCAATGTTTTTTGACGTTCGTGTGTGGTCGAATGGGCAACCAGATCGGTCCTCTTGGCTTATTAGCAAATTTCTCCCGCATGGGGCTTCATATAGCAATGCGTCCTCGAAGATGAACGGCCTCGGTTCGCTTGAAATCAACGTCCCTCCTCTCGAGTATATTGTTGCCTCCAAACTGAATATGATTTATCAGTCAGGCGTGAATGAAAGATTGATCCGGGCGACGCCATTGAGCGGTCATCTCGCGGCCAAGTCATCCAGGATGAGAATTCTACCAACCGATATCTACGATTTTGTGATACTTTCGAGAGGAGCAAACGCGCTTACCGTGAGAAGGCTTCTTGAGCAGATTGCCAGTGAACCAGTAAATGCACTCTTGGATTTAACATCCGAAGCTTTCAAGAAAATCTCGGCTACAAAACTCTTTGCTGAACTTAATGACTTCTTGCCAAGCCGAAGTGCGTTTAACCAGAAGATGTGGGCAGACACCTGCGACAGCGCTATTTCCTACGTGAAGAAGATACGCGCTACCTAGTGGTTACTCTCGTTTGACCACTCCACATCTTGGAGCCAAAATTTCCGGGTTCAAGAGCATAATGGGTAAAGATGTCAGATGATAAGCGATGCTTCAACCGCGCTCATTGACTTGAATAGGTGACGGAGCTGGATGCGTAAAATAAAGATCGCCGACCCCTACATTTCAGCTGAAATAGAGAGTAACGTAGTGAAAGTACTTAGGAGCAAGAATTTGGTGGGGGGCGAGACGGTGTCAAGGTTTGAAAGCAGGCTGAAAGAATATCTCGGGGTTAAGAACGCGCTCGCCGTTTCAAACGGAACTGCTGCCCTGCATATTGCCTTCTGTGCCTTGGGCATTAAGGGAAAAAAGGTTGTAACATCAGCATTCACCTTTGCCGCAAGCGCCAACGCTATCGTTCTTGCAGGCGGTTTACCGGTGTTCGCTGATATTTCGTTGGAGGACTATAATTTGGACAGCAGGTCAGTTGAGGAACTGATGGATGATTCTGTGGTTGCGCTTGAACCCGTCCACCTCTACGGGCAGTGTGCGGATATGGATTCTATTCAGAAAGTCGCAAAACAGTGGGGGGTATCGATTGTTGAGGACGCAGCGCAGGCAATTGGGTCTACTTTCCGGGGCCAGATGGCGGGGAGTTTTGGAGTAATGGGTTGCTTCAGCACCTATGCCACAAAGAATCTGCAGACCGGCGAGGGCGGGTTCATTACTACGAATGATTCAGAAATTGCCCGATCAATCGAACTCCTGAGAAATCACGGACAGCGAGGAAGGTATAATCACGTCGGCATAGGATTCAACTATCGAATGACCGAACTGCAGGCGGCGATCGGTCTTCCGCAACTGGATAAGCTCGAAGAATTCATAGCGGCAAGAAGGGAAAACGCAAGAATTTTGACCGAGGGTCTGGGCCAGCTTACTGGACTCACTACCCCCATAGAGCGGCCCGAGGTGCGCCATGTCTTTCACCAATATACAATACTTGTCAACAAGGCAAAGGCCCCGATTGGAAGAGACAAGCTTGCAGAGAGGCTAGCTGCTGAAGGAATCGAAACATCGGTTCACTACCCCTTGCCTGTATATCTACAGCCATACTACGTCAGCAAATATGGTTACAGACGGGGAACTTGCCCTAACAGCGAATATGTAGCATCTTCGGTTCTCTCCCTTCCTGTTCATCAATCGCTTAGCCCTGATGACCTAGATATTATAGTGAGGGCCGTCAGAGAATCTATGACGAATTAGGCTCGGGACTAATTCAGAAAAACCGAGAAAGAATATGTCTGGAGCAGGAACTGGTGGGATTACGGCGCGCACTCCCTCAGAGGTGGCGGGAGTCAAGCCAAACCCTCACGTCCTTTTTAATATTCCAGCTCTCGCCAGGCCTCGATGGGCCTGACTTCGTCGGTCGTCCAGTCAAGCTTCGGGGTAAAGTCGGTTTAAGGAATCGTGTCAGGACTGAGACGAGCGATGGCTTCCCGCAGTGTACTATAACTTTTCTGAAGCTCGTTTTTTTCATCTTTATCAAGGTCAATTTCTATGATTTTTTCGACTCCGGTAGCAGATGCTATGATTGGCACATCCATCACGATGTCCTTGTAACCGTATTCCCCGTCAAGATAGGTAGAGGCGTTCAGAACCTTTTTGCGGTCGTTTACTATGGCATCCGCAAGCACTGTCACTGCTGCTGCGGGGCCGTGAATTGTTGCGCCCTTGGCGGCTATCACCTCTGCTGCGACACCACGTGTGAGCTTCAAGATGGTTTCAAATTCGCTGGAGCTCATGAACTTGGTGCAGGGAATTCCTCCCACTGTAGTATAGTTAGGAACGGGTAGCATGTTTTCTCCATGCTCTCCAATTATCATGGGTTCTACACTGGCCACCGAGACCCCTAGCTTTTGCGCAATGAAACCACGGAGTCTTGCCCCGTCTAACGTGCCGCTCATCCCTACCACCCTGTTTCTCGGAAAACCCGACACCTTGTAAGCTATGTAGGTCATCACATCCAAGGGATTCGTTACCATCATTAGCACACTATGTGGAGCATAGTTCTTGATCTGCTTGACTACGTCGTGAATTATTCCTGCGTTCGAGTTCATGAGGTCAAGCCTTGTCTGGCCAGGTTTCCTCCCGAACCCAGCGGCAACTATTACAAGATCTGAGCCTGATATACTTGAAAAATCGTTTGAGCCTTTGACCTGAATATCTGAGCCGTAAGCGGATAGCATATGCATAAGGTCAGCTGCTTCGCCTTGTGGAAGGCCCTTGACCACATCGACAAGCGTAATGTCATCGAGTCCATGCAGCGCAACGTGGAGGGCCACGTTTGAGCCGATTTTGCCACTGCCGACTATCGAGATCATATTCCTCGTAAAAATTTCAGCTTGCTGCGCTATAAGTCTTGGCAGTTGAAGTCTAGAGGGAGGAGTATTCGACTTCAGACTTCATATGGCTTTATTGGCCAAAACGAGTTTTTACTTATAGGAGAGGATTGTGGACCAATCTGGCTTGGCTTTATCCCTAGCGAGAGTTAACACCCAAGTGCTTTGACCGGAGGGAGATGGGGCTTCCTCCAATTGTAATCAGGCCGTTTTACTGACAATCACGGATTTCAGGCTTCCACTATAAGAATTGTTCGGCATCTGGGGGATGATTGCACGCTCATGCCCTTTCCGGATCGTAAAGTTTTGCGTCCCGAAGGGGTAAGGGGTACACGAGTGACACTTGTGATTTGGTAACTCTTATTGGACGATCGTTTAACTAGTAGCAATACCCAGCGCGGGCGGGTTAAAGCAAGTTGGCCGCACTCGA
>JAJYZJ010000033.1 GCA_021800035.1 archaeon
GCTCCCACTAGTGGGCCTTCCAGCAGCTGCTTAAGGAGTGAGAGCGACACATTACCACCTGAAATCACCGCGACAGTCTTCTTTCCTAGGACCCCCAGCTCTCCTCTCTTCTTCATCGCTAGTATGAGCGCGATCGGGGCCGCTCCTGAGGGCTCACAAAAGACCCTCGCCTCCCTAACGAGTAATTTTGTTGCTGTAATAATTTCATCATCGGTTACGCTCATCACGCTTTTAACGTTCCTTGCAGTAGCCGCCAAAGTGAGTTCTCCGACCGAGCTGGTCATCAGTCCGTCCGCAATCGAATATGGGTTATCAACCATCTGAACGCTCCGTGCTGCGAGAGCGCGCTGCATCTTTGGAGCACCTTCTGGCTCGGCACCAAATACCTGGATATCCGCACTACTCGACTTTATTGCGATAGAGATTCCGGAGATGAGTCCCCCGCCTCCTACTGGTACGATTACCGAATCTACGTCGGGTGCCTGTTCAGCTATTTCGAGACCGCATGTGCCTTGGCCGGCGATTACGTCGGCGTCGTTAAAGGGGTGCACAAAATCATAGTCACTTTCTCGAGCAATTTTTTGGGCCATCTCATAACGCTCCGAGTGGCGCCTGCCGAATCTTATTACCTCTCCTCCGAATTCCTGGATTGAGGCCGCCTTCTCCTCTACCACGGTCTCAGGCACGACAACCTTGCACTTCTTCCCGAGTAGCATCGCCGAATATGACACTGCTATTCCATGGTTTCCGGAGGAGGCAGCTACGACTCCATCCGTACTACATTTTCGTATCTTGTTATACGCTCCCCTGATTTTAAAGACCCGGATTGGCTGGTAGCACTCCAGCTTAAGAAAGACCTCTAACCCAAACAACCGTGAAAGCGCTGGGGAGCGTCTTAGTGGTGTGACGGATGCGACCCCTCTTATCGACTCCGCTGCATCTTCAATATCTCCCAGACCGGGTAAGTTCACCAATTAGTTCCTCCATTTACTCGAGGGCATATAAGTAAATGCTTCCCCTCGGGTTCACGTCGCGGAGGCTAGTTTAGCTGACAGCGTGATCAAGCCCAACGCGCGAAAATGGTTCTAATGAGCCGATGTCACTTCAAGCAGGTATTCAGCTGGAATCCAGGTCCAGTCGGGTCTATTGTTCAGCTCATATGAAAGCTCGTAGAGCGCCTTTTCGAATTCAAAGAGGCCCAGAATCGTATCGATTTTCTCTCGATTTTTGGGCAACCAGGAAATGTCGATTCCGTCTTCAGGGCCGGTGCCAAGGTAACTCTCAATGAAAGCTTTCCTGAGAATTGCCCGGACGGTGGCCCTGTGGGTGCGCTCAATTTCTGATTTGCCACTGAATGCGAGCGAGCACGCATAATCCAAAGAGCGGACCATCCCCGCGACATCGACTAAAGCGCATTGTTTGGCTCTTCTCTCTTGCAGGCTTCTCGCTGGTTCCCCCTCAAAATCGATAACGGTTAGTCCACCGGGTGTCAGGAGTACTTGGCCAAGATGATAATCTCCATGAATTCTAATTTTGGAGAATTGATCGATTGTCAGACCACGAAAATTAGTTTCAGGCCGAGCACTGGCTTTGATGCGTTCAGTGAGCAGATTCAATTCTGCACCCGATAGTTTCGAACTTTTTGAACCTGTTCCGCCGAGAAAAGCATGTGCCACCTCCCTGGTTTTCGAGCATCGTTCCGCCCAGGCTGAAAGATCAGATTGGGTAACGGGTTCCGGAGAAAAGTCCTTGTCGTCCGTTACCTTACCCAACGCGGTGTGCATTCTCTTTGTGAGTGACCCGAGCAACTTGGCAAGGGCCAGTGGTTCCTTATCCTCCTGTCCGCCGACGCCTTCCGCAGGACATGAGCTAGGCTCTGCAAAGTTCTTTCTCAGTTTTTCCAGCATGAACTCCCAGCAACTCCCCGAGTTTGCGACAAATTCGAATGCGGCCGCGAGGAGGTAGAACCCACCGTCGCGGGCAGTATAGCTCACTTCACCGAGCGGCTTCGGCGTATCTTTAAAAGAAGTGTTCGAACGCAGGAAGAGCGGAACCTCAATATCCGGACTCTTGCCGCTTTCAGGACGTCTGTAATGTTTCAGAAAGTAGAGATTGTCCACTATAGCTGCAGAGTTGCTCTGTTCTTGGGCCAAAACGGATACAACATGTTTGTGATTTTGTTCGACAATCCTGAGGTTATCAAAGGCCTTGAATTCGATGTTTCCATTTAGTGACTTCAAGACCTTTGATGATATCATGGCCTGCAACAGTTCAGACCAATAAAGCGGCTCACTAGAAAAATCGGCTGGTTCCAGTTTCAGCTTGTCGCGGGAAGATTCTGCACTTTCGGGCCCGACCTTTAGTGAGACAAAGTAAACCTCACTTTTCTTGCTGACAAATGCCACACGTACGAGTGCGAGAATTGTGTAGGGCGAAGAAGTGAACTCAGAGTAGTCGCTGATTGTCACGTCAGCAATTTCTAAAGCTTTGGAAGAATACCATCTCTGATCAGGCAGCCACTTGAGGAGGTATTGATGTAGCGAAGTTAATACATTTGGACTAATAGGGGCCTTAAACAGAGGCAATCCGCCAACCTTCAGCCAATCGCAGCGGGAGGTTCGAGCTTGAACCAGAAATACGCGCGCTCTCCAAGAGTAAAGAAATACGGCAACGTACCTATTTTTGGAAAAGGAGTCTGGGTTTCCGCCTCTATCGGAGTCCAGCCGTCGAATTCCCGTAGGTCCAGTTCTGCAGCTGTCGGTTTTGTGGAAAGATTAAAAACGCAGAGCATAGTCTGGCCCTCATGGGAGCGTAGAAAGGACAGCACCCTCTGATTAGGATGTTCGATGAACCGAATTTCCCCTCTACCTAATATTCTTGAATAGCGTTTTCTGACTGCAATAATTTCTCGCATCCAGTTCAGGAGTGACGTTGGGATTCGGGCGCTAGACTCAACATTTCTCGACTCGTAGTGATACACAGGATTCATTATTACAGGAGCAAACAGCATCTCAGGGTCAGCCTTGGAAAAGCCAGCGTTACGGTCTGGCGACCACTGCATTGGGGTTCTCACCCCATTTCTGTCGCCTAGGTAGATATTATCCCCCATCGCGATTTCATCGCCATAGTAAAGTATAGGGCTGCCAGGCAGTGAGAACAACAGTGCATGCAGAAGCTTGATTGCGCTTCTGCTGTCATCCATTAATGGCGCAAGCCTCCTTCGGATGCCCAGATTCAGCTTCATTTTGGGATGCTTTGCGTATTCTGCATACATTATGTCCCGCTCCTCTATTGTCACCATTTCAAGTGTGAGCTCGTCATGGTTTCGCAGAAACGTACACCAGTCGCAGTTTGGAGGGATGGGTAGTATCTGCTTAACCATATCTACAATTGGGTGCCTGTCTCCTCTTGCTAGGGAAATGTACATCCTTGGCATAAGCGGGAAATTGAAGACCATGTGAAACTCGTCACCGTCGCCAAAGTACTTTCTTGCATCAGTGGGCCACTGATTTGCTTCGGCTAGTAGGATAGTCCCGGGAAACTCTTTGTCGAGCATCGCTCGGAGCTCTTTGAATAGTGAATGAGTCTCGGGCAGGTTTTCACAGTTTGTACCTTCCCTTTCGAAAATGTAAGGGACGGCGTCGCACCTGAAACCATCTACTCCTTTTTTGAGCCAGAATCTTAAAACATTCTTCATTTCTTCTCGCACTGCTGGCTCATCATAGTTAAGGTCAGGCTGACTGCTGTAAAATCTGTGCCAGTAATAGCTCTCAGAGACTGGGTCCCACGTCCAGTTGGACTTCTCGGTATCTACGAAAATTATTCTTGCTTCAGTATATTTTTTATCCGTATCACTCCAAGTAAACCAGTTTCTTTTCGGAGAGTTGCGGCTGGACCGTGCCTCCTTGAACCACGGATGCTCGTCAGAAACGTGATTCATTACCAGATCGGGAATCACCCTGATCCCCTTGGAATGGGCTTTTTCTATCAGCTCCTCAAAATCCTGCATTGTGCCATAGTCGGGGTGAATGCTATAGAAATCCGAAATGTCGTAACCGTCGTCCTTTAGTGGTGAGGCATAAAAAGGAAGTAACCAGATACAATCTATTCCCAGCCACGAGAGATAGTCCAGTTTTGCGGCCACACCAGCGAGATCGCCAATTCCATCTCCATTTGAATCGTAGAAAGATTTAACCGGGACCTCATAGAATACCGCATCTCGATACCACAACTCGTCGCCTTGCAGCATATTACTTATCTCCTACAGCGAATTCGAACACGTGAGCCGGCTGTATATACGGGTTCAACTTGACGTAATTCCGCGTCCCGTGCCACGCGTAGGTTGTGCCCGTAAGGAGGTCGCGCACAGGATAGCTGCCGGTTACATCAAATTCCAGTCCTGTTAAAGGTAAGTCGACCAATCCAGCGTGCTCCTCAAAAGGGTTGACGTTCACCACAATCAGTAAAGTCTTCTCGTTACGCCGGCCAAGCCGCAAATAAGCTACAAGATTAGGATTGTCTACGGTGCAGAAAAGTGTGTTTCCTAACCTCTGCAGCGCAGGGTAAGCCCGGCGAAGCTCGTTCAGCTTTGCTATGATTGGCTTGATATTGCCGGGAGCGTTCCAGTCTCTGATTCTCACTTCGTATTTTTCTGACTGGGCGTATTCCTCCTTTCCGGGAATCCCGCGATTCTCGCAGAGTTCGTATCCGTTATAGATGCCGTACAGTGAAGATAGCGTAGCTGCCAGAATCGCACGCATTGCAAAAGCCGGCCTTCCCCCGTTTTGCAACACGTAGGGAAGAATGTCGGGCGTGCTCGGAAAGAGCATAGGGCGGAAAAACTCAAGCAGTGACCCCTCATTCAATTCTTGAAAATACGACTCGATTTCGGTTTTATAGTTCCTCCAAGTGAAATAGGTGTAAGATTGACTGAAGCCCAGCTTGGCCAGCTGGTACATCACCGCGGGTGTAGTAAATGCCTCAGCAAGAAATACCACCTCGGGGAAATTCGCTCTGACTTTGGCGATTAGCCATTTCCAGAAGCTGAATGGTTTCGTGTGAGGATTATCTACTCTGAAGATTTTTATTCCTTTTTTTACCCAGAAGTCAACTATTTCGTAGAGCGCCTGCCAGAGTTCCCACCAATTTGTGCAGTCAAAATCGAGAGGGTATACGTCCGGATAGCGTTTGGGGGGATTTTCGGCGTAACGAATAGAACCGTCCGCTCTATGGTAAAACCACTCTGGATGTTCTTTTACCCAAGGATGGTCCGGTGAGCATTGAAATGCGAGATCCAGAGCCAGTTCAATACCGGCGCTCTTGGTCTCGCTTAGAAACTTTTCGAAATCATCAAACGTTCCGAGTTCAGGATCAATTGCAGTGTGCCCGCCATCCTTGGAGCCTATGGCCCAAGGGCTGCCCGGGTCAGTTTCCTTCGCATTCGGTGAATTGTCTCTCCCGCGACGATTCGTTCGACCTCTGGGATGAATCGGTGGTAAGTAGATTACGTCGAACCCCATACTAGCAATGTCTGGTATCCGTCTGACACAATCTCGAAAGGTTCCGTATTTACCCGGAGCTGTTCCCTGTGATCGAGGAAACATCTCGTACCAAGTGGCGAAGATGGCTTTTCGTCTTTCGACGACGAGTGAAAGCGTCTTGTAACGCTCGCATTCTCTTCCCTTTGTCGAACGGATGACTGCCTCCCGTAGCTCCTGCCGAGACAGAAGTTGTAGCAGCTTCTCACCTTTTGCTCTAGCTGCTGAATCCAAGGTCTGTTTGAGTAGGAGTAAGTCTTCGCCGCTTGCGTCTTTGGCGGCCCTTTCAAGCATACGAACTCCATCCTGAACTTCGCTCGAAAGGTCCTCCCCTGCCTCGGCCCAGCGGCGCAGACTTTCTACCCAGCTAGAGTAGTGGTCTCGCCCCGCTTCGACGGAATATTGATATTCTCCTATTTCATTCAATTGTATCTCTCCTTGCCAGCTGTTATCTCCAGCTGGCTTCATTGGTGTGGTACGCCAGTCGGAGTCGTTAGGTGTCTTGTACAGGGCGAATGCGTATAGTTTTGCGACCCCCGTCGTGAATACGTTGGCACTAAGCTTGAGAATGTCACCCTGCACTCTCTTGACGGGGTATTCTCCTCCATCTATTTCCGGAAGAACGTCCCTGATTGCAATGTCGCCCTTACGTATGGGCTTCTTATCTACACTCAATTATTCTCGACCGGTTCCAGTGCGAGTGCGCCTAGGGGGGGCAAAGTGAGCACTACCGAATAGGGTCTACCATGCATTGGTTCGGGTCGGCTTGTCACGCCTCCGAGATTCCCTACGCCGCTACCACCATACTCCTTAGCGTCGCTATTGAGCAGCTCGCGGTAGAAGCCAGGAGCAGGAACTCCGAGCTTGTAGTTTGATCGTGGAACTGGTGTCATATTAAAGACAAAAATTACAGGATTGGTCCGATTCGGGGAGAAGCGCACAAAGCTCATAACGCTCTGATCCGAGTCAGAAGAATCAATCCATTCAAAGCAGTTGCTCAAATGATCCCCCAAATGGAGGGAGTCACGTTGCTTCATCAATTGATTCAGGTCGGCCACCAGACGACTCAGACCAGCTGCTTGGGTTCCCCACAGCCGGGACCAATCCAGCTCCTCCGTTTCGTTCCATTCTTTGAAAGTGCCAAATTCGTTGCCCATAAAGAGAAGTTTCTTTCCTGGGTGAGCCCACATGTAGGTATAGCACAGCCGTAGATTTGCGAATTTTTGCCACTCGTCACCAGGCATTTTGTTAAACATTGAACCCTTTCCGTGAGTGACTTCGTCGTGAGAAATAGGTAGTATGAACTTCTCGGCAAAAGCGTACCAGATGCTGAAGGTTATCTCGTTCTGGTGATACTTTCTGTAAATCGGGTCTCGTGAGAAGTAGCTCAGAGTGTCATGCATCCAGCCCATCATCCACTTGAAATCGAAGCCCAATCCTCCGGCATGGATTGGTGAGGTCACTCCGGTCCACGATGTCGATTCTTCAGCCACGGTTATTGCTCCAGGATAGTTGGTGTGAACCGCGCTGTTAAGTTGTCGCAGGAATGCAATTGCTTCAAGGTTTTCGCGCCCACCAAAGCGGTTTGGTTTCCAAGTGCCCGGCCTTCTGGAGTAATCAAGGTAAAGCATTGAAGAGACTGCGTCGACCCTGATACCGTCAACGTGGAACATATCAAGCCAAAATAGTGCGTTTGATACCAGGAAATTGCGCACCTCGTATCTACTGAAGTCGAAGGTATGTGTCCCCCAGTCGGGGTGCTCCCTCTGCTCGGGGTCCCCCGGCTCATAGAGAGGGGTGCCATTGTAGAATGCCAGGCCGTGTTCGTCCTTAGGGAAATGACCTGGCGGCCAGTCTAGGATAACCCCGATTCCTGCGGCGTGGCACCTCTCAACGAATTCCATAAGCTCATTTGCTCCGCCATACCTCGACGTGACTGAATAATAGTTTGTGACTTGGTAACCCCACGACTGGTCTAGTGGGTGCTCCATAACTGGCAGGAGTTCAATGTGGGTAAAGCCAAGCCGAGTTACGTAGGGTATGAGCTCATCTGCGATTTCAGTGAAGCTGAGGTAACCTCCGGTCGTTTCTTTTGATTTCTTCCATGAGCCAAGATGAACCTCATATATAGATATAGGGGATTCGAACGGTTTGAACGACTCTCGAGCCCGAAGCCATTCGGAATCGTTCCATTTGTGACGGGCGATGTTCACAACCTTCGAAGCCGTGCGTGGGCGGAGCTCCGAGCCGAAGGCATAGGGATCCGTCTTCAATTTCACCACACCGCTCGGCGACTTGATTGCGAACTTGTAGACCTCGCCCTCTGTTACCCTTGGAATGAAGAGCTCCCATACTCCCGAGTTTCCTCTCACCTCCATGGGACTGGCTCCTACAGTCCAGTGGTTAAAGTCCCCAACTACCCCCACCGCGCGCGCGGCGGGTGCCCACACGGCAAACCGAACTCCGCTCACGCCGGCCCGAACTCTTTCGTGCGCTCCGAGTGTCAGGTAGCTCTTTTCAAGCTCGCCCTTCCCGAGCAGGTAAAGGTCATAATCTGATATTTCCGGGGCAAAGGCGTAAGGGTTCTCCGAGCGGTGGACGTAGCCGGAAGAATCTCTGAAGCAAAGAAGATAGCCTTCCGCGATACGCCGCCGTTCTATTGCTCTGAAAAAGAATCCGGAACGTTCTAACTGCTCCAGTTCCTGCACGATGCTGCCATTCTTATCTTCAACCCACGCAATCTCGGCTATGGGATTAAAAGCCCGAATCTGAATTCTGTCGCCCAATTCACGAGGCGCGAGTACACTAGTCGGACTGTATTCCTCGAAGTTCAGAATCCTCTCGACTTCTTCCCAGCTCGGCTTCTCTTTAGTATAATCTTGTATACCTGTCAATCAAATCTCGGCTCTCAGTCCCACTGTGATTGCGTATTTGTGGGCTGTATCGGCGTGATGAGTTGCTCAGGCATTAATCTAATCCATAACAGGTGCTAATGAATTTTCCCCTGTAAGGAAACTGAGCAGGGGAAGATCAGATATCTCGTTGCTGACCTTAAATAGAAGCTATTCTCTTCCATGTCGGGTAACCAAGCTTGAGAACGAGTTTCGGTCTCGGCGTGGTTGTCATTTTCTTCCTCGCCGTGCTAGTATGGCTCTTAAAACTGCAGAATCTTGTCGGCGCTATTGATACGTTCGTATTGTTGTTCGGAGTCTGGGGTGTAGTTACGGGACTACTTTGGGCGAAGCGTGAAGATCTCTACTACTTCCTTGGTTGGGGGTTTCTCCTCTCGAGCCTTTCGTCTGCTTACTACATAAGCCTCAGGTACGCCTTGGCCTTGGCAATTATACTTGAAATTCTGGTGATTGTATTTTCTAGGGCGAAACCATTTAAGCCGCAAGCCAGCTCTCCAGTGAAACCGGCCGAGACGAACTAAGTGAAATCGCTCAAGAACAACCGGCGCACCCGAAAGCCAAAACCGGACGTAGGCAGCCTACTTCTGGTTGCGTTAACCACAGGCTCTTTGGCTTTGGCCATGATTGCCGCAGCTGGGGCTGCAACGACTGTGAGCGGGGGTGTAATATTGGTGAATTTCAGTGTGCCGGTGGACCCCGGCTCGTCCTCACTCATGCTAAGAGCAGTCAACATGGCCGTTGACTCGCATGCAAAGGCGATTGTGATCGATATGAACACTCCAGGAGGGCTGCTGAGTGATATGCTAAATATCGTTAACCTGACCCAGAGAGCGAACCAGAGTGGAATCCCGGTGTATACATATGTTCCTCCTGACTCGCTAGCAGCTTCAGCCGGAAGTTACATAGCTATGGCCTCGAACTCGATTCTAATGGGCCCTGGCTCTGAGATCGGGCCTTCAACTCCAATTGTCGAAGGAGGGAGCGCTCTTCAGCAGAACCATACTGAAGATGCAATGATTAGCCTTATGGAAGGATTGGCCGCAAAGTGGGGCAGAAACGTCACTGCAGCCTTCTATATGGTCTACGGCGACCAAAGCTTTTACGCAAACCAGGCTTATAGCGTTGGAATAATCAACGGCCTCTCGCCTTCCTTATCGCAGGCGCTGTCGACATGGGGGCTAAGTGGCTTGCCTATCGTGTCGGTGAGCGAGTCTCTATACGATCAGACCCTAAGTGTACTTAGTAACACCACTGTCGACGGGATTCTGATTCTCATTGGAGAGCTAGCCATAGTTCTGGACATTTACCATCCAACGATTGTGCTCTCTGTTGCGGGGGCGATTGCAATCTTGGCGGGACTCGTGGGGCTGGAAGTGATTGGAGCCTCACTCTTGGGCTACTTTCTGTTGCTGCTAGCCGCCGTGCTGATTCTTCTTGAAATTAAGTTGGGCCACGGCTTTGCGATGATGGCCGGCTTCGGAGTGGGGGTTGTTGGGATTTTGCTGCTCACTGGTGGGCTGGAGTACTCTCCATCGCCGATTACAGACCTCACTTACGTGGTTGCAGGAATCGTAGTCGCGGTGGGCGTTCTTGGAGGGCTCTATATCCGATGGATACTGGGTCCACTCAGGTCCCACAAGAAACTCACTGGACCCGAGTCACTTGTGGGGAAGACTGCAATCGTGGTTACCAAGCTCTCGCCCAGAGGGGAGGTTCGGGTCGAAGGTGTTGTGTGGCGGGCGAGGGTTGAGCAGGGCGAGGTTCCAGTTGGTACAGGCGTTATTGTAAAGTCCGTAGAAGAGCTCGAGCTACGTGTGGAACTCCCTCCGAAGTAGAAGTCAAAACCACCCCTCCTAGGACCGCGGTCGAGGAGAGGATTGAGCTGACTCAAAAGGACTCGTGGAGGGCCAGCTTCCCGGAGAGTATCTAAGCCGACGCGTAATATTCTTGAGACGGGCCGGTCACTGTTGCCTCTCGCCAACCCCAAGAGCTTGGCTTTGGCATGAACGTCGTTCCGAATTGGGCGATAACCAAGGACTCAGGGTTTCGGATTCGGAACGTTTAATAGCCCAAGGTCGAGGTTTCACTGAGACTGAAACCCGATGGTGAATATAGCTCTAGTCGCAGTCGAGGCATTCATTGCCTTGATAGTTGTAGTTATACTCTTAAGTGGTATACGCATTCTAAAGGAGTGGGAAAGAGCCCCAGTACTCAGGCTGGGTCGCTATACAGGTCTGAAGGGGCCCGGCGTAGTCTACATCATTCCCTTCATTTCCAAGATTCCTTTCATTATCTCTAGCCGGCTTCAGGTGATGTCATTCAAGACGGAACAGACATTGACAAAAGACAACGTACCCGTTGTAGTTGATGCGGTAATGTATTTCCAGCCAGTCGACCTGCAAAAGGTGGTATTGGGAGCCGAAAACTACGTGCTCGCTACGCAGTTTGCGGCGCAGACAACTCTTCGTGAAGTCATAGGCCAGACTTCTTTTGATGACCTGCTTGCCGAGCGCGAGAGGATTGGTGCGGATGTAAGAGCAATTATTGACAGCAAGACTGAGGCATGGGGCATCAAGGTGACAGCTACGGAGATACGCGATGTCGCGATTCCACCTGGATTACAGGAGGCGATGTCAAGACAGGCACAGGCTGAGCGCGAGCGGAGAGCAAGAGTAACACTTGCGCTTGCAGAGTTTGAGGCGGCCCAGAAGATGATTGAAGCCGCTGACCTCTATAAGAACAACGATAAGGGATTCCAGCTTAGGTGGATGAACATTATTTATGAACTTGGCCTGCAGGGCAAAAACACTATAATGCTCATCCCAGCAAACATTCCTACTGCGGGGGTAAGCGGTGGGGCTACCGTCCCTCCATACGGAGTATATAGTATTAAGGACCTTGTGGAAGGGAAGACGAAGAAGGAAGGAACGGAATAGTCCCACGCGTACACCAGTTCGCTGGCGGTAAATGGTTCCTTCTGTAGTCTGGCGCTTCTGTCAAGCTCCATTCTTTCGACCGATATTTTCCCGTCATGTCTGATGGGCCAGCGGTCGACCGAATACACTGAGACCATGGACTCAAACAGTTTGGCTTCGGCTCACACCTAATTTGGCAACAGACATGACTCATTTGGCTCCTGGGACTTCGTGGCAGGTCCTGCAACGGGCTTCGTAAGCTTCTTTTCCCCCAATGAGCAGAACCGGCGAGTCATAAGGGGCCGGAACACCATTGAGTATTCGCTGCGTCCTAGTGGCTCTCCTCCCGCACCTTACACAAATTGCGGTCAGCATTATCACGCTGTCCGCTCGGACCATCAGCTCTTTCGTGGTCACGAACGGCTCGCCCCTGAAATCTAGATTAAGGCCAGTAGCAAGGATTGTAATACCGCTTGATGCAAGGTCTTCTGCAAGCTCTACGAACTCCGTAGGCAGGAAGTTGATTTCATCGAATCCGACAGCGTGAGAAGGATTATTAGCGAGAAAGTTTCTAACGCTGCGCAATCCCTCATCGTTGGGCTCAATCGATATGGATTTCAACCCAAGACCAGAATGGGAAGCTATTGCATCCTGAGTATATCGAGTGTCAATACTGGGCTTGAATGCGACAACTGTTTTTTTCGCAAACCTGAACCTTTCGAGCTGTCGGATGAGCTCAGTAGTTTTGCCGCTAAACATCGGACCGGTAATAACACGAATTAATCCAGAGCGTACTCGCACGGATTCGTCAGGCATGGTTGGTCTGCTGGGAGTACCCACAAATAAAGAGTGGGTGCCCTTCAGTGGGCGTACAGAAGTCCACTCGAGTTAGGATAACGGAGTTTTATTCGTGCAGGTCTGCTTTCGCCCCCACTGCTGGGTTCCTAGGTCTATGCAGGTCCGCAGCTATTCTTGACTCTTCGAATTCGAAGAATTTTGCACCCTTGCGAAATGTGTAACCCAGCAAGGGTCCAAAGCTGAATACTACTGTGGTTACGAGGAGTCCCACTGAATAATACGCATAGACAGAGGCGAAGACCTTCCCTGCAAAGGTGGATGGAGTCGAGGTCGGTCCTTGGGTCGTTGTGATCATCGAGATATAGTAGAACGAGTCCACGATCGACCAGCCTTCTAGGTAATGGATGACGAGTGTAGCTATCAGCACTGAAAGGAGGAGCACCGAGACCGAAGTCAGACCTCTCTTTGAAAATGGAGTTAGTGGATGGGAGGGGTGCAAAACACCTAGGGTTCTCTTGTGAGTATCCATAGTTCAGACCCAGTTCTGGGCACAATTTACCTTTTCCAATCGGGAAAGCCCGCGCCTTTAGCGGGCTAGCCGGTAGCGCGCAATACCGCGAGGTGATACAGCTACTGAGGCCATTAAAGCAACTGCGGATGGTTAATAATTCTCGCCAGTGGGGGCGAGGCCACTACCCGTACCAAAGCGGGCCCTGTCTGGGAAGCAGGAAGCCCATCAGTTCTACTTGTGAGAGCATGTCACCGTGGCTGGGTTCCTACTTCGGGTGGGACCTCATGAAGCATGTCTCCTCTGAGCGAAGCGAGGCAAATATATAAGTGAACGGGCAGGTAATAGCTGGTGCAAATGGCTTATTTTCTGGACAGTTTCGCCGATCTTGCCCAAAGCCTCCTTGGGAGTCTTGACCCAAAGGAGCTTGTCAAGAGGGCACTGAGCGACAAGGAATCCACCGCTTCTAGGGAGCGAATAATTGATGCCCTATCAAAACTCGGCGAGGATGGTGTGCCTTACCTCAGGGCAATAGCCAAAAGATCGAAAGATCCGCACACTAGGGAGTATGCAGAGGCGCGCCTCCATGGTCTTGGCTCCAAAAGATAGATAGCCTCAAGCTATTCAGGTCCGCCCATTTAGTGCAACGGTAAATTCAAAAAATGGAAAATCTCCGGTATTCGTTTGTTTCGGGTCTGAGGTGCAGTAGATGTGGGCGTGAGGCTGACCACCTTACCCCCCAGACCGTGTGCACTTTTTGTGGGGCTACGCTTTTCGCAGAATATGATATCGGTTCACTTGCTGAAAGACTCTCAAAGGACTCGCTCTCAAACCGTGTTCATTCGATGTGGAGATATCATGAGTTGCTTCCAGTCAAGGACCCGCAACACGTTGTTACACTGGGGGAAGGAATGACTCCAGTTCTGAAGTCAGTTGACGGTCGCTTGGCGGCCGGAGTCAGTGAACTGCTCGTCAAGGATGATGGGCTGATGCCCACAGGCACATTCAAAGCAAGAGGGATGTCGAGCGCTATATCCAGAGGAATTGAACTGGGGTTGCGGGATTACGTCCTCGCGTCGGCGGGAAACGCGGGGGGAGCGGCTGCAATGTATGCTGCAAGAGCCGGAGTAAAGGCGCATGTCTTCGTTCCGAAAGACGCCCCTATTATGAATCTCGCAGAGATGGAAAGTTCAGGGGCAGATGTCGTCAGGGTTGAAGGACTGATTGACAAGGCGGGAGTTCTCGCGTCAAACGAAAGCAAGGAGAAGGGGTGGTTCAATCTTTCGACGATGAAGGAGCCCTATCGCGTTGAAGGAAAAAAGACAATGGGACTAGAAATCAGTGAGCAGCTCGGGTGGACGCTTCCGGACATTATCATTTATCCCACAGGCGGAGGTACCGGACTCGTTGGCATGTGGAAGGCTTTCAATGAGCTTGAAGAAATGGGCTGGATTGGATCGAACAGACCCAGAATGGTTGCCGTTCAGGCAGAAGGCTGCCAACCCGTAGTCCGGGCATTCGAGTCGGGCGCCGAGGAAGCAAGCCCGTTTCCCAATCCGAAGACAATAGCAAGTGGCCTAAGAGTGCCAGCTCCATTTGCTAGCGAACAAATCCTGAAGGTGATTCGCGAAAGTCGGGGTTGTGCCATCGCTGTGCAGGATTCCGAGATACTCTCGTCTATGCGGCGCTTCCATCGAACTGGCGTGTTCGTATGCCCTGAAGGCGCAGCGACTCTCGCTGCGCTGGACAAACTCTCGAGTGATCATTGGCTTGATAGGAACGAGCGCGTACTCCTTTACAATACTGGAACTTGCTACAAGTACGGTGAATATCTCACCCACTAGCGCCATATTGCAAATGTAGACATTCGCCTATTCCGGAACTGGTTGTTCCTCCTAGAGGGGGCTTTCTGTATTCAAGACTCTGTAGAGAACCACTTGGGAATCTGAATAGACCACGGAGTAAAAAGCTGGGACTGTCGCATTTGCAAAATTGAACGCGAGCACATACGAGACATGATATTCGGAGATTAACGCGAGCGTTTCCTCGGGGTTAACGGTTGCATTATAAACAAGCGTAAAGGCTGCATGACTCTCTGCGATTTCTGATGGTTGGGTCAGGTATTCATAGGGCTGGTAGACGATTGTGGGATTTCCGTCTAGTGCGCTTATAAGGTAACCCAGATACCCCCCTGTAGACGCGATGGTCAAATTCGCTGGCACGTTTTCTCCAATCCATTTTAGAACAGGCTCCGCTAGGAGGGAAGTGCTTGAGGTAGGGCAGCTTAAACAGCTTGCATAATAAACATGGCTTTCCATCCCGTAGGTTACAGACACTGCCGCGTTTGCGATGATAATGACAGCTAATATGCCAAGAGCGGCAAACCGAGGCCATCTCACTACATGAACTGGTCCAATAGAGAAGGAGGGAGTGTGCAAGAGTCTCTTAAAGCGATTAGAACTGTTGCCTTCGCCACGGCCTGAAATCAGCAGCCTAAATTGTTCCATTCCGAATCCAATCAAAACGAGAGAAGGCAAGAAACCGAAATAGATGAGCCTTGGAAGGAGCACCTGATTATTCCACTTCCAGATATCAAGGATAACAGATGACAACAGGAAAGTTGTGATGACCAGGCTGTTAGTCCGAAGCGTTTCGCTTCTTACTACTTGATAAAGCGCGAAGAGGAATATTCCGAAGAATAATAGCGATATATAGATACTGCCCGCTAGGGACCCGAGCACTGATATTAGTGCGCTAGCGATGTGCGGTGCAGGAATATCAGCAGTAGACGCCGTGGCCGTGTCCAACACCCACGCTATGCGTGGAAGATACCAGTAGAGAGCCGCGGGAAGACCAACTAGTAAGCAGATTAGACCTGAGATGTTACTCGAACGCAGCCTGAGTAATTCGTCCGCTGGCTTACTTTTGAAAATACACATAAAAGTGCCAACGATAACAAAAATCGCAACCGAGAAATAGATGACAAATGTGGACAGGTCGTGTGAGAGAGCAATCATCGACATTAAAAGGCCCGCAACGATACCGTTCACGAGCAATCTCCTTCCGCGCTTGTCGCGTGCGGCTATCAGTGTGTAAACCAGCCAGAGTGACAGCGCGGACGCAGTAATTTGAGGAAGGGCGGACCACGTCATGTCGTAGATGTCTGGACCAAAAGCGACAAAGACTGCAACCGCTAACCATGCAGCATTTCTGCCGAACAGCCGCCTCGTTACAAGGAAGACCGGAACCACGGTCAATGAGTCAATTGTGAGCGCTGTCAAGGTTAGCAGATAGAACACTCCGCTGCCGTGTATTCCAAGAAGCGAGGAAAGAATTCCTTCGAGAATGAGTATAAGTGGAGGGTATATCCATAAACTGCCAGGATAGTATAGATGATTAGTAGCGGGAACGGCAAAACCATTTTGAATTATCTCTCTGATCAGGGTGGCAAATTCGGGGTTGTCGCCCACGGTAACGAATTGTGGAGCTGTGGTGAGCGCCAGAAGCCGTAGAACTATGGCGGCAAGCACGGCCAAGGTCAGAAGCTCAACGTCTTTCCTAATTGACACGTATCTTCCAAACAAAACCCATGCTCACCACGTAATTTACGGGATAAGCGACAATGGCACCTGCGATGTTACCGATAGGTGGCCAGACAGCAAGTGAAGCGAAGAGGAGGTTTGTTACGAGATAGGCAATTACATTCCCAAGTGCAAAAACGAGTTGAAACTTTATGAGTCGAATGATGCCTCCCGTAATCCCACCGCTCAGATCGCCGTCTCTTTTGACTGTCACTTGTTCGTTCAGCAAAAAGCCAACCGTCACCGAGCAGAATGCCTGCACGGCGTATATGACAGTCCAGTGGCTACGACCGAAGACCTCCAGTCCGGCGGTCAATATGGTTTCGCCAACAACAAATCCTATGCTGCCCACCATTGCGAATAGCAAGCCTCGCCGGATGTTACGCTCGACGAGCTTCGCTATTGCTTGCTTCAACCAATGCCGCCTCTAGTTTCTTCGCGCTCGCGCCCCATGTTCTTCTTTCTACTGTTTCATAAGCTCCTCTGGACAATGAGGAATACGTTGCCTCATTATTGGCGAGCTCTAGGATTGCAAGTGCGAGCGACTCTGGAGTAGCATCCACGACAAGCCCATTTCTACCATGCTCAACCGGATCTTGCCGCGCCATATTTAGGGGACTGTTTACGGTAATAACTGGGGTGCCTTTAGCCATTGCAGAGAGGCCAGAGAGTGAAGAACCTTCCCTCTCGCTTGTCAGGGCGAAAATTCGAGCCTTCGCAAATTCTTCGTTCAGCTCAGCTTGCGGAAGCCAGCCAGTGAATCGTACCCAGCTTGGAGCTCTTTCCTTTAGTCGTCTTACATACTCGGAATTACCATCACCGACTATTACCAGTTCTATCTTCCGAGCCGAGTTCACGATTTTCATAGCGTCAATCAACAGCTCGCAACGCTTGTGCGCTACCAGTCTGCCTGCATAGAGAACTTTCTGTTCCTTCTTGTCGGGGGGCGTGTAACTCAGCTCTTCCTCTTCGACTCCATTTTCGACAGTATGGATTTTCCCCATGGGGACACCGTGCACCGCAGCCAGTTCAAGAGTAATCGCGCGGCTGATTGTGGTCGCTATGGAAGCGTTCCGCGCCAGGTATGACTCTAGGTATGTCTCGAGGCGGCCCTGAACTCCTCGAAGCTTTCTTGCGAGCACTTCGCACCAGTCAGCGACGGTGGGAACCCCAGCGACTCTATGACTCAGGAGGAAGTGAACCAGGTTCCACTCGCTGTAGAAGATAACTTCATACCTGTTCTCATTTTTCGACAATGCCTTCCGTGCGTTCGCAGCAAATCTCAGAGAATCAAATATGGGCCTACCATTCGCCTTAAAGTAGTTGGTCGGATTGAGCTCACCCAGCCTAATGATTCTGATGCCTCTGTCCGTTTCCTCTTGGGGAGAGTCTCCGAAGCGGGGCGTGTAGACGTCAACCTCCCAGCTCGGAGGCAAGCGCGTGAGCAATGACTTCGACCTTGCTTCCGTGCCTCCCACAATGGGGGGAAAGCTCTCCAGTACGCACGCTACCCTCATGCGCGCTGTAGCCTTGAACGTAACACGAACAAAAGGATACCTATGCCGTCATCGAGAACACGGAGTTTTGATGCCGAGCCAAGCTTTCGCTTTCGGTAATCGTGGATAGTGAGTTCCAAGACTCGCATCCCCGCCTCCTTGGCTCTGATTAACACTTCGGAGCTGAACGTCATTCCGTCTTCTCTAAGTGACGAAGACAGACTTGCAGGGAAGATCTTCAGACCAGACTGCGAGTCCCTTATCTTGAGCCACCATACGACGCCGATGAGCCTCGTAAGTAGCCAGTTTCCCACATAATTCACAAGGCCCATCCCACGCGGTTTGGAATGAAACCTGCAACCAACTACAACAGAGTTTGAATCTGCCAGCGCAGCCAACTCTTGGATGTTCCTGAGGTCGTACGTACCGTCGGCGTCGACCATGAGCACCAGTTCTGTGGTCACGTGTTTTATCCCTTCCTTTATGGCTCTTCCATATCCCTTTTCAGGACATTTCACAACCAGTGCGCCAACATCAGCCGCACGCAGCACCGTTCTGTCTGTAGAACCCCCGTCGACGACCACAACGGGTGCCTTCGGCAGATACCTGTGAATTTCATCAATTACTCCTGAAATCGTGCTCTCCTCATTGAGCGCTGGAATTACAACGGTGATATTGGACCCGGGAACTCGTCGGCTTGCTTGCATGCTAGTACACTGTCCGAATATAATGACCGTGGCAATTATTGATCCTTGCCACTGGGACCGTCCCGCCGTATTCAGGTCTACAGTAGTGTCTCATGGTTGCAACCCAAACTGGATTCTTTGAGTGGATTAGCCCCACTACAGAGAGATAACGATTGCTCAAGCCAGTTTTTTAGCCTAGTCCTGTAAAGGGCTAGGTACAGATTTCCGCTCGTAATGGAGGGTATAGTCAATCAGCCGAGTAAAGGCGTCGGTCATCCACTCCTCTCTCGACCCGCCCAGCCAGATTCTGACGTATCCGGGCATCTCAAAACATTCGCCCGGGTTAATTAGCACGCCCGTCTCGTTAAAGAGGCGCTCGCAATATTCAGAGGTCTGTGCAATGTTTCGCGTCTTTACGAAGAGAAAGGGGGCGGCCTTCTGGGGCCTCTTTACAAAAGCATCTTCCGCACCCCGGACGCTCCAGAATAAGTCGGCGTTTCTGCGGCAAATTTCCTTCGCTCTGCTTACAAACTGTTCATGTCTTTTCAAGACGCTAACGGCAATTTTCTGGCTCACGACAGAAGGTGATATCGTGGTATAGTCCTTAAGAGCCCACGAACGAACTACCACATCCTTTGTTGCCGCTATCCAGCCGGTACGCAGCCCCGGAAGACCATACACCTTGGAGAGGCTGGAGGTTGCGATTCCCTTCTGGCAGAGCTCTACGATGCTTTCCAAAGGTCTGCTGTCGAGTTCTGCGCCCCTGTATACTTCGTCGCAAACTATGTGAGCGCCGGCTTCTTCGGCCGCGTCAACCACTTGATGGAGTTCTCGCTCGCTCAGCACCGAACCCGTGGGATTGTTAGGATTAGTGATAAACACAGCCTTGGTTCCAGATCTGATACTGTCAAGAGAGCGTTCGTCGAACTGGAATTGCTCTCCTTTTAACCACATGTAGTCAATTTTTGCACCCAGGCCCCTTAGTATACCAACAGTCTGCATGTAGTTGGGCATCTGAACCGCAACCCTGTCGCCTGGCTCGACAAGTGAGTGGACTGTCAGGAAGTTGGCCTCTGCTCCGCCATTTGTTACTAGAATGTTTTCTTCCGTAAATGGCGCATGGTAGAGAGAGCTTATCTGCTTCCGCAGCTCTGGCGAGCCCTGCGTATTCCCGTAGCCAAGCTCCAAGTCAGGCAGGTCCCCAAGCTCCTTTAAAGAGGGAGGCTGAATTCCGCTTTCAGAAAGATTATACTTTGCCTTGTAGTCTCTGAGCGATTGCCACCGTTCAAGCGCAAACGTATCGTACACATTGTATCCCATGCCCATAACGTGAGTTGACTTGTCCCCTCTTTAACGCGTAGGTTATAAGTGTTGAACGCCTTTTCCCGCCGGCTATGCAAGCTTCTGTTGCTTGAGACCTGACGGTGACAATCCAATTCGCGCTTTCAACTTGTTTGAGAGCGAACAGAAGGTGGTGGTGGACTGGAGAATAACTATTTGTGGGCAACCGGTATATCTAAGTGGCATTAGTCGTGTCCAAGGGAAAATTTGTGAGCGTAGCTGATTCCAATAAAGAGTATCGAGCAGGCATAAACAACTTTATGGTCAAGGTAAGGAGACATATCCACCAGTTCCCTGAGCTAAGTTTTAAAGAGTTTGAAACGGCAAGTTTCATCGAAAATGAGCTCAGAGCCCTTGGCTTGAGTCCCAGAAAGGTGGCTGAAACAGGAGTCGTTGCAGACTTCGAAATGGCAAGGCGTGGAAAGACCGTTGCGGTACGCGCTGACATCGATGCCCTTCCGGTGGACGAAGAGAGTGGAGAACCCTTTGCTTCAAGGAATCCGGGCGTAATGCACGCATGCGGACATGACGCTCATGCGGCCATGGTACTTGGGCTGGCAAAGGAACTGACGGAGAGGAAGAGCGAACTCACCGGTCGCGTCAGGCTGATATTTCAACCGGCAGAAGAATCGCCTCCCGGGGGCGCACTCAAACTAATCGAGGCTGGCGTCCTAGAAGGCGTGGATTACATAATTGGGCAGCACGTAACTACAGACCTATCAGTGGGCCACGTCGGAATAAACTACGGCTACGGCGCAGCAATTGCAGACCACTTTACTGTGAGCTTTACGGGTCCCGGTGGGCATGGTGCGAGACCCTACCAGACAAAAGACGTGTTGGTAGTTGCTTCTGCCTACGTTATGCTCTGCCAGACGATAATATCCCGCATGATTGAGGCTTCCGAACCAGCTGTCCTCACTTTTGGAACATTCGAATCGGGCTTCAGGTACAACGTGATAGCGTCGAAGTCAGAATTGACTGGCACGGTAAGAGCCTACAATCCTGCTGTAAGGGATCTCATTCGCGACCGCCTGAGGAAAACTCACGAGCTTGTGTGCAAGATGTATGAATGCGAAGGCAGCTTCGAATACTTCGAGGGTTATCCTTCTCTTCTTAATGACAGGACAATCTCGGAAGTTGTCAAAGAGGCTTCGGAAGCTGTAGTTGGTAAAGAGCATGTTGAGTTTCCTCCCCCAACCATGGGAGGGGAGGATTTTGCCTACTATCTGCAGCGGGTGAAAGGCACATTTTTCAGACTGGGAGTTTGGAATACCGCTTGGGGAAAAATTGCGGGCCAACACAGCCCAAAGCACAGAGTGGACGAGAGGTCACTTGATATCGGCGAGCGCATTCTGTTTGAGTCATTCCGAAGACTTTCAGTGTTTGACTAAGATGCTTCTGCACGAGACTTGGAGAAAAGCTGACTCGGCTAGAATGTCTCTTGTTCAATCTTTGTTTTGGTGGTTTATTGTCGACATGCTCGTTCCTAGGTTAAATAACACATTGGATGCTAAATGCGAAATGGACTCGTTAAGGATAATAGTCAGCTAAGGAGTTAAGTAGCCAATGTGGGAAAAGTGGGTATTTCACTCTGACACCAAGCTCACTAACTCGAGTATGATTTTTGCCTTATCTACAGGTATGCCCCAATATTACATGCTATATTCGCAGGCCCGAGAGCTTGCGCGCTACTTGCTCGAGAGGATTGAGCACGAAAGGCTTGCATCGTATTACTCTGCAAGTATGGAAGAGATGGTTTACGTAAACGATGAGAGCCAGGCGGAGCTACCGGGATACTACGTTGACAGGTTGAAACTTCCACACTCCGAAGCATCTGGAGATCTGCTTCTCTTCTCAGGAAACGCATCTCCTCGGCAGCATACCTACGAATTTTGCGATAGCCTGCTGCGCGTCGCCAAAGATAGATGGGGGCTAAGGACGATTGTTTCTTTGGGGGCGAGGTGGACAGAAGAACCCACACAACTCACAGTGGAGTCGTCCAAAGTATATGGTTTTGGAGGAACCGCCGAAGATGCCGCGTTGTTGCGCTCGCTCGGAGTGCTTGAGCACCCGAGCGAGGTCGCGCCGTTCGTTGCGAACATGATTGTGGGCCTGTCACCTCTTTACGGAATCTCTGGTATGAAGCTCGCTGTTGACCATGGAGAAGTGCGTCCTCACCCCAAGCAGGTTAAGTCTCTGCTTACCGTGTTGCAAAAGATGCTCGGTTTTGAGCTGGACCTCAGCCAACTCGACGAAGAGGCCGAAAAGCTCAAGCTTGATGTCAATGTGTTGAGTAAGATAGGAAAGAGCGTAATCGACACATAACACGTACCCTCATTTTACCG
>JAJYZJ010000034.1 GCA_021800035.1 archaeon
ATACAAGCAGAACTATACAAGCAGAACTATACAAGCAGAACTATACAAGCAGAACTATACAAGCAGAACGGAGCAGACATGGAACGCGGACCTGGGCCGCTGAATTCCTAGTTCTTGGGTCCACGAATCAGCTAAGCCAGCGGCCTGCTGTTGCTACAACAAACGCACCTGACCTTGACCTTGACCGGACGCATCGAATCCAATGGACAGCTAGGGCCGGTTTCTCCTGCTTGCGGTCAGATAGAAACCAAGCGCCACCAGGGCCACCGCGACCGCGACCGCGAGCTCGGGGGCAGCATCCGACCAGTGGAAGGCGCCCGACCCGGAGCTTGTACCTGATGTGAGGGAGGAAGACGCCGGAGGCGAGGATAAGGAAGAGGTTGTTTCTCCTGAAGACGAGCGACTGACCGATGAAGCGGAGCCAGTGACTGCACCCGACACCGAAGTGGTGGCTCGGGAGACGGAAGTTGTGGTGGCGCCACCGGTGGCGCTGCTGGACGATCCGGAGCTGCTGGAGGTGGCGGCGGTCGTAGATTCGCTTGCTGTCGAAGACGCGCTGGAACCAGAACTGCTCTCCTCTCCCTTGTGGACAAGGAAGCTGGCCGGTCCCGCGCCGGTGGACGCTTGCTGCGCAAAGCTCGAACCAAATTCGTATTCGGTGAAGGTCATGGCGGTCGAGTTGTAGCGCAGCACGAGCTGCACAGAGCCCAGCGATACCGTGATATTCGAAACGGATGAAGACTGCGAGAGATATGCGTTCACTGTGAGGGACTCTCCTGCCGGGGGAGCCGTAAGCGTGGCCGTGACTTCGGAAGACTCGCCGGAGCCATACACGAGGAAGGCAGTGAGATTGCCGGGGTTCAGGTTGGCTTCAAGGATCTCCACCGAAAAGTAGGGGAAGTTTGAAGGCGTGGTCACGTAGAACTGGGCCGACGCTCCTGAGGGAACGCTTACAGAAGGCACCACAAGCTCAAAACTCTGGTTCAGCGCTGGAATGGCCCCCGAGGCCGTGGCATAGCTTCCGGGTTTCCCGCTCATAGTTACAGCCCCGTTTTCCGCGATGGACACGCTAGCAGGTGTTCCGCCGTTCGATATTGATGTGTAGGATTGAGGTGAGTCAAAGGAGTAGAACTGCGAGTTGAAGTATCCCAGAGTTTTCTGCCCAACCACTGCCTGCGGCGCAAGCATGGACAACAGGATGAGTGATACGCAAGCCGCTGTGATTGCACCTACTGAAAAAGGTCGGCATCTCTTCAAATTCGGACACGATACAAAGCTAGAAGGTAGACTATGTGTCTTTCTCGAGCCCTAGCTACCTCTTACAACATGACCTTAAGGGCCTCATATAGCTCCTTTAACTGAATTTAGCACACCGGCCATAAATGTGCCAGCATTTCAATTCGGCGTCGACCGAGAGTTGAAACCAAGCTGCTGGCCCGTCTGTGACCCCACCGCACGGAGTCGGTTGCGTGGTGCTGTCAGTCCATCCGCAGGAGCCCTAGAAGATGTATGACACCCTTTTTCCTGCATGGGCACAGATTCCCCAAGTCCATTCCCACGAGCGGGACTTCCTCAGAGTGATTTACATTCCCACTCTGACGGGCTACGCCCGAGTCCTCTACCAAGTGTGTTGCAGGATATACTCTATGAAGTTACGTAAGACAGTGCACAGAAGCGCATTTATATCGAGAGGTGTATGCAGTACGGCTCATTGAAAACCACAGCCAAAATCTGTGCAATAGTTGCGGGATTTGCCATTATCACGCAAGTCTTGCTGTTTTACCTTTCACATTTTTCGGCTCACCTAGTTGTTCCTGCCCAGCAATCAGGCTTGACAGAGTTCTTCGCCCAGGGTGTGAGCCACGCCCAAAACGGCACATCCCCGAACTGGAGCGTGGAGCTAGTCCTCATTCGTCGTGACAGCAGACCCGACATTCTGCAGTCCCTGAGGGCTACCTTCCTCTTGAAGAACCTGAGTCAGATTTTCTCGGGGGTAGTGGTGATGCTCGGGCTGAGCGAAATCGGCAGATTTACGCTCGATAGGTCGGAGCCTCAAACTTAACGTAATGACCATAAGCACAGGGAGCCGTTGCTTTTCTCGACCGCTCCAAGTGTTATCGACCGCTCCAAGTGGTATCTGCGGCCAGTCAATTAAGGTAAATCTACCAAATGTATTTATATCAGGCGTGGCCGTCAATGAAGATTATTCTAGTGGTCAAGTTCAGCAAAGCATGGCAGGACGCGGTAGAGAGCAGCTTCTCTCACTTTGGCATCGCTTCCACGATCATGATCAGGGATATCGAGGCCAGAATGGGAGTAAGCATGAAGAACTGGTGGAAAAAACCAGCCGAACTGGATAGCGCCCTGCGCTCGATTTACGGCGCGGCCGCAGTTTCGATCGAGCGAGGGATAGTTGCCGCGCTTGGGAGTATCACTGGGAATTCCGAAGAGCCGGATAAGCCCTTCATGCTGGCGCTTGCCGAACTGAAGGAAGAGCTGAACGCAAAAGACTGAAGACGCGGTTTGTGGTGTCATCATAAAGCCCAATATCGGCCCAAATTCTGCGCAGGCTGCTCCCACCCATTCAGCTCGCTCACCTTCCCGCTCTACCTCCCTCAACTCGGGCTTGGTTCCACGACTCGCAGGCGTTAAATATCCGAGACGGTATAATCCTCGCCCAAGAATTTGACTACCACGGTAGAGATTGACGGCTACATCGAACAGAAGCTGGACGTGCTTGTGGGGCTGGGGCTTTACGCAACCAAGTCAGAGGCTGTTCGTGACGCCGTAAGGCACCTGCTCGAGAGCGTCGATATCCTTTCGATTTCCGTGGATATGTATGCAAAATCCAGCGCGAGCCTTGGGTTCTGTGCCGAAGTTGCAGGAATCTCCTGCGACGAGCTAATGATTGTGCTCCAGAGGAAGGGGGTAAAGCCTCACCTTGGAGTGGACGAAATGAGCCAGCTGGAAGCCGAGGCAAACATTGCGGCGGCCTCCGAAGCGCTCGCGTTCGAAGGTTTTTCATTCAAGCGGATTGCGGATTTGCTGGGTGGCGTGATTTTCTCGGGACGCCCTTGGCCGACTTACCTTGCCCAAGCTCAGCTTGACGAGCTCGACTTCGAACTGAGGCGGGTGGTGCTCGCAAGGCTCGGAATGGCCGAAAGCGGGTTTACTCTCATCACCGGGCTCAAGGGGATTGAAGGGGTAGCGATTGAGAACAATATTTCTCGCGGCGAAGCTTCAGCAATCCTTGCAGCCGAAAAGACAAAAGCCACGCTCGTAGCGGACGATCACAAGCTCAGGACTGCGGCTGTCAACTCCGGCGTTAGAGTGGTCAGCTCTCCCGCGCTCCTCGTGTGCGCGCTTGGCAGGGGGCTTATCACCGAGGCAGAAGCCCACGAAGGTCTGGAGAGGCTGTTCTCACAGGGCTACTTTATGCCTCTCAGCCCGTCGGAGCTGAGCGTAAAGAAACTCTCGGTCAGCATACTAAGGCGCTGAGCCCCTTGCCCGACCCTGCGCCCGCAAAGTTTGAGGACGTGGTGGTTGCGCTTGATTCTTCAATAAGCATGAGGGCTAAGGATTTCGAGCCGTCAAGGTTTGAGGCAGCCAGAGCCGCACTAAAGAGGTTTCTTGAAGTTCGGTTGACTACATGCCCCATGGACCGCGTGGGACTGGTTGTGTTCTACGCTTTTGCACTCCCTGTGTTCGAGCCTTCAACCAACCTGAGGTCCAGCATTTCTTCGGTTGGCCAGCTCAGGGTGCTGGGCGAGGCCACAAACCTGGGTGACGCAATTCTCAAAGCCGCGGGAATGCACGGCTCGTCGAGCCCGAATATCGAATCTTTATCAAGAAAGATACTTGTAATAACCGATGGGACGTTCAATGAGGGCCCCGACCCGTGGACCGCATCAATCTACGCGAGAAGCAAAAATATCCGGATTGACTTTCTTACCATCGGAAAGCTTGACGAGAGCGACCGATCTGCGATAGGGAAGGTCACCGGGCTCACTGGCGGAGAAGAATCCGTCGCCGAAAACTCTGAAGAGCTTTTTTCGAAGATTGTGGACGCCGCGGACAGAAGAGCCACGCAGCTAGCGAGACCGTGAGGCAGCGCGGGCGATATCAGATCTCGCGCTCATCGTGCTGAAGCCGAAGCTCTCTTATTGAGGCTGTTCTGGAGGGCTCGAAGCTTCTCAGTGCAGCCTCGGCCCTGACACCCGCAACCCGTGCGCAGCATCGCTTTTTTCTTCTGGGAAGCCATTGAAGCGCAAGAGGCCTGGCGGAGCACGTGGTCACGCCACGTTCGCGCCAAATATTCTTACGCCCAAAACCCCTCGAAAGCCATAAATCCCTAGACGCCAGTCTTCTTCAACCAAATGGCTTCAGAATTTACCGGCCCAAAAAGAGTTCGAACCCTGGCTAGGCCGGGTCCGGGCACTCTGTGTAAGGCGCTCATGCTTGCCGGCCTCTTTGCGACGGTGGTTGCGCTACCCCTTGTTGCCCCGGCTGCGGGGGCATCCACTTCCGCATCCACTTCCACATCCAGTCCCGCTATTTATTACCTCGGAGTCCCTTCGGGTGCGCAGGCAATCTATCGAGAGGTTTTCACTTACCTTATCACTGTGAACGGCACCCAAAAACTGGAACAGGGGAACTACACAGCCACGGTGACCGCGACGATAAGTGGCACCGGCTCGACAACCTTCGGGGTCTACACCGCGGCCTCTGTCGATCTGGATATTTCGAACGTGAGCGTGTCCAAGGGATACAACGCAACCTGGGCAGGAAGCACTTCCAGTCCGAAGTACCCCCCAACCTCCCAGCTTGGGCTTTACCCCAAAGTATACGCCGCGAATGATTCTCTGATACCTCCCAATATCTTCATAAGCCCGAATTCGCAGAGCGTGGTGACCACAAAATTCGACGAGAACATAACCATCACGAGGCTGGCTTCGTACAGCTTTTCGCACGGCTCCATTAAATTCAGCGGCCCCGCAATCTATCAGGAGGCCTCGGGCTTTATCAATGAGGGTTCGGGAAGTTCCTCCAACCTGACCAGCGTCTACTATTTCGACCAGGCGAGCGGACTCTTGCTCAATTCCGCAAACTTTACCATACTCAAATTCAATTCCGGCAACTCACGCATAGTGGACAACAAGACGACCACGCTTTCGCTCATGAGCACGAACGTGCAGAGCATCAACCCGCAGGGTACGGCCACCCTTCCAGGCTCTCCTACGGTACCAAAGTCGAGCAGTGGAGGGCTTAACCCACTACTCATAGTTGTGGTTATAGCTGTAATAATTCTGCTGGTAGTGATTGTTGGGCTCTTTCTAAGAGGCAGGCGCTGAACCCGCAGATTTGTCCTGCTCCGAGGCTAGGTTCGCAGCAGCGGTACCCGCCTCTGCACCAGCGACTGGTTCACTCTTTGCTTTCTCTCCGGGCTGGTCTTCCGGGGTCACAGCCTGAGCTGACGAGTCCTCCGCGCCCTTTCTCCTGCGGTGCGGGTGGTGTCCTTCCGGCCGAGCCTTCGACAGCGCTTTCAGGTGCTCTTCGAACTGGGTCTGAGTAAACCAGAGCACCCACTGAGGCATCGATGCAACAAGCTGGTAAGCGGAATCCCACCCGGTCAGCCCCACCGCCTCACCCAGGCTGTCCAAAGTGCCGCCGGTTCTGTAATGCTCGTGAATTATTTTGTATAGAGCCGTATTCAGCTCAATTTCTTTGTCGCCAACCTTTATTACGTTTGTAGCGCTCTTCGACAAGTTGAGTCCAGATTTTGCAAAACCACGTTTAAGAGTTGCGAGGAATTGGGCTCATCCACCAATCACGTGCATCGGCCTGATATTGCGAAGCGCGGCCCCGCTACGTATCAGGCTCTCTACGCCAGCAAATTTCAGATTAAAGGCTCTTCGCACAGACTGAGCTATGCGCTCGTCGCTCTCGCCGCTTCTCAGGCCACTCCTGATGTCAAACTCGGAATTGCTGAAGAGGCAGGGTACAATCATCCCATTTGCCTTTAACCTGATTCTGTCACAATCAGAGCAGAATGGTTTCGTTATGCTCGTGATCGTGCTCACTCCTCCCTCCCGCTTGCCCCTGAAGCGGAAGTTCGTCGCGGTCGAGCCCGGAGCCCGTTCCCCCCCTTCGAGCTCAAAGGCCGAGCGAATCTTCGAGATGATTTCTTCTCCGCTTACGACGAGAGTCGAATTCCAGGGCTTTGCACCGTCGAAGGGCATGTATTCGATAAACCGCACGGTAAGGCCTCCCTCATAAGCCAGTCTTGCAAAGTCGCAGATTTCATCTTCGTTGCAACCGCGAGTAACCACGCAGTTGACCTTCGTGCGTAGCCCTGCATCCTTTGCGCTATCCAGCCCTGCGAGAACGGTTTCGAAGGCTCCCTTGGTACCGGTTATTGCATCATAGCGCTCGGGCTTCAGGCTGTGAAGGCTCACTGTCACTTCGGAAAGCCCCGCGCCAGCGAGCTTGCGCACCTGCTTTGCGAGAAACATGCCGTTCGTGGTCAGCCCTACCTCACTGATAGCCGGGATCCGGGTGACTGAGCTCACTAGCTCTTCCAGTGCGGGCCTGAGCAGTGGCTCACCCCCGCTCAGACGAACCTTTGTCACACCCATGGAGCCAAGGATACGCGTTACTCTCGTAATTTCTTCAAAGGTAAGGAGCTCATTCGCGCCGAGCCACAGGGGCGCGGAAGGCATGCAAAAGCCGCACCTGAAGTTGCACCTGTCGGTCACCGAAATCCTTAGCTTTCTGGCCACTCTGCCGAAGGAGTCTGTAAGTGGCGCTTCGCTGGCCTGCGGCACCGGGAACTGCGTGCTCATCTCTTCAGTGGAATTCCCGGTGGAGTACACAGCTCCAATTTCGTGTATTCCACTTTAAGTGTTTTGTGATTGCTCGTTCTCTTCGTCGCTACTCCGGGGCTGCACGCCCACCTGCTGGCGAGATGCCTTCTTCCCGACTCATGAGGGGGTCGCCCCAGCGCGCATCGGCCAGCGAGAATGCTTCGGGCCGCAGCTCGATCAACCCCATCAGCCCGGAATGGGCGCATGTGCATCTGGGCGAGCGCCCGTACGTCAGGCTTCCACCTTCGTACCCCTCACCAGATACTTGACGAACAGAGCACCAGAGACGTAGAGCGCAGAAAGCGTCAACCCGATTGTGACTTCGATCAGTCCTCCGCTCGTTCCCGGCGAAATAAGAAGAGCGATAAAGAATGAGACTGCCACGGCATATCGCCAGTACCTGAGCCAGCTCTCTGGTTTCACGAGGCCCACGTAGGAGAGCCCGCCCACGACCACCGGCATTTCAAACGCAAGCCCGAAGACCACTAGGTAGATTATCACTATGCTAACAAATGAGTTCACGCTCAGCGTGGGCACTACATTCAGCCCCTGCGCGAAGAATAGGATGAACCTGAATACGAGAGGCAGAATAATTTCGTAGGCAAATGCAACCCCGAGCGCGAAGAGCGCGGTTGCCGGAAGGGCTATTGCGCGCAAGAGCCTTTTTTCATTGGACTTGAGCGCGGGCGAGACGAAAGCCATCGCCTCGTATACCCAGACCGGCATCGAAAATATGAGCGAGAATACAAGAGATATCTTGAGGCTGACAGCAATCGTATCGAAGGTGTCGATGTTTATGAGAGTAATCTGTGAGGGGAGAATGTGGTTCTTCAAAGCTCCGAATGCCTGCGCGCTGAAGCTCGAAAACGGATCTGGGGAAGGGTAGAAAAGGTAGAGCCCGCGCCCCAGATTCACCCAGACCGGCCTGAACCAGAAGAAGAGCACGAAGAAGAGCGCGGTAACGACCAGTGCTATCATGAACCGCTTTGTGAGCTCGGCGATGTGTTCGAGATAAGGAAAGTTTGTGGCTTGTGGAATTTGGGCGCCCCCGCCTGAGCCCCTGCTCCTAGAATAGAAAAGCACGACCGCAGAAACCACCGAAATCATGAGCAGGAACGAAAGGGCCCCATCCGCGAGCGATACCTTCTGGGAGGTTTGCACTCCGGTTGACTGGGAGCCCGCGCCTGATACGAGCAGGCTCACCGGAACTATCGTGACCGCAGAAACCGAATCATAGGTATAGCCCTGGTAAGAAGCTGCGACGTGCACGGTGACTGTGCTTCCGAGGCTGGCGTTGTAGGGAACCCTCCATGAGGCGACGTATACCCCGGGGGATATGGGGATGGGAGGAGGGAGTGTCAGATTGTAGCTGGACTTTTCAGTCTGGTTCGAATAGGATAATCCAACCCAGACCAGCGCGACCACTCTCGCTCCCTCAGGCGTCGGAGTTCCATTGTAGAAGGAGTAGAGTGTCATGCTCAGGTTTTCGCCGGGGTAAGCAAGGGAGGGGGCGACTAGGTAAACCCGGAACTCAGGCTCTGCCTGCTGAGCCGAGGCGACGAGGGCCGGGACTGACTGAGCTATTAACATGAGGGCAAGCAGTGCGGCGGCTCCCGCCATTGCTAGGTGGCGTCGCATCTTCAATGCCCCTGTTCACCCAGCCCGCGGGCGTTTATGAGTTGCTCCACAAAAGAGTGTCAGCCTTCAGCACTAACCCGGTTGCCCCAAATGCTCCGCCCTGTGACGGGCTTGAGCGCGCACTCGTATAGCCAGACTCGCTCAGGAACTGCTCTCTTTCTTCCTAAGGGAATTCAGTTCATTCTCGGGCTTTGCGAGCCCCGAATCCTGATTAGGAGTCTCCTGGGTTACAGGGGGGTTCGGCATCGACTCCGAGGCATTCATTTGCCTTATCTCCCTTTCGACTTCCGCCTGGCCCTTCTTGAACTCGCCAGCCGCTCTTCCCAGCGACTTCGCAAAAGAAGGAATCCTGCTAGCTCCGCCGAAAAGCACCGCCACCACGACTATGAGTATGATCCAGTCGGGTATGCTGTCAAACATCCGTTTCATCTCACCCACTCCCGTTCAGCTTCTTAAACATTACGACGGCACACCCCGCACTCAGTCATGATTATTCCGCTCCCGGAAGGCTGGCCCACCCGGGGGCGGCGGACCGGGCCGGCGCCCTGACTGGCAGCGCCCCAGACCTCTGGCTGGTTGGCTGTGCACGGCCAAGGACTTAATTGGCGGACTGGCTATCGAACAGGCGTATGCCTAAGCCCGAGCTTGAGCTCTCGCGTATGACACCAAATGAGATAATCAGACTTGCCCAAGAAGCCAAGGGGAAGGAGAAAGATGCAATCCTTTCTCAGATTGCCGAGTCCGAGGTCTGCCCTTCCAGCCTGTATGAGTTTCTCGCGGGCAAGAGCCAGAAGGTGAGGGCTTCGCTCGCCAAGAACCCCAAACTGGAGGGCTCCTACTTCAAACGACTGGCCGAGGACGAGGCTCCGCGGGTTCGCTCTTCCCTTGCTCTGAACCCTTCGATTCCTGCAGACATTCTGGTCAAATTGTCAAAAGATGCGGACGAAGGTGTGAGAGCCGCAGTAGCGCGCTCGGAGAAGGCAAGCGCTGAGCTCCTCGCCCAAATGGCAGAGAAACCTGAAAACAAGGGGATGGTGCTTGCTTCTATCGCAGGCAGCCCTTGGGCGCCGCCGGGGCTCGTTTTGAAGATTGTCAAAGCCGAAGACGCCTCGGTGAAGTCGAGGGGAAGAGGTGGGGAAAACGACGAGCTCTTTTTTGCGGACGAAAGCTTTGAGCCGCTCGCCCGCGCTGCTGCGAACGAGAGGACTCCCAAAGAAGCGCTGAAGCTACTAGCTCACTACAGGGGTAACGAGATCGAGTGGAGCCTGGCCAAGAATCCTTCCGCTCCTCTCGAAGTGCTCTCAGAGATTGTGGAAAAGGGCTCTCCGAGCGCAAAGCGCGACCTCGCGCTCAATCCCGCGCTGCCGAAGCAACTGGCCCTGAAAATCGCGGAGCTCGCAGACGAACTCGGCTCGGCCAATCTGGCTCAGAAGAGCTCGGACAAAGAAGTGATCGAAAGCGCCGTGCTTGCTTTTCGCGATCTTAAGAAGGCTGAGAGGGTCGCCCTTGCAGCTTCAAAAAACGAAGCCTGTCCTACGGCAGTACTCGAAAAAATATTTGAAGATTTCAAGGACGGCTCAAACGAAACCGTGCTCTTCAGGCTCGCGAGGAACCCCGCGACTCCGACGAGCTTACTCCAGAAACTCGCGAGATCCAGTTCGGCTAAGGCCGCAAAGGCCGCGCAGAGCAGACTGGCCTAGTCCACCGGACACGCAACCGCTAACAGCCCCTTCCGAGAAAGTTCTCCTCTGCAGCTCCCACCGGGAAATTCGCAGAAAATGCCCGAAATATGTCCAGCGCAGTTACGGGCCGGACAGAATTTGGCGGGTCACATCTGCGTTATCTTTATCGCGTGAGTGGGACAGACGTTTTCGCAGGCAAGGCAAAAAATGCAATCAGCTTCGCGCGTCGGGTCGGACTTGTCGCAGGCGTATTTTGCCTTGAGCTCGGAATTACCGGAAATGTCCAGGTCCACGCCGGTACCCATTTTCCCCGGGTTCAGAAGCCATTCGAACACCTGAACCGGGCAGGCGTCCATGCACGCGCCATCGGCGATGCACGCCTCGAAATCCACCCCAACTATGGTGCCGTGAATTCCAAGTTTTGTAGGATAGGGTTTTCCATCTTCATCGGTTCTTTCTATGCCTTCGGCGAACACTTTGTGATTAAAATGGGTGCCCGTTTCCGGGAAGGCATCCTTCTTATTCATGTAATCTGGATCAATCGGTTTCGGTTTGTAACCCAGCTGCTCGACCGTTACCTTCCCCATATGAAGTCATGCCCGTAGCCGGGTCACAACACATAAGCTTTATTTCAGCGATCGGTAGCCCGAAATACTCCGGCCCACAGGAGCCTGCCACAAAACACGGACTGGGCGGAAAGAGCTAGTGAAAGGGAGGCCCATGACCCCATGACCCCGTGAGTTCAGAACAGGCGTTCTGGAGAGGCCCAGACGAACGCGTTCAATGCGCTATCTGGCTCCCTGATTCAGGTTCTCTTAATTCCAAGCTGAAAGCCAAAACCAGTCAGCTTGCGAAAAGCTTGCATAAGTGGGTGCTCGTTTCCCATCTTACCAGGGCGAGTAGGCATCATATCATTGCACTGCGTGCTCGAGTCGGTTTTCCCGAGAGCAAACCGAAAACCACTGGAATCCAACTGGCACGGCTTCCGCCATAACTCGTTATCCCTTCGGTTCTTGGGGGTCAGGCACTCCCTCCTGCCTCTTGAGCCGGGATAAGTAGCGCCAGCACGGGTTCTTGACCGTGCCTCTCGCGGTTATTACGGTACCAGTGCCGCTCACGCTGAAACAATCCATTGCTCGCGCGCCGCTACGCTCGTCGCACATTGGTTCTTCCATAAACCCCCGGGAGGCGAAGCACCGTACCGCGGACACGCTAATATAGAGCGGTATCGTAAACGTTCGGCTGGCGGGGCCGAGCTGATATGCACGCACTAAAAGAGTTGGCAGAGTACGAGTCGAGATGGGCTGGGTTGAGTTAAGGTGACGCTATATGGTGCTTAGCGAGGTTTCGCAGCCCACGGACGGAGGCCAGATCCAAAAGAAGTTTCTGGAGTTCCTCATGGATTTCAGGGTGGGTAACGAATACATTTACAAGAGGAGGATGAGCGAGATGGTCGCGAATCGCGAAAGAAGCCTTGTTGTGGACTTCGAGCACCTGATAGAGCAGGATGATGGGCTCGCGAGGGCAATACAGAATAACCCTGACGTGGCCATGCCATTTCTCAAAAAGGCACTTCTCGAATCGCTGCGGGTGCTTGATCCCGAGTACTTCTTCGAAATAAGGACGAGGCAAGAAGAGAACCAGAAGAGGAAGGGCGACGTAAAGAGCTACACCGAAGCGGCCGCGCTCATCCCGCTGAACATCAGGCTAAAGATGCCTCAGGGTTCGGTGGCAAGGCTGAGGGAACTTGGAGCCCAGCACATCGACAAGCTCGTGCAGGTCGAAGCCGTTGCGCTTCGGGTTGCGGTCGCAAAGCCCTATCTCGAGATACCAATCTACAAGTGCGTAAAGTGCGGCGAGAAAACCCCCGGGATAGTGGGACTAACCGAGGTGTTCGCGCCGCAAAAATGCATGTACCCGAGTACGCTCGAAGAAGGAAGGGCGTGCATGGGGCCGCTTACGCTCGACGCCGCCTCGAGCTATTCCATAAACCACCAGCGCGTGCTCCTGCAGGAAAGGCAGGAAGAGCTTACCGGCGGAGTGCTGCCCCGGGGAGTGCAGGCATTGATCACGGACGATCTTGTGGACAAGCTGAAACCCGGAAGCAGGGTCAGGGCAACCGGAATTTTCCGGGCCTACCAGCACTATAAGGCGCAAGGAGAAAGGGCGCTTGAGACATTCCTTGAGCTGAACTATTTCGAGGGCACGGAGAAGGAGTTCGAATCGTTCGAACTTTCAGGAAAGGACCTAGAGGAAATAAGGAAGATGAGCCTCGACCCTTGGCTCAAAGTAAAGCTGGTCGAATCGATTGCGCCCGGAATTTACGGAATGGGCGACGTCAAGGAAGCGGTACTTCTCGCTCTCGTAGGAGCTCCCGCGGTCACGCTGCCGGATGGTACGCGTGTGCGTGGTGACAGCCATATACTGCTGCTCGGCGACCCGGGAACAGGTAAGAGCCAGCTGCTTCAGGCAGTCTCTAAACTCGTTCCGAGAGGAATCTATACGAGCGGCAAGGGCTCGAGCGGTGTTGGGCTCACTGCGGCCGTAATCAGGGACCAGCGAGGAGAATTCATGCTCGAAGCTGGCGCGATGGTGCTCGCCGATTCGGGCGTGTGCCTGCTGGATGAGCTGGATAAAATGGACGAAAACGACAGGAGCGCGATTCACGAGGCGCTCGAGCAGCAGACGATAACGATCAGCAAAGCGGGTATACACGCTACACTGAACGCGCGCTGCGGGGTCATCTCTGCTGGCAACCCAACATTCGGGAAGTACCAGCGCGAGCGAAGCGTCGCGGACAACATTAATTTGCCGCCCACCATTCTGAGCAGGTTCGACCTTATCTTTATCATAGAAGACAAACCGGACGAAAAGCGCGACAAGGAGCTTGCAGATTTCGTGCTCAAGGTGCGTGGCCAGGGTCAGGCGAACGTGCCTTACACTTCAGACGTAATAAGGAAGTATCTTGCCTACGCGCGGCACAACATATTTCCCGAACTCTCGCCCGAAGCCGCAGAACGGCTGAACTCATTTTATTCTGAGATGCGCAGAAAGAGCGAGAGCCCAGATTCGCCTGTGGTCATCACTACTCGCCAGCTCGAGGGGCTTGTGCGCCTGACGAAGGCTCACGCGAGGCTTAGACTTTCCCGGACTGCAGTAGCTGCTGACGCGGACGCAGCCATCAGGCTTTACAACGTGTTTCTGGAAGGTATTGGAGTGCGTGTAGGCGGCGCGGAGACCTCTGACCTGAACACGATATCAATGGGCCGCACCACGCGCGAACTGAACCTGATGCAGAGGCTGGATAGGATACTCTCCTCAATGATAGAACAGGCCGGCCCGGACGGCGTGCTCGAAGCCGATTTCCGCCAGAAGTGCCTTGAACAGGAGTTTACCGAAGAAAGCATCACAAAGTTCCTGAAACTCAAGCGAGCGGATAACGTGATATTCGAGCCGAAGCCTGGAAGAATCAGCCGTGTCAAGGTCTGAACCTGCGAAACGAATCAGAAGTCGCTCCGGCACAGCTGACTTTCGTACTGGGTGGGCCGGACTTGACCACAGGAGCACAAGCGCACGCTGATGGGAAACCGTGCAGCATTGAGCGCCCAGAACCTGCAGAGAAAAATGCAGATATTGCGGGCGTCAGACTGGAAACTGCGATGGACGAATCCAGCATGAAAGCCGGAACATGGACCGCTCCCGGGCACTTCCGAACACCCAAAATTCGCAATGTTCCTCACGCCCGGTATCCTGATGTCCAGACATATTCCGAAAATGGATTGGTGTCCCTGTGACAGCCACCCAAAACACAAGTGTCATCGCGATAGATTTTGACGGCACACTGGCCCTGCCCGGCCAGATGGTAAGCACTCGTGTGCACGCAGCTCTCTCCCGTATCAGGGAGATCGGGGTAAGGGTGGTGATTGTCACCGGGCGTTGCTTTGCGGAGGCCGAGCGAATGAGCCGCGCGCTTTCGCCCGATGGTCTTGTCGCAGAAAACGGAGCTCTTGTGCTTGCGAGCGGTCGGAGGGTGAGCCTAGCTCCGCCGGAATGGGAGCGGGTAAGAGGGACGCTCCTCGCCCACTTTCCGGCTGGGTGCGAAGAAATCATTGTATCCATCTCACGGGAGGAGCTCGGGCGAGCGGAAGGACTGATTGACCGCTCGCTCGCCTCGGTCGAGCTGAACAAGGACCGCGCCATGATACTTCCGCGCGGAGTGGACAAAGCGAGAGGATTCTCTGCCTGCCTAGAGCTCCTGAAGCTCCGCTCCCCCAGGCTCTACTGCGTGGGAGATGGTGAAAACGATTTGTCGCTCTTCAGGATGTGCGACGTCCGAGTGGCGCTCGAAAATTCGGTGGAAAGCCTAAAGGCGATTGCGAATTATGTGTCTGCGAAGCCGAACGGGGAAGGTGTAGCGGAAGCACTGGCTGCGCTCTTCCCTGATTGGCGCTGAAGAAGCCACCCAGGATGTGCTCATTTGACAACCGGTGGGATGTAAGCGCTATAAGTGACGCACTCTAACCTTATCCAGTGTGCGTGGTGAGCGGCTTGGTTAGGCGCGCGGGGTGCAGAAACACTTGAAGATCTGCGTTAACAGCCAGACACCTGTCATAAGGTTCAAACTCACGCTCGATGAGCTAATGGAGAAGTACGGAAAAATCGAGGACCCCGTAGCACCCCAGAATCTCGAAGAGGGCGTAGATTACGACTTTTCTCCCGGTGGTGTCACTGCCATGGTCTACCCGATGCTCAAGCGACTTCTCCAGACAGGTCGAGTTTCCAAGGCCTACTGGGTCAGCCTGGGCGTGAACTTTCCACCCAGAGTACTCATGGACGGAATCATCGTCTCTCACGTTGAAATCGAAACTGGTGCCCTGAAAAGGTATACAGCCTACAAGGAGAGACTCTGGAATGAGCTGCACGGCCTCGGTGAAGGAAAATTCGAAGAGCTGGATTACTTTGCCTATGTGAAATACAACACCTCGAACGTAGAGAAACTGCTGGAGCTGGTTGGGGACGTGGACCTGTTTGACATTCAGGATTTCCAGCAGCTCCTCGTGGGGGGGCTGATCGGCCCGTCCGCTCCCGCGGTGCTCAGGTGGCACGTACCGTTTTCGCCGGAGAGCCTCAGCCAGAAGACTCACCACTTTGTAATCAAAGCGATGGAGGGCTTTGACGCAGTAGTCGTGAGCACGCGAAGGGACCTTGAAGGCCTGATAAGAAGCTCATTCCGGGGCGTGGCATACCAGATATACCCCTTCGTAGACCCCGCCGAGTGGAATGGGCTGACAAAGGAGGCGGCGCAGGAGTTCCGGGACAAAGTGGGCCTTCGTCCAGATGAGAAGCTGCTCTCGCTCGTAGCCCGGATGGACAGAATAAAATCCCAGGATGTAGCAATTCGGGCGCTCTCCCGCCTGAAGGGAAAGGAGAAACTCAGGCTCGCGCTCATAGGTAACGGAAGCTTTTCTTCGAGCGAAAGAGGAGGGCTGAGCTACGGCAAAGCCGCAGGCTGGAAGGCCGAGCTCGAGGAGCTGGCAAGACAGCTCGGCGTAGCCGAGAATGTAACATTTGTGGGGCATGCCACGAAGCGCACGCTCGAAGCAGCGTACGGTATTTCGTGCGCGGTACTGCTCACGAGCAGCATCGAAGGCTTCGGTATCACCGTGCTCGAAGGCTGGCTTCACAGGAAGCCAGTGGTTGTGAGCTCAGGGACTGGCGCCTCAGAACTGGTCGTGGATGGGGTGAATGGTTACGTCTTCAGGGCTGGCGACGATGCCGAGCTTGCCGAGAAGCTCCTTCTCTGCATGGGAGAGCGGGGTGAGAGAATGGGCAACGCCGGCTTCGAGAGCTCAAAACGTTGCCACCTCGCAGAGTCCTCAGAGCGTGTGGCCCAGGTCTATGAAGAAGTTTCATCCAGATTCGGGGCGAGCGGGGGCAGACATCCATGATGGACCCAGTGTGCGGCAAGGAAGTCGAGCAGGGAAAGTACATGGTGAGCTACAAGAAGAGGCGTTATTATTTCTGCGGGATAACCTGCGAAACCATGTTCAAGAGGAAACCCGACGAGTTCGCGGCCAGTCCACCCGGCCCGAATGAAAACGCTGGCGCAAAGTTGCATTAAGCTTGTAAGCTTGCAGGAGGGCGAATCGGGGATTGTCCAGATTGCGCGAAACAGCACTTCACCACCTGTACGCCGGAAAGGCGAGAATGATAGAGTTCAACGGCTGGGATATGCCGGTCTGGTTCAGTTCTATAGAAAAGGAGCATCTCGCGGTCAGAAATGCAGCCGGGGTCTTCGACATCTCGCACATGAATAGAACAGATATTGAAGGCGCCGATGCCGAAAAGCTGCTTGAGTACGCGTGCGACGCCGGGATTTCAGGACTCGGGGCGGGCGACATGCGCTACACGCACATGCTGAACGAGAATGGTGGAATCATCGATGACGGAATCGTGTTCAGGCTGGAAGACGAACACTTTCTGTTCGTGACAAACGCGTGCACCGAAACCAGGGTGAATGATTGGCTCGCCAGACTTGTTTCCGCGGGAAATTACCGGGCCAAACTGCGCCACGAAGGCCCAGACAGGGCGATGATCGCGGTCCAGGGTCCCCTCGCCGCGCAAACCCTGCGTGCCATTCTGGGAGCTGACATTCGGGAGCTCGGTAGATTCAAGTTCGTCATACGTGACTCGCTTATTGTGAGTCGCAGCGGTTACACCGGAGAAGATGGCGCAGAACTCATCGGTAGTGGCCCCGCGGTCGGAGAAGTTTTCGAAAGATTGCTCGAGTCGGGCGTTCAGCCCTGCGGCCTGGGAGCGCGTGATACGCTCCGGCTTGAGATGGGTTATCCGCTAGGCTGTGTGGATGTTACGGAAGAAGTCACGCCCCTCGAAATGGGCGCAGAAAAGCTGATAGATTTCAGCAAGGATTTTGTTGGGAAAAGCGCGATTGTCGGAAAAGCGGCCACACGGCGATTCCGGGGTGTGCTGACCGACCAGCCCGCGGTTCTTCGGGGTGGTTCCGAGGTGCTGAGCGGGGGAAGGAAAGTGGGCGTGCTTACTTCAGGGACGCTTTCTCCCGTACTGAGAAGAGGTATCGGCATGGGTTTCTTCCCAGCGAACATGCAGCCGGGAAGTGAGCTAACCGTGAACCTGCGAGGAAGATTGCTTAGCGCATCGCTTACGAAGCCTCCGTTCATCAGGAAGCAGTGACATCTTTTCACGGCCGAAGCGCTCGTGCCTGTCAACCGGGGCCCGTGAGCGATAGCTCGACCTGTGCAGCCTAGCGGCTTCCCGCTAAATAGCTCTCGAGCTGCGCTATGGCGACCAGATAAAAGGGCAGCTTTCCGGAAGCGTGTTCGCTTGATGGCTGATGCTTAAGTAGCCCTCGGAAAGAGATTCCGAGATGTCCTCTGTTCCTCAGGATCTGCTTTACACAAAGGAGCACGAGTGGGTAAGGGTTCTCGGCGAGGGAGGAATTTGCGTAGTGGGGATCACTGATTACGCCCAATCGAAACTGGGAGACGTGGTGGTGATTGACCTGCCCAAGGTGGGCTCGAAACTTGCATTTATGCAAACAGCCGCCACGATAGAGTCCTACAAAGCGGTGTCTGACATCTATTCCCCACTCACTGGCGAAGTCAAAGAAGTGAACCCCGAACTGTCTTCCAATCCAGGGCTCGTGAACGCAGAGCCTTATGCAAAGGGCTGGCTGTTCAAGCTCGCTCCATCTGAGCTTGGCTCCGAGCGCGCAAAACTGCTCGGTCCAGACTCGTATGCAAATCTGATTGCGGGGTTGAGCTAGGAAATGGGGGAGCGCCCGAGAGCAGATGGGTTCACTCATCCGTATCTCGGGCTGACTCCGGCCGAGCGGGCGGAGATGCTCTCATTCATAGGAGTAAGTGATGCTGATCAACTCTTTGATGATATTCCCGAAACCTGGAGACCTGAGGCGCTTCCGCAGCCTCTTTCTGAGAGAGAGCTATTCCAGGAAGCTCTTAGACTTGCATCCAGGAACCTGAGCGCAACTGGCCGGCCATTCTTTCTCGGAGGAACAAGTCATCAGCATTACCTGCCTGCGGCCGCTCAGAAGCTCGTCGAGCGCGGGGAGTTCCTTACGTCTTACACTCCTTACCAGCCCGAAATTTCGCAGGGCATGCTGCAGGCCATATTCGAATACCAGTCCATGATTGCAGAGCTCACGGGGCTGGATACGGTCAACGCGTCCCATTATACCTACGGCACGTGCTTGGGAGAGGCCGCATACATGGCGCACAGACTCAACGGACGCAAGCGCGTAGTTGTTTGCGGCGCGGTAAATCCCGAAAGGCTCGAGATTCTCAGGACTTACTGTTTTGGAGCGGATATGGAGGTGCTGCAATCGCAGCCAAACGAGCAGAGCGGGGAGCTTGAGCTTGCAGAAGCCTCCAGCTTGATCAGCGAAGAAGCTTCGCTTGTATATGCGGAGAGCCCGAACTATTTCGGCATACTAGAACCCAGGCTTTCAGAACTCGCGGAGCTCGCCCATGAGAAGGGGGCGCTCTTCTGTCAGGGCTTCGACCTGATTTCGCTCGCACTAGTCAAGCCTCCGAGGGAAAACGGCGCGGATATTGCCGTGGGAGAAGGCGTGGGTTTCCCGATGTCCTTTGGGGGGCCCGGGCTCGGAATATTCGCAACAAAAAGAGAGCACGTGCGCGCCGCCCCTGGCAGATTGGTAGGCGCAACCGTTGACGCGAATAAGAGGCGGGGCTACGTGATAACACTTCAGACGAGAGAGCAGCACATCAGGCGAGAAAAAGCTACGTCGAACATCACGACGAATAGCTCGATAAACGCACTCGCCAATGCCGCTTATCTTGCGTTGCTCGGAACAAGTGGACTGCGCAACACTGCTCAAGTGATCCTTTCAAACACGAGATATGTTCAGAAAGAAATCGCGAAGGTGGGTTCCGTGGTGGCACCTGCATTCAGTGGAACGAGCTACCAGGATTTTTCATTCCGCTTTATGGGAGACGGCCGGAAACTCGTAGAGGCGTTCAAGCGCAGGGGAGTGGTCGGGCCCGTGGCTTCCAAGATTCGTGTTTCTGGGGCTGGACAGCTTTACCTTGGCGCCGTAACGGAACTCACCACCATCGAACACGTTGAAGAGCTCAGGAGCTCGCTGGAAGAGGCTTCAGATTGAAGTTTCGACAGGCGATCTACTCGAGTTCGGAGGCAGTAAACGAGCCTCTTCTCGTAGAGCTGGGCCAGAAAGCAAGAGAGCAGCTGCTCCTGACAGGGTTGTCTGGAACTGCGTCTGAGCTCGACCGAGCTCTCAGGCGATCTTCGCCGCTCGAACTTCCCGAACTATCTGAGCTCAGGGTGATAAGGCATTACACCCGGCTTTCACAGATGAACTATGGCGTGGACTGCGGCACCTATCCTCTGGGGAGCTGCACGATGAAGTACAATCCAAAACTGAATGACCTGATAGCCCAGTTTCCAGGCTTTGCAGACATACATCCGGGCCAGTCACCCGAAACCGTGCAGGGAGCGCTCGAAGTTCTCTGGTCGCTTGAGTCGCTCCTCAGCGAGATCACGGGAATGGATGCCGTCAGTTTGCAGCCTGCGGCGGGCTCTCAGGGGGAATTCACTGGAATGCTGATTACAAAAGCCTACTTCAGGGACAAGGGCGAGCTTGGACGCAGGAAGCAAGTGCTTATCCCGGACACGGCACACGGCAGCAACTTTGCAAGCGCTGCAATGGCGGGTTTCGAGGTGGTCAAGGTACCCAGCCACGACGGCGAAACTGACATTGGCTCGCTCGAATCGCTGTTGAGCTACAGAGTCGCAGCGTTCATGGTGACCGTGCCAAACACTCTCGGGATTTTCGAGCGAAACGTCAAGCACATTTGCGAACTGGTCCACGACGCGGGCGGGCTCATGTATTTTGACGGAGCGAACATGAACGCACTGAACGGAGTGGCGAGACCGGGCGACTTCGGGTTCGATATTGCGCACCTGAATCTCCACAAGGCGTTTTCAACCCCACACGGTGGGGGCGGGCCCGGCGCTGGCCCAGTAGCAGTGCGCTCGGATCTTGAGGACTATCTTCCGGGGCCAAGAGTAAAGAAGCGCCCGGACGGAACATACTCGCTCGAAAACGGCTCTGAGAAATCAGTCGGACGCGTAAGGGAAGGGCTCGGGAACTTTGGTGTGCTCCTGAGAGCCTATTTCTATATCCGGGCGCTGGGAGGAGATGGCCTCCGCCAAGCGACGCGGGACGCGGTTCTCACTACGAATTACGCAGCCAAGCGCGTCTCGGAGAGGCTGGCGCTGCCTTTTGGACGTGACAAAAGAAGAAAGCACGAGTTCGTGGCTTCGGCCAGAGGAAGCGGCAAACGCGCGCTGGATATAGCAAAGGGCGTTCTCGGTAGCGGCCACGCCCCCACGATTTACTTTCCCCAGATTGTCGAGGAGGCTCTTATGATTGAGTTCACGGAATCGGAAACCAAGGCAGAAGTGGACGATTATATCGACGGCCTCCTTGGAACGCTGGATAGGGACCTGAGCCTGGAGCCGTCTACCACCTCCGTGGCAAGGCTAGATGAGGCCGACGCTGCAAGGAACCCCCGACTGACTTGGAGGGAAGTGGTTGAGAAGAAGGAAAACCAAGCCAGTTGACAAAGGGTCCTCGGTCAGGTTTCGACTTGCTGCAGTGGATTATCTCGCCGCCGTCAAGGAAGGGCACAAGTACGACGAACTCTCGAAAAAAACTGGGCTTGCTCCTGCTGCGCTGAGCAGGTATGTAAATGCCAGAGTCTTGCCCACAGAGGCACGTGCGCGCAAGCTGATATCGCAGCTCTCGGAAATCGCGGAGCTTGGAAAACTGGTGCGCTCAAAGGTTCGGGTGGACGGGCTGGGCATGGTGGACGACACCAAACTATTGGCATCCACTCGACTGCTCAAGCTTGCCGCTTCAGAAACTGCTTCCTACTTTGCGGACGTTCGCGTGGACAATGTGGTCACGATGGCTTCAGACGGAATACCCTTCGCTACACTTCTCTCAGAGCTTCTCGGAGCCCCCCTCACCATTGCCAAGAAAGAGCGCGAAAAGGGGGTGAAACGCTTCTGGAACTTTGAAGCGCGCATCGCGGATACCGGCCTAACGGTGAGCGCCTATGCGCCAATTGATTCAATACAGCGGGGCGCAAATTGCCTTATTGTTGATGACCTTGTGCGTAGCGGGGAGACGCAGGAAGCACTTACTGGTCTCGTGAAAACTGCTCGCGGGAAGGTGGTAGGTTATTCATTCTTGGTCGCCATCACCGACAGGTGGCGCGAGCGAATCGAAAACGGCAAGCCCGTAAAAGTATTCACAGAACTTTGATCCGGACTTTTTCTTACATCTTCGCACTGTAGTAGAAGCTCAGAGCCAGTCTTGGTTTAGGGATTGGATTGAATTGGTTCCGCTTGAAACTCGGCAATTAGTGGTTTCATACTGGATTCAGTCTAGCGCCGGAGGCGATTCCAACGCCTTCTCTATTCAAGACGGATTCAGCGGAACATAATCGAGGTACGCGCTCGGCTACTCGTACTCTATGGTTGCGGGTGGCTTTGGTGTAATGTCGTAATACACGTCAGCTACGCCGTCCAGCCCGAGCAATCTCGACGATACCT